>JBDLII010000023.1:0-18972 GCA_039714995.1 Pseudomonadota bacterium
GCGGCTTTCGACGCAGGTGTTGCAACATCTTCATGGCCTGTCGCTGAATTATCACATGCAGCGTCAAACAGGCGCCATCAGCCGCGACCTCGATCGCGGAGCACGTTCCGCCAGCACCATATTGAACTATATGGTGTTCAGCATCATTCCGACCCTGGTCGAATTCATACTCGTCGGCGGGGTGCTGTTGACACTCTATGATGCCAGATTCACGCTGATCACCTTTGGCGCCATCGCCGCCTATTTTCTGTTCACCCTGGCGGTTACCGAGTGGCGCATGGAGTTTCGCCACAGGATGAACACCCTCGACTCCGAAGCCAACAACCTTGCCTTCGACAGTCTCATCAACTACGAGACGGTGAAGTATTTTGGCAACGAGGCAGCCGAGCTGAAACGCTATGACGACACGCTCAGCGAGTGGGAGGAGTGGGGCGTGAAAACCCAGACATCGATGTCGCTGCTCAACTTTGGCCAGGGCGCCATCATTGCTATCGGTGTGACGCTGATCATGTGGTATGCCGCTGCGGGCGTGGCCGCCCGTGAGATGGCCATCAGCGACCTGGTGTTGTTGAGCGCCCTGATGATGCAGGTCTTCATGCCGCTCGGGTTTCTCGGCATCGTCTACCGCCAGATCAAATACACGCTGGCGGATATGCAGCGGTTGTTCGACCTGATGCACAAGCAGCCACAGGTTCAGGATGGCGCGTCTGCCAGGCAGTTACAGGTGACGGCAGGCGAGCTGCGCTTCGAGCATGTCGATTTCTCCTATCAGCCACAGCGCCGGATACTCCATGATCTCGGTTTTACTGTGCCGGCCGGCGCCAAGGTTGCTGTCGTCGGCCACTCCGGCGCGGGCAAGTCGACGCTGGCGCGGCTGCTGTACCGCTTTTATGACATCACGGCCGGCCGTATCACCATCGACGGCCAGGATCTGCGCGATGTCACCCAGCAGAGTCTGCGAGCCGCCATCGCGATCGTGCCCCAGGATACTGTGCTGTTCAACAACAGCATCTACTACAATATCAGTTATGGCCGCCTGGATGCGCCGCGGCAAGAGGTGGAGCAGGCGGCGCGCATGGCGCACATTCATCATTTTATTCAGCAGCTGCCAGACGGCTGGGAGACTGTCGTCGGCGAGCGTGGTCTGAAACTCTCCGGCGGAGAGAAGCAGCGTGTCGCCATCGCCCGCGCGATACTCAAGCGCCCGCGCATCCTGATCTTTGACGAGGCGACATCTTCACTCGATAGCGGTACCGAACAGATGATCCAGGAGACGCTCTCCGAGGTTGCCGAGAATCACACCACGCTGGTGATCGCCCACCGCCTGTCGACGATCGTCGATGCAGACCGCATCCTGGTGATGGACCAGGGACGCATCATCGAGCAGGGTACCCATCAGCAGCTGATGCAGCTGCATGGACACTACCAAGCGATGTGGGAGCTGCAGCAGCAGGAAGCGATGGAGCTTGAGGCATGAAAGTCTACCTGGTCGGAGGCGCGGTGCGCGACATGCTGCTGAAACAGCCGGTGAAGGACAAGGATTACGTGGTCGTCGGCGCGACGGTGCAGCAGATGCTCGAGCTGGGTTTTCAGCGCGTCGGCAGGGATTTTCCGGTGTTTCTGCATCCGCAGACCAAGGAGGAGTATGCGCTCGCCCGGACGGAACGCAAAAGCGGCCATGGCTATACGGGGTTTGAATTTCACGCCGATCCCGGGGTCACGCTCGAACAGGATCTGCAACGTCGTGATCTGACCATCAATGCCATGGCGATGGACGCCAACGGGGCGCTGATCGATCCCTACGGCGGAGAACGGGATCTTCGCATGGGCGTGCTGCGCCATGTCTCCGAGGCTTTCCGCGAAGATCCTGTCAGGCTGCTGCGCGTGGCGCGCTTTGCGGCGCGGTTTGCAGGCATGGCCTTCGAGATCCACAGCGGCACCAGGGTCCTGATGCGTACCATGGTGGAGCAGGGCGAGGTCGATTATCTCGTGCCTGAGCGCGTTTGGGCCGAAACTGCGCGGGCGCTGGCCGGGCCTTCGCCGCAGCGCTTCTTCGAGGTACTGCAAGAATGCGGCGCCATGGAGGTGCTGTTTCCGGAGATCGCTGCGCTGCATGGGGTCCCGCAGCCTGGTGTCCACCACCCTGAAATCGATACCGGCGTGCACACGATGCTGGCGCTGCGACAGGCCGCCCTGCTCAGCGACGACCCGCGGGTCCGCTTTGCCGTGCTGCTGCATGATCTTGGCAAAGGAAGGACAGATCCGGGGATGTGGCCATGTCATCACGGTCATGAGAGCCGCGGCGTGGCCCTGGTCGACACCTTCTGTCAGCGTCTCAAGGTACCTTCCGACTATGCCGATCTGGCGCGGCTGGTCACTCGCTATCACGGTCACTATCGCCGTGTCAGCGGCGAGCTTACCGCAGCGACCATCGTCAAAACCCTGGAGGCCCTGGATGCCTTTCGCCGCCCTGAACGTTTCGAACGCTTTTTACTGGCCTGTGAAGCGGACCTGCGCGGACGCACGGGCAGGGAGGATGCGCCGCTGCCGCATCGCCGCCATTTTCAACGCCTGCACGAGGCCGCCGGCCGGGTCTCGGTCGATCAGATTCGGGCAGACGGATTTGCCGGCAGGGAGATCCGTGATGAATTGCACAGGCGCCGTGTCAGCGTGGTGAAAATGCTGCTCGGGGAGATTCGTCAGTGAGTGACAGCCGCATCAGCATCAACAGGCAGATTCTCACTACCCTGTACGAGGCAAGGGTGGTGTGGCCATTGATCCTGCTGCTGGCAGGCGTGCTGCTGCTGTGCCTCGTTACTGCCATGCTGCTGCTCGGTGGGGCCGGGCAATACAGGGGTTTGCTGGTCGTTGCTGCGCTGATGCTGGTTGCCGGACTGCTTCTCAGTGTCAGGCAGTTGCACAACAAGTTGCTCAGGCCACTGATGTTTCTGCAGAACTCTGTCGCCAGCGTGTCACAGGGGAGCCCGGGGGCGATGGTAACGATGCAGAACGAAGGCGCCCTGTTTTCACTGGTGCATGATATCGGCAGCATCAACGAAGAGTTGTACGATCTGTATGAAGATATGGATAACAGGGTCGAACGCCAGACAAGACGGTTGGCGCAAAAGACGGCATCCCTGAAGATACTCTACGATGTCGCTGCAACCATCAACCGGGCGACCTCGCTGGACGAACTGCTGCTGCGATTCCTGCGCATGCTCAAGGAGATGCTCAATGGGCGCGCCGCGACCATCCGTTTGGTCACCGCCAATGGCAATATGCGCCTGGTCGGGACTATCGGCCTGGACAATACCCTGCTGCATGACAAGGAGATGCTCCCGGTGCAGTTGTGCGTCTGTGGCACGGCGCTCTCTCCAGGCAATATCCTGTGTGAAAACAATCCCGAGCGCTGTTCCAAGATCAACGGCCGCAAGATGTTTGGCAGCGACGAGATTGATGTTGTCACCGTTCCGTTGGAGTATCATGATGATGTGCTGGGCATCTATACTGTTTTTGTCGACTCCCCCGGCATCTCCGGGCGTGAAGACATCCTCGATCTGCTGAAAACCATCGGCAGCCACCTGGGAATGGCCGTGGCCAAGCAGCGCTCTGACGAAGAGGCCCAGAACCTCTCCATTATGGAGGAGCGCACTGCATTGGCGCATGAGTTGCATGATTCGCTGGCGCAGACTCTTGCCAGTCTGCGTTTTCAGGGGCGCATGTTATCCGATACCATGCGCCAGGAGCAGCATTCGGAAGCTGCATTTGCTGATCTGGAACGAATTCGCAACGGCCTGGACGAGGCGCATACCGAGGTGCGCGCATTGATCGGCAGTTTCCGGGCGCCTATCGGGGAGCGGGGTTTTCTGCCGGCGCTGCACAAGCTGGCACAGCGCTATGAGGAGATGACAGGCATCGCTCCCTTTTTACAACTCAATTGCCGACATCTGGAGCTGAACACCAGCGAGGAGATGCAGCTGCTGCGTATCGTGCAGGAGTCACTGGCGAATACCCGTAAGCACTCAGGCGCCAATACCGTGCGTATTCTGCTCAATCTCGACGACGACGGCATGACGCTGCTGATCGAGGATGATGGCAGAGGCTTTGAGGAGACGCCCTCCGGCAAACCGGGGGAACACATCGGCCTCTCGATTATGCAGGAGCGCGCCAGAAGACTGGGTGGGGAGCTCAAAATTGAGAGCGAGCCCGGGGAGGGCGCCCGCGTCGAGCTGTTTTATGTGCCCGAATCGATGAAACATGAAACCGGCAACCCTTGATCACTCAGCATAACAAATGAATCAAATTTCAATTATGGAAACAAAAAGATGAGAGTGCTGCTGATTGATGATCATGCGCTGTTCCGCTTTGGTCTGCGTGAACTGCTGGAGCGCCGTGATATCGAAGTGCTGGCGGCGACCGGCGACTGTGAAGAGGGGATTCGCCTGGCGCGCGAACAGCAGCCAGACGTGGTGCTGCTGGATATGCGCATGCCGTTGATGAACGGTATCGATGTCCTCAAACGTCTGCGTGAGGATCATCCGCGGATGCCGATTACGCTGCTTACCACCAGCCAGGACGAGCAGGATGTTCTCAACTCACTGCAACAGGGCGCCAACGGCTATCTTCTGAAGGATATGGAGCCGGATGAGCTGATCGATGCGCTCAGGGAGATCGTCGGCGGCGGCACTGTGATCTCGAAGGAGTTGACTGCGGTGCTGGCGCGGGCGGCCGTGCGGCAGGATGAAGAGGAGCTGGCGGAGAAAAACGAGAGCGATCACTTTTCCGAACTGACGCCGAGAGAGCGTGAGATCCTGTGCCACCTTGCCGAGGGGGAGAGCAACAAGGTGATTGCCCGCGATCTCGGCATTTCGGATGGCACGGTAAAACTACACGTCAAGGCGATTCTTCGCAAGCTGGAGGTCCACTCCCGCGTAGAGGCGGCGGTGATGGCGGTCAAACACAATGCCTGTACGGTGGAATAAAAATCTCCCTCAACCCTCTTTAGTTTAAGTGGATGTTAATACGCTGCAAAGGTTATCTGGGAGCGACCTAAAACTAAAAACCTAAAACTTAAAAACCTGACAATGCAAAAATTTGTTGAACTGATGCGCGAGTGGATCGGCGACATCCCGGAGCATATGCCCTGGGATCTCGAAGAGCGCATGCAGCAGAATAGCGATATCCTGCTGGTCGATGTGCGCGAGCAGAGCGAATATGACGTGATGCGGATCCCCGGCTCGATCTGTGCCCCGCGCGGCATCCTGGAGTCCTGCTGCGAATGGGATTTCGAGGAGACCATCCCCGAACTGGTACAGGCGCGCCAGCGCGAAGTGGTGGTGGTATGCCGCTCCGGACACCGCAGCCTGCTATCCGCCAAATCGCTGGAAATCCTGGGCTTCAGCAATGTCGCCTCGCTGAAGGGCGGTCTCAAGGGGTGGAATGATTTCGATATGCCGCTGCTCGATGCCGAAGACAACCCTGTGGATGCGGATGAAGCCGACGAGGGCTTTTTTACCGCGAAAGTGCGTCAGGATCAGCTCGATCCGGCAAGGCGTGGGTGAAAAATCATTCTGAAACCACGGAACATACGGACTACACGGAAGGTATTTACCGTAGATTGTGCACAACTTTGCGAAGCACGACATGACACCGACATGCCAGGTGATGATCTTTTTTCTGCGTGGTCCGTGTGTTCCGTGGTAAAAAACTACGGCGTTATGCCTGTGGTGCCTGCAGATCAAATCCGACACAGGCTTTCCAGCGATTGACGATGCGGCAAAAGAGCTCTGCGGTCCCCTCGGCATCATAAATCGCCGAGTGCGCCTCGCGGTGATCCCACTCCATGCCGGCGGCATCAGCCGCCTTGGCCAGCACAGTCTGGCCATAGGCCAGTCCCGCCAGGCTGACGGTATCGAAGGTGGAAAAGGGGTGGAAGGGGTTGCGTTTGATATTGCTTCGCCTGGCGGCGGCATTGATAAAACCGAGGTCAAAGGTTGCATTGTGTCCTACCAGGATCGCCCGTTTGCAGCCGCTTGCCTTGATGGCATGGCGAATCGGCAAAAAGCAGTGCCGCAGCGCCTCCTTCTCTATTAGAGCGGCGCGCAAGGGGTTCTGCGGATCGATGCCATTGAATTCCAGCGCCTTGGGATCGAGGTTGGCGCCATCGAAAGGCAATACATGACTGTGAATGGTCTCCGCCCGTTCCAGCAACCCGTCGCTGTCAATACGCAGGGTAACAGCAGCGATTTCCAGCAATGCATCCTGCTCAGGGTTGAATCCTCCTGTCTCGACATCCACCACCACGGGAAGGAAGCCGCGGAATCTGCCGGCAATGAGCGGGTTATAATCGATCATGCTGCGCAGAATAGCAGATCGGCTTGATTGACACTATGGAAAGGAATAGCATGACAACAGTCAGGCAGTCGCTGCTCTCCGGATTCATACAAGAAGCTTGACAACAACAATAATTGGTAACAATGCCATGATAAAAGTGTCTGTTTTCCTGCTGTTGTTGGTGCTGCCGACACAGGCTTTGCCGGCGGAAAACCGGGTCGATCCCCACTCAGGTTCCAACGCTGATCCCTGGGAAGATGTCAACAGGAAAATCTTTCGTTTCAACCAGGGCTTTGATCGCATCTTTTTAAAGCCGCTGGCAACTCACTCTGAGGATCTGCTTCCCCGGCCTGTCACGACAGGCGTGAAAAACTTTTTCGCCAACCTCGGTGATGTTGGCATCGCCATTAACAATCTGCTGCAGGGTAAATTCAGACATGCCCTCACTGACGGCGGTCGCGTGGTGGTGAATTCCACCCTCGGCCTGGCAGGTTTGTTTGATGTCGCTTCGCTGATGAAACTGGAGAAACATTACGAGGATTTTGGCCAGACGCTTGGAAAATGGGGGGTACCATCCGGCCCCTACCTGGTGCTGCCGCTGTTCGGCCCTGCATCTGTGCGTGATGGAGTCGGCTTTCTCGGTGACCTGGCGGTGGACCCGGTGATGTATGCGCCGGAGGTTGAGATTGTCGTTGGCCTGTTTGTCGTCCGTGCTGTCAGTCTGCGCAGTGACTTGCTGGTTGTCACGGACATTATCGAGCAGGCGGCGCTTGACCCCTATGCCTTCCAGCGCGACACCTGGCTGCAAAAAAGAGAGTTTGACATCAGGGATGGCAGTTTTGAGGATGAAGATTTTTAACTGAGTTTTGCCAACGACCGACTATTCCTACTGGATTGATATCTGCAATAGACCGGGGCGCGATAATAGGTTACATTTAGCCTGCAAGCGGTGAGTGAGATTTGTCAATCCAGCTGGAACAGGGAAAATAGAATTTCTACATGGAATAAGGAGGTTAATAATCATAAGTAATCACTACTTGTGTTGTTTCCCTTATACAAGCAAGCCGCCTGCAAAACCTTAAACATTCACTCTAGAGATTAACTTATGAAAAATGTATTGAAAATCGCTGCGGCCGCAGCGCTCCTCGCATCAACAGCCGCGTCCGCCGAGTTCTGGGATGATGACAAGGACTGGACTGGCGACTGGGACAATGACTGGCGCAACGACTGGAACAACAATATGTACAACCGCGGCTACGGCCGTGGAGATATGTCCGGCCGTAGCCGCGGCCGCGGTCGTGGCCGTGGCAGCTTCCACATGGATGCCGATGCCGATGCCGATGTCGACTGGGAGGGCGATGGTTACGGCAACTGGGAAGGCGATGGATACAACCGCTGGGACAATCGCTGGGACAATCGCTGGGATAACCGCAGCAATTGGGACAGCCGCAGCTCTGGCGGCCGCTACGGTCGTCCATATGGCTATGGACGTTCCTACGGTTATGGTCCGCGTCGCTACAGCCCGGCGCCTGCCAGAGCAGCTGCTCCAGCCGCAAAGGCAGCAGCGCCTGCAACCAAAAACTGCAAGTAATCCACTGCTGCTGTACCGCACTTCCCGCCCGCCGGGAAGTGCGGGCGTAAGCTCCTTCCAAACCAGTCACGCCGCAGGGCATCATCAATTTCACGCATTGCACCGGATGCTCGGTATTCATTCCGCCGTCGCCTGTCGGGTATAATCTCTCCGCATGAACGAATTGACATCCATCCAGACCATCGCGGCCGCGGCGCTTCCGCTGCTGCTGGCGATCACACTGCATGAAGCGGCGCATGGCTGGAGCGCCCATCGCCTGGGAGACAATACCGCCTATATGCTGGGGCGCGTGACCATCAACCCGCTGAAACATGTCGATCCGCTGGGAACCATCGTGGTTCCCATTGCCGTTTATATCCTCAGCGGGTTCAACTTTGCGTTCGGCTGGGCGAAGCCTGTACCGGTCAACTTTTCAGCGCTGCGCAACGTCCGTCGTGATACCGCGCTGGTTGCCTTTGCCGGTCCGGCATCCAATCTGCTGATGCTGCTTGGCTGGGCGCTGGTCATCAAGCTGATAGTATCGGTGGCGGGACCCGAGTACTACTTCAGCAGCTTTGTTGGCGCCATGGCCGGGTTCGGCATTCTCATCAACTCGATCCTGGCGGCACTGAACCTGCTGCCGCTGCTGCCGCTGGACGGCGGACGCATACTCAACGCCTGGCTGCCGCCGAATCTCTCGCAGGCATTTGAAAAGATGGAGCCCTATGGCCTGTTTATTATCCTCGGACTGCTGTTTACCGGCATCCTGAGCCCAGTACTTTTCGCCATGATGCGTGTCATCAACACTACGGTCTTTACACTTATCGGTTTGAACTAAAGAGGGTTATGGCTTCCGACAACTCACTGAACAAGATCGCTTCCCGTCATGCCCGTGTATTGTCAGGCATGCGGCCAACAGGACGTCTGCACCTTGGTCACTATCATGGTGTTTTGAAGAACTGGGTGGAACTGCAGCATGAATACCGCTGCTTTTTCTTCGTTGCTGACTGGCATGCCCTGACCACCCACTATGACGACCCGAGCGGTATTCCCCAAAGCACGCATGAGATGGTGATCGACTGGCTTGCCGCAGGCGTCAACCCCAACGAGGCGACCATCTTCATCCAGTCCCGCGTTCCCGAACATGCCGAACTGCACCTGCTGCTGTCGATGATCACGCCGCTGGGCTGGCTCGAGCGCGTACCAAGCTACAAGGATCAGCAGGAGAGGCTGAAAGAGCGGGATCTCGCAACCTACGGCTTTCTCGGTTATCCGCTGCTGCAGAGCGCGGACATTCTGCTCTACCAGGCAGGCCTGGTTCCAGTCGGAGAAGACCAGGTCTCTCATGTGGAACTGACGCGCGAGGTTGCGCGGCGTTTCAACCACATCTTCGGGCGCGAGACCGATTTCGCCGCCAGGGCGGAGACGGCCATGAAGAAGATGGGAAAGAAGAGCGCCAGGCTGTATCAGCGCTACCGCAATGCCTGGCAGGAGCAGGGGGATGATGAGGCGCTGGCGGCTGCCAGGGCGCTGCTCGAAGGGCAGCAGAATATTACCGTTGCAGACAAGGACCGCCTCTACGGCTATCTCGAGGGTGGTGGCAAGGTGATACTGCCGGAGCCCCAGCCGCTGTTGACCAAAGCGTCGAAAATGCCGGGTCTGGATGGCCAGAAGATGTCGAAATCCTACGGCAATACCATCTCGCTGCGTGCTGACGCCGATGAGCTCAGCAAGCAGCTGCGCACCATGCCGACGGATCCTGCACGGATCCGCAGAACGGACCCGGGTACTCCCTCGAAGTGTCCGGTGTGGCAGTTCCACGCGGTCTACTCAGATGATGCGATGCGTGACTGGGTGCAGCAGGGCTGCACCTCGGCCTCGATAGGCTGTGTCGACTGCAAGCAGCCGGTCATCGATGCCGTGCTCGAGGAGTTGCGTCCCATGCAGGAGCGTGCCAGGGAGTTCGAAGAGCAGCCCGACGTGGTGCGCAACATTATCAATGAAGGCTGTGAAACCGCACGTGACGAGGCGCGCGAAACCATGGATGTCGTCAGGCATGTGATGTCGCTGGAGCTGCTCTGAGGTGGGGCCGCAGACTCCTCCGCAGCAGCAACAGGAGCTGCCCTTCGCCATGGTGCAGGGCGAGCCGCTGCTCGAACCGCCGAAGGATCTCTATATTCCGCCCGATGCGCTGGAGGTCTTTCTCGAGGCTTTCGAGGGTCCTCTCGACCTGCTGCTCTACCTGATCCGCAAGCAGAATCTCGATATTCTCGACATCCCGATTGCCGACATCACCGGGCAGTATATTGACTACATCGCCCTGATGAAGGATATGCAGCTGGAGCTTGCCGCCGAGTACCTGGTGATGGCCGCCATGCTGGCCGAGATCAAGTCGCGCATGCTGCTGCCAAGACCCAGCCATGAGGATGAAGAGGAGGGCGACCCACGCGCTGAACTGGTGCGGCGGCTGCAGGAGTATGAGCGTTTCAAGCAGGCGGCGGCGGATATCGACGAACTGCCACGACTGGAGCGTGACCTGCATCAGGCCGATGTGGCGGTGCCTGACAAACACTGCGAACACCCCTTGCCGGATGTGGATCTCAAAGAGCTGTTGTTTGCTTTTCATGAAGTGCTGCGGCGGGCGGATCTCTTCAGCAGTCACCAGATCGAGCGCGAAGTGTTAAGTGTGCGTGAACGCATGTCGCATGTGCTGGCCAACGTCCAGTCGAACGGTTTTACAGCCTTTACCGAACTGTTTGAGCTGCGCGAGGGGCGCATGGGAGTCGTTGTGACCTTTATGGCTGTACTCGAGCTGATGAAGGAGACCCTGATCGAACTGGTGCAGGTCGATGCGTTCGGCGTCATTCATGTCAAGGCGCGGGAGATGCATGAAGAGTAATCAACATATCCGCAATATCGTCGAGGGCGCCCTGCTTGCGGCGGGCAAACCACTGAGTCTCGACTGCCTGCTGATGCTGTTTCTGGATGATGAACAACCACAGCGGCAGCAGCTTGTTGAGGCAATTGAGCAGCTGCAGCAGCTCTATCAGGAGCGCGGTATTGAGATTGTGGAGGTGAGTAGCGGCTGGCGCATCCAGGTGCGAAAGGCGTATGCGCCCTGGATTTCACGCCTGTGGAATGAGAAACCGGCGCGCTACTCGCGTGCACTGCTGGAGACACTTTCGCTGATTGCCTACAGGCAGCCGGTAACCCGCGGTGAAATCGAGGCTGTGCGTGGTGTTGCCGTCAGCACCAATATTATCAAGACCCTGCTGGAGAGAGAGTGGATTCGCGTGGTAGGCAAGCGGGATGTACCGGGACGGCCCTCACTCTATGCAACCACCCGTGAATTTCTGGACTATTTTGCGTTGAAGGGACTTGACGATCTGCCGCCTCTGGCGGAGATCAAGGAGATCGATGTCATCAATCCAGAGCTGGATCTGCCTGATCCTGAAGGCCCGGGACAGCCCGAGGCAGCTGCTGGACAGCAACCGGAAGCCGGTGATCGTGACACGCCGGAACAGCTGCTGCAATGAGCACAAGGGAGCGTATTCAAAAGGTGCTGGCAAATGCTGGCCTGGGATCCCGGCGGACCATCGAACAATGGATCAGGGATGGCCGCATCACAGTCAATGGCCAGCTGGCGCGCCTCGGTGACCGCATCAACGACGAAGACCATGTCAAGGTGGATGGCCGCATGGTCAGCCATAAACGGCTCAAGGATGATGTCCATCACATCATTATCTACAACAAGCCGGAAGGTGAAATTGTCACCCGACGGGATGATTCGGGACGTCCGACGGTTTTCTCGAAGCTGCCCGCTCTCTCCAAAGGACGCTGGATAGCGGTTGGGCGCCTCGATATCAATAGCGCCGGTTTGCTGCTGTTGACCACTCATGGTGAATTGGCAAACCGCCTGATGCACCCATCCACGCAGATCGAACGGGAATATGCCGTGCGTGTGCATGGAGAGGTATCGACAGAGATGCTGGAGCGACTGGTTAATGGCGTTCAGCTCGATGATGGCCCCGCACGTTTTGAGGAGATTGTCGAGTCGGGCGGAGAGGGAACGAACCGCTGGTACCATGTCGTTATCATGGAGGGCCGCAAGCGTGAAATCCGACGTATGTGGGAGACTGTCGGCGCCTGGGTCAATCGCCTGAAAAGGGTGCGCTTCGGCCCCGTCATCCTCGACAGCAGCGTCAAGGCAGGGAAGTGGCGTTCCCTCACCCGCAAAGAGAGCCAGGCCCTGCTCGAGATGACCGGACTCAAAGGCGTCAAGATAGAAATGTTTTAGGTGTTAGGTTTTAGGTATTCGAGTCACTGACAGGAAACGCGGAAATCTCACGCAATGAGGTGAAGGAGACAAATACCTATGGAAACATTATGGTAACTATTCAGCAACTATTTAGTACATCTGTGATCGTCACTGCTATTGGGCATATCTTCCGGAAAACGCCGTAAATACCTCTGACCCACAGGGATGTGGGAAATGCCGGTTCCGTAAGGAACATGAACCGGCCATGTAGGCTCGCGTCGGCATCCATACCTCCGACGTTTCCTCTAGATACACCCAATAGCAGTGACTGGATTTGCGAATTTGAAAAGATGCTGAATAGTTACTCATTATGTTACTTTTCATCGTCCAAGCTGACCTGAATGCTGAGCAGGATGAGGTATCGCATCCAATGTATGTCCACCTAAAAGTTAAAACCTAAAACTTAACACTCTTGCCAAAACCTCTTTGCGATATAATGCACGTGTTTTAATAAGTTAAAGTGAAAATCCTAGGAAACGGTTGATGAGCCTGCCTGGCGGAAATGTTGCCGCTGTGATTCCCTCGGTGCTGATTGCCCTGCTGCTGCTGTTGATCGCCGCGCAGCTGGCAAAATTGACGTGGACGCTGTTTGATAGCGCAACGATCGATGCCGGTATCGACAGTGAGGTAGTCACATCCACCGACCGGCCTGCAGCGACTGTGATTGACTGGAATACGATACCGCTGTTTGGCAAGGCGGAGATTGTCAAAAAAGCTGCCGTCAAAAAACCGCTGGCCAGAAAACCCAAAAAACCGGGGGTCCTGAAAAAACTGGATGTCACATTGATTGGCGCAATGGTTTCCACCGATCCGCGGCACTCCTTTGTCAGTATCAGGGAGGGCGGCGAGACCAGGGTTCTGAAAACCGGCGAAGAGATCAAGGATGGCGTGACCGTCAAGGCGATCAGCCCCAGGGCCTTTACTGCAACGGATGGCAGTGCTGAGAGAGTATTTTACCTGATTCCCGCCGACGAACTGCGGGCAAAGGAGCGTGAGGCCCATATCCTGCAGGAGCCGGAAGCCGAAGTGTCCGTGGAGCCGGTTTCAGACAGCCAGCCAGGCGCTGCGGAGACAGTCTCACACCAGGTTGATGATGAGACCCGGGTGAAACTTGAGCAGTACAGAAGCGATCTGCAGGAGAATCCGCTCTCGCTTGCCGATGTCGTTTCCGCCTCCCCGGTACAGCGTAACGGAGAGCTCTATGGCTATCGTTTGCGCCATGGAAAGGATCGTGAACTGCTTACCAGTGTCGGCCTGAGAGCCGGGGACATCCTGATGAACGTCAATGGCCTCGCCATCACCGACCCGGAGCAGCTAACCGAGGTGATCGAGTCACTGGCGACTGGCGCCATGGTCGACTTGACGATAGAACGCGGCGGCAAGCAGCGTGATTTGAATGTTGTACTGGAGTAATCGACTGATGAAGCGAATTTTCATCGTGCTGGCTGGTTTCCTGTTTTTCCTGCTAGTGGCAACACCAGCGCTGGCTGAAGAGCGCGTCACGATCAACTTCAAGGATACCGATATCCGCGAAGTTGCCGAGATGGTCTCCAAGGTGACCGGCAGAAATTTTCTGGTCGATCCACGTGTCAAGGGCAAGGTGACTGTGATCTCCGCTGAGCCCATCGATGGCGAACAACTCTATTCGACCTTTCTGACGATCCTGAAGACACATGGTTTTATCGCCGTTGACGAGGGAGAGATTGTGCAGATTCTTCCAGCCAGCGGCGAACGGGAGCATGCAACCTTCAGCGAGAGCGTCCGCTCCGATATCTCCAGTCATGAGGTCGAGGTCCAGGTTATCCCCGTCAAGCATGTCCCCGCCGTGCAGATGGTGCCGATCTTGCGCCCTCTGGTGGAGAAGGAGGGGCACCTTGCGGCCCATGCGAACTCCAACAGCCTGATCGTTGCGGCCAGCAAACGCACCATCAACAAGATCCACGATATGCTCGAGACACTGGACCAGGCGGCGGAATCGCAGATCGACACCATCAAACTGCATCATGCGGACGCCTCCGAGATCGTCAAGACGCTGCAGACGCTGGTTGCCTCCGGAACCAGGGCGGGTGGAAAGGGCGCAGCCGGGCAGGGAGGCAGCAAACTGGTTGCCGATACCCGCACCAACTCGCTGCTGGTCTCCGGCAACAAGGGCTTTCGCGAGAAGATCGCGCGCATCGTCAGACGTCTCGATTCGCAGGTCAAGGATACCCGCAATATCCATGTCGTTTCGCTGCGCTTTGCCAATGCGGCGGACCTTGCGCCGATCATCGAGAAGCTGGCATCCGAGCGTAGCACTCCGGGAGCACCCGCCAAGGGCAAGCCAGGAGCTGCTCCCGAGCTGACATCGGTACAGGCCGATGAGCAGACCAACAGCCTGATCATCACCGCGCGCCCGGACAAGATGAGCGACTTGCGCAGCATCATCAGCAAGCTGGATGTCCGCCGCGCCCAGGTGCATGTCGAGGTGATTATCGCCGAGCTGTTTCGCGTCAAGGATGCCGAGCTCGGCATACAGTGGATTTCGGCAAACAACGATCTTCTTGATGTCGTCCGCGACACTGTCGACGATGACACTGACATCAACATCAACCAGGATGACAGCTCCGTTTTTTCAGAATTTTCGCAACTGGGGGTAGGTTCGATCGTGGGATTGATCAGCGGTGGAGACTACTCCTTTCTCGCCCTGGGACGCGCGCTCGACAACGATTCGGACGTCAATATCCTCTCCACACCGAGCCTGCTGACGATGGACAACGAGGAAGCGGAGATCACAGTCGGCCAAGAGGTGCCTTTCGTCACCGGCTCCTTTACCAGCACCGGTGACGGGTCCAACCCGACCAATCCCTTCCAGACGATCGAACGGGAGAACGTGGGACTCACGCTGAAAATCACGCCGCAGATCAGTGAGGGCGATGCCGTCAAGCTCAGCATCGACCAGGAGATCTCCAACATCAATCAACAGCAGACGGCGAACCTGGGCCGCGGAGAGATCATCACCAACCAGCGCACGATTAAAACCAACGTGATCGTCGATAACAAGAGCATCCTTGTGCTTGGCGGGCTGATCGATGACGTGGTGACAGAGACCGAACAGCGTATCCCCTTCATTGGCGATATCCCGATACTGGGAGAGGCGTTCACGCACCGTGGCACGAACAAATCGAAACGTAACCTGATGCTCTTCATCCAGCCAACCATTCTGCGCAACAATCGTCAGAACCTGCATGCCACCGGCAAACGCTATCGCGCGATGCGCGAGGCCCAGCTTGACAAGTACCAGAAGGGCGTGCCACTGATCGGCGAAGCCGAGCAGCCGCTGATGAAGCCCCGTGACGATAGCGGGCATGTCATCGAAGACAGCAAGATGATTCCTACTGAGTATCCTGTTTATGTCGAGCAGGAGTTCGAGGTCTGGTCACACTAATGCAGGAGCAGATCACAGTAGAGCCAGTTATTCTTGAGCCGCAAGCCGATGCGCCTGATGAAGAGAGCCAGCAGCAGAAGCGGCTCTCCTATAGCTTTTCACGCCGCTTCGGCCTCATCCTGGATGACGAGAGTGACGAGCAGGTGATCATTGCCAGGCCAGACTACAAGCCGCGCTACTATGCGGAGGTGCGGCGTTTGCTGGCGACAAAGACGCCTCTGCGGGTTGTCGATGAGCAGCAGTTCAACCGCCTGCTGCAGTCGCAGCAGGAGCAGAACGCCACTTCGGCGATGAGTGATGTCGAGGGGCTGGACTCCGAACTCGATCTGCATCGCCTGGTTGACGAAATCCAGGAGCCGGAAGATCTGCTGGAGAGCGCTGACGATGCGCCCATCATCCGCCTGATCAATGCCCTGCTGACTGAAGCCATCCGCAATAACGCCTCCGATATCCATATCGAGCCCTACGAGAAGAGGCTGCGCATCCGTTTTCGCGTCGACGGCTCGTTGAAGGAGGTGCTGCAGCCGGAACGCAAGCTGGCGTTGCCGATCATCTCGCGCATCAAGGTCATGGCAAAACTGGACATCGCCGAAAAGCGTCTGCCGCAGGATGGCCGTATATCGCTGAAGCTGGGCGGCAGGGCAGTGGATGTGCGCGTCTCCACCATCCCCTCGGCGAATGCCGAGAAGGTCGTCATGCGCCTGCTTGACAAACAGGCGGGAAGACTCGAGTTGAAGCACCTGGGGATGCCGGAGGCGATCCGCCGCAGCATCGAATACGAGATCCAGCAACCGCACGGCATCTTTTTGGTGACAGGCCCGACCGGCTCAGGCAAGACCACCAGTCTCTACGCCATGCTCGGCAACCTCAACGATCAGGTCCGCAACATCATGACGGTTGAGGATCCGATCGAATACTACATTGACGGCATCAACCAGACACAGGTAAAAAGCAGCATTGGCATGACGTTTGCCGCCGGCCTGCGCTCCATTTTGCGCCAGGATCCGGATGTCATCATGGTCGGCGAAATCCGCGACCTGGAGACCGCAGAGATTGCCGTCCAGGCGAGTCTTACCGGACACATGGTTTTCTCGACCCTGCACACCAATACGGCCATTGGCGCCATTACCCGCATGCGCGATATGGGCGTCGAGCCCTTTCTGCTCTCATCCAGTCTCAATGCCGTGATGGCGCAGCGGCTGGTGAGGCTGCTGTGTGAAGATTGCAGGGAGGGAAGCATTGCCGATCAGGCGGAGTGCCAGCTGATGAGCATCGGTTGTGATGAGGCGCCGTTGATCTACAAGGCCAAAGGGTGCCGTAGTTGCAACTACAGCGGCTATTACGGGCGGACGGGAATCTACGAATTCATCCATATCGACCGCAAATTGCAGCGCCTGATCCACTCCCAGGCCAGCGAGCAGGAGATGCTGGAGCACAGCCGTACCAAGAGCGACACCCTTCAACAGATGGGGTTGCAGCTGGTGCTGGATGGCCGCACCTCGCTGGACGAGGTGGTGCGCGTCGCCGGACTCGAGGATGACACTGCTGGCGGGGTTGAATAGCACAGTGTCCGCGCTCGAAGGAGTAGTTGTGTAGATGGCTGCATTCTCATGGCAGGCGCTGGATCAGAAGGGACGCATCCAGAAGGGCGTCTGGGAAGCAGATTCACCCCGGCACCTGCGACAGCGCCTGCGCAGTGATGGCTTGAACCCGGTCTCCATGGAGGAGGTGCGCGGCAATCGCTCCGCCCTGTCGGGAACCACGACTTCAAGGGAAAAAAAGCGCTCGGCCGTCGATCGCCGTCTCAACCCGACCGATCTTTCGATGTTCACCCGTCAGCTGGCGACTCTGCTGCGTTCGCGCCTGCCAGTCGAGAAAGCGCTGGGCGTACTCTCCTCGCAAAGCAACAAGAGGTGGCAGCAGCATCTGTTCACGGCCCTGCGCTCCCGCGTGACGGAAGGATCGTCGCTTGCTGATGCATTTCGCCAGTTCCCGCAGGCCTTTCCTGAATACTACGCGGCAACCGCTGAGGCGGGAGAACAGTCGGGCAGCCTCGAGATCGTTCTGGAACGGCTGGCCGACTATGCCGAAGAGGCGAACGCCACCCGCCAAAAGGTGAAGCTGGCGCTGATCTATCCTGCCGTTGTGAGCGTTGTTGCACTGCTGGTCATCGTCGGACTGCTGGTATTTGTTGTGCCGAAGATGGTGGAGACCTTCGAGCATATCGGTCAGGAGCTGCCGCTGCTGACGCGCATCATGATCAGCACCAGCGATTTTCTGCAGCAGTATGGCGTCTTCCTGCTGCTGGGCATCGTGCTGCTGATCCTGCTCTTCTCGACCGCGATGAAACGTGAGAACTTCAAGAAGCGCGTGCAGCGGCTATTATTGACACTGCCGCTGGTCTCCCGTGTTATCCGCGAGGTCAATACCTCCAGATTCTTACGCACCTACGGTATTCTATTGAGCAGCACCGTCTCGGCTACCCAGGGGATGATGATTGCTGCGCATGTGCTCGGCAGTCTGCCGATTCGTGATGCCCTGATGGCCGCCTCTCGGCGCGTCAGGGAGGGGGCCAGTATCGGCAACTCGTTGACGAATACCGGCTACTTTTCACCAATGACGCTGAACCTGGTCGCCAGTGGAGAGGCGGCGGGCAATCTTCCCGAGATGCTGGAACGCGCCGGCGAGGGGCAGGAGCGCAGCCTGCAGGCAATGGTTTCGTCACTGGTCGGCATCCTCGAACCGCTGATGATCGTCGTGATGGGTACAGTCGTTATGCTGATCGTACTGGCGGTGTTGCTGCCGATCTTCAAGATGAACAGTATGGTGTAGAGAGGTTTTAGGTTTTAGGTTTTAAGGCCGTAGGGTGCAATTTGCGCAGCGCATTGCACCGTAAGAGGATAGAGTTCACTTCATATATTTGGTATTCAGGAAATGAAAAAACGCAACAAGAGCAGGCAATCAGGTTTTACACTGATCGAGGTCATGGTGGTGCTGGTCATCATCGCCATCATGGGCACCTTTGTGGCTGTCGAGGTGATGGACAAACCCGAACAGGCGCAGCTGACCAAGATCAACAGTGATATCGACACCTTTGGTGCGGCGCTCGACTTTTACAAGCTGGAGCATTATCAATATCCGACAACGGATGAGGGACTTGCCGTGCTGGTTCCAAAACATATCAAGAAGATGAAAAAAGACCCCTGGAAGCGCGATTATTTCTATATCAGCCCGGGTCGTGACGGCAGCGAATACGAAATCTACACCTTGGGCAGGGATGGTCTCGAAGGTGGGGAGGGCATCGACAGCGACATCAGTAGTGCAACG
>JBDLII010000024.1:0-18638 GCA_039714995.1 Pseudomonadota bacterium
TTGGCTGGTGCGCCTCCAGGACCGGATACACCCCATAGGAAAACATCAGGTCCCGATATGTTTTCACTGAACCGGACACTGCAATAATCCAGACTGGCAGACGGAAACGTGTCAGACTCCTGGCCATAAAACCTGTAGAGGTAGGAACCAGAACACCTGCCGGTGAATCAACTCTGGCAAATATTTTCTCGATGCTGGCCGTTATCATGTCTACGATGGAGGGAGTATAGTCTTTCACCTGGGGTTTCAGAACAAATTCGAAATGCCTGTTTGAACGGTTTGGTTCAGTGGCTGCGGCAATTTTTGCCAGCATCCGCACTGCCTCCAGCGGGTAGTTCCCCATAGCTGTTTCTTCTGAAAGCATCACGCAGTCTGTGCCATCAAGGATGGCATTTGCCACATCCGTAGCTTCAGCCCTGGTAGGTCTTCGGTTCCCTATCATGGATTCAAGCATCTGGGTTGCTGTAATCACCGGCTTGCCAAACAGGTTGGCCCGGGCTGTAATTTTCTTCTGGACAACAGCAATCTTTTCAATCGGGATCTCTACACCGAGGTCCCCCCTCGCCACCATTATGCCGTCCGTGACCTCGAGTATCTCATCGATATTTTCCAGAAGACCCGCCCGTTCTATCTTGGCGATAATAAAGGGATGAAACCCCATTTCCGTAGCTGCTAACCGGACATCCTCCACATCCTGCGCCGAGTTGACAAAAGACTGACCAACTGCATCGACACCGTTCTCCAGGGCAAACTGCAGGCATTCACGGTCTCGTGCAGTAAAAGCACTGATCCCGAGATCCACACCTGGAATATTCAATCCCTTTCTGGAACGGAGCCTGCCGCCAACGATAACGATACAGTGGATTTTTTCTCCACTAACCTGTTCAACCCGAAGCTCTATGAGACCATCGTTGAGAAATATCGTGTCACCATTCTTGACCACACCTGGCAGCTCCTTCATGGTGATCGAAACACGTTCTACAGTCCCGACGATCTCTTTCGTTGTCAGGGTAAAGCGTGCACCCTTCTCAAGGATGACAAATTCCTCTGCCAGGTCACCAATGCGCATCTTGGGCCCGGGCAAATCAGCCAGGATAGCAACTTGTTGACCACTCTTTTCGGAAGCGGCTCTGATCCTCTTTATTACCTCTCCATGACTTGCAAAATCCCCATGGGAAAAATTCAACCTGGCCACATTCATTCCTGATTCAATCATTTTCTCGAGCATCCCGGGAGAATCAGAGGCAGGACCAATGGTACAGACCAATTTTGTTTTATTCTTCGGCAAGCTTGTCATTCATGAAATCCTATTGTGTTTTCCTCTTAAGACCTGCGACTTGGGTCTTGTGAGAAAGATTCCTGAGGTTACAATCATTCCAGGCAGGCACTACGCTGATATTGCACATCGTGATGATCACCTTTACTCTGCGCTCTGCCAGCTCCTCGAGGCCCTGTACGAAACTCTGTTAGTAACTATTCAGCACATACAGAATCGTCACTGCAATTGGGTATATCTTCCGGAAAACGCCGTGAATACCTCCATGTAGGCTCGCGTCGGCATCCATGCCTCCGACGTTTCCTCCAAATACACCCAATAGCAGCGACTTGTTTGCTGGCTATAGAGAGATGCTGAATAGTTACGTTCACAATAACCCTGTGCAATATCGCGGTCAGACGACCGCTCCTCCATTTGGTGCAACATAGAGATGTAGGAGCGGTCGTCTGACCGCGATTGAAAGATCACGCTTCCACCTCTTGCACGGAGTGTTAAAGTCGTTTTGAGATTGATCACAATGAACAACAGCCCGTTCCATCCCGACAGTGAGAGTGCCTACCGGCAGTGGCGTGAGCAGAAGTTAATGCAGGTTCCCGCTTCGCTGGATGAGCTGATCGTCGAGGTGAAAGATCTGCAGCGGCCGACTCCTGCTGAGATCAGTGCCGTCTCCGGCTGCTGCGCCAGCTCGAATATGGCGATCTTTGTCACCGCGGGCGATGTCGATAAAGCGGCGTTGATGAAATTTGCCGCCTGTTTCGGGCTCCGGCATCTCGATCGCAACGAGGGCGCCGATGACGTGGGTATTACAGCACTGACGGTCGCCAATGCATCGGCCTGGCGCAAAACCTACATTCCCTACACCAACAGGGCGATTCACTGGCATACCGACGGCTACTACAACACCCCGGAACAGCAGATCCGGGGATTGATGCTCTATTGTGAAAGGGCAGCCGGGGAGGGGGGTGAGAACGCCATCATGGATCACGAGCTTGCATGGCTCCATCTGCGCGATCTGAATTCCGACTACATTCGCGCCCTGATGCAGCCGGATGCGATGACGATTCCCGCCAACGAGGTGGATGACAAGATCGTGCGACCGGATCGCAGCGGCCCGGTCTTCTCGATCGACGGGCAGGGTCGTCTGCACATGCGCTATACCGCACGCCAGCGCAATATCATATGGAAGGAAGATGCGCTGACTCTCGAAGCGGTCGCCGCACTGAATGAGTTGTTGAACTCGGATTCTCCCTGGATCTACCGGGCGACACTGCAGCCGGGACAGGGGCTGATCGGCAACAATGTGTTGCACGACCGCTCGGCATTCACCGATTCACCCGGGCACAGGCGCCTGCTCTACCGGCTGCGCTTCTATGACCGGATGAGTTGAGATCTGCTGTGCGGGATTTCGCGGTCAGACGACCATTCCTACAGGTTGTCTCAATGTGGATGCAGGTTTTGTGTAGGAGCGGTCGTCTGACCGCGATGCTGTATCAGCGTATTTACAGCAGACTGCGAATCGTCCGGCTGACCTCTTCGGGATCTGTCCCGTGATTCAATGAAAAGCGCAGCCTGCCATTCTTGTCGATGATATAGGTGTAGGAGGTATGGTCGACCGAATAGTCGGCCTCTGACTCATTTTTGATGATGTTGTAGCCGACGCCATATTTCGAGGCGGCGTCGTCGATCTGCTCCCTGGAGCCGGTGGCGCCGATGAGGTTGTCGTGAAAATAGCCGGCATAGGTTTTGAGGTGATCGAGGGTGTCGCGTTCGGGATCGACGCTGACAAAGATGACCTGGACCTGCCGCAGCTCCTCTGCGGTGAGTTCATGCAGGGTGGCTGACAACAGCGACAGGGATGTCGGGCAGACATCCGGACAAAAGGTATAACCAAAGTAGAGTACGACCACCTTGCCGCGCATCTCCCTGAGGTTGACCGGGCCATCCGCGGATTGCAGCGAAAAGTCACCGCCCGCCGGCGCCGTCGTCAGTGAAGACCCGGCGCCGCTGCCGTCAGGCTCCCAGAAAAGCAGCAGCCATGCAAGCAGCATGACCAGCCCCACGATAGCAATAATCTGGGTGATTTTGCCGCTCACTGGCTGGCGCTGCTCTTGTCGGTATGAAAGCGAAACGGTGCCATGATGGCGCCCCTGTCTGTCTTCAACAGCACCCGCGCCTCCCACTGCATGCGCTGCAGTATGCACACCGGTAGTGTCGCAGTTCCCTGATAACGGCTGTCGCTTGTCTGTTTCAAACGCGGGCGGTTGTAACCCATGTTCATGTTGATACCGACGAAGTCAACCTCGGCTGATGATGTTTCGATGTCGCGAACGTTGACATCGAGCGAGAGTGGTTTCATCAGGGGTATCGAGCGTGGTTCAAGCGAAAATGTGATGCTGCCGCCGGATGGCAGGTCTGCCTGACAGGGGCCTTTTCTGAGTTCGCAGTCAGGGTCGGTGACGGCCAGCAGGGTCACGTTTTGGTGTGATGTGCTGTTGAGCTTGTAGCCGACAACAGCAGCAATGCCAAACAGAAGCAGGGCGACAATAAGCCTGGTTCTATTCATCGATCATTTCATCATCCCCATCCCGGCAAGAATCTTCTTGACGGGCGCCTTGACGATCTGTTCGGAACCGTCGTCGAAAGTGAGCTTGATCTCGACGATGTCATCCACTTTCAGCTCCCTGGTCAGACCGATCAGCATGATATGCAGCCCGCCGGGCTCGAGCGCCGTGGTGGCGCCTTTGGCGATATCGATCTTATCGACTTCGCGCATCTGCATCATGCCATCCTTGTGGGTATGCTCGTGCAGCTCCACGTTCTTGGCGGCATCACTCTCGGCGCGAATCAGTGAGCGGTCGCTGTCGCTGTCGTTTTTCATTGACAGAAAGGCACCGGTCACTTTCTGCCCCGGCGGCATGGCGCGCACATAGGGGTCGATAACGCTGACGGTCTCCGCGGCAGCCATGCCCGGGAGAGCCAGGAGGAGGGTTGTCACAAGTGTGTTCAGAATCGTTTTCATCATTTCTATCAGCTCAATCAGGTGAATATTCTGAATATTTTATCCTACTCAGGCACCCGGAAATCTTGATTTATATCACCTGATCATGAGAATCTGTGCAATGACGAGCCTGCTGTTTCGCGTTAGAATAGCGGCGATCAATCCATCAATGGGTCAAATGAGCATGTCACGAACAGCCGAAGTCGAACGCAATACGCTGGAAACGCAGATCAGGGTCGCGATTAATCTGGATGGCGATGGCAGCACTGACCTGAATACAGGAATCCCTTTCCTCGAGCACATGCTGGAGCAGGTGGCGCGTCACGGATTGGTGGATCTCGAGATCTCGGCCACTGGTGATAGCCACATCGACGATCACCACACCGTCGAGGATATCGGCATCACCCTGGGGCAGGCCTTCGCCCGGGCCGTCGGTGAAAAAAAGGGGATCTACCGCTACGGCCACGCCTTTGTGCCGCTGGACGAGGCGTTGTCGCGCGTCGTGATCGATCTCTCCGGACGTCCCGGGTTGGAGTTTGATGTCGACTTCAGACGCAGCGCCATCGGTAATTTCGATGTCGATCTGTTTGTCGAGTTTTTCCAGGGCTTTGTCAATCACGCCGGGGTGACCCTGCATATCGACAACCTGCGCGGCCGCAATGCGCACCATATTGCCGAGACGCTGTTCAAGGCGTTCGGGCGGGCGCTGCGTATGGCGCTGGAGGCGGATCCACGCATGGCGGGAGTGATGCCGTCAACCAAGGGATCGCTGTAACCCATGGAGAGGATTGTCGTTGTTGATTACAGCCTGGGCAATCTGCGTTCGGTCTCCAAGGCTGTCGAGCATGTTGCGCCCGATGCAGAGGTCGTCGTTACCGATGATGCCCTTGCCATTCACGATGCCGACCGCGTGGTATTTCCCGGCCAGGGGGCAGCACGTGACTGCATGGCGGCCATCGGTGACCACCATGTAGAGCGGGCGGTGCGTGAAGCAGCGGCAAGCAAGCCGTTCCTGGGGATCTGTATGGGGCTCCAGGTGCTGATGGACAGCAGCGAAGAGAACGGCGGCACCGATCTGCTGGGCATGATTCCCGGCAGGGTGCAGCGCTTTTCCGGCGAACACGTCGGTGACAACGGCTTGCCTTTGAAAATACCGCACATGGGCTGGAGCCAGGTCGAGCAGCAGATCGACCACCCGCTGTGGCATGGCATCGCGGATCACAGCCGCTTCTACTTTGTGCACAGCTACTTTGTCGTACCGGAAGCAAGCGGCGTGGTTGCAGCAACCACGGAGTATGGCGAATCGTTCGTCTGCGCGATTGCCCGGGACAACCTGTTTGCGGTGCAGTTTCACCCCGAAAAGAGCGCGGCTGACGGCCTGCGTCTGTTGAAAAATTTTGTCGAGTGGAAACCCTGAAGATGTTGATAATTCCCGCGATTGATCTCAAGGATGGCAAGTGCGTGCGCCTGCGCCAGGGACGCATGGAGGATGACACGGTCTTCTCGGATGACCCGGTCGACATGGCAAAACGCTGGGTCGAAGCCGGCGCGCGGCGGCTCCACCTGGTCGATCTCAACGGCGCCTTCGCGGGCGAACCGGTCAATGGCGAGGTGGTGCGCGCCATCACGCAAGCCTATCCGGATCTGCCGGTCCAGGTGGGCGGCGGCATCCGTGATGCAGAGACCATCGGCGCCTATCTTCAGGCCGGTGTCGAGTTCTGCATTATCGGCACCAAGGCACTGCGTGAGCCGGAGTTCATCGACCGGGTTTGCGCAGAGTTTCCCGGCCATATTATCGTCGGCATCGATGCAAGGGACGGCATGGTGGCGGTCGAGGGCTGGGCTGAGGTTTCGGATGTCCCGGCGGTTGATCTCGCTGCGCGCTTCGAGCATGCCGGGGTCAGCGCCATTGTCTATACCGACATCAGCCGGGACGGCATGATGCAGGGCGTCAATGCCGAAGCGACAGCGGCGCTGGCGGAGTCAATCTCGATTCCGGTGATTGCCTCCGGCGGCATCACCAACATGGATGATATTCATCGCCTGCTGCAGGTGGCCGGCAGCGGCATCAGCGGCGCCATCACCGGCAGGGCAATCTACGAAGGCACGCTTGACTTCAATGAAGCTCAGCGGGTTGCTGACTCCTGATATCACCGTCATCCCGGCGCATGCCGGGAACCGTGCCTTTATCCTCGTTTATTCGTTCTTCTCAGTATCCGGCCAGTAGGAGCGCTCTTCTGAGCGCGATTGAGAGTGAAGCAGCGGCTTACTCCTTGATGGCCATCGCCACGGTATAGTTCTTGCCCTGTTTCACTTTCTTATGGTTGCCGAAGACTTCGCCAAAGGCGCGCTTGATGAAGTTGCGCAGTCCGGAGATCACCACCACGTAAAAGCGCCCGCCCGGTTCGAGATGCTCGTAGATGTCCTGGAAAAAGAGATAGTAGTGCTCGTTGCTGGTTTTGGCGGGCAGGTTGGTGACTGCCAGGCTGAATGACTGCTTGCCGATATGTTTGAGCCCGTCGCTGAGCTGCACCGAGACGTTGCCGATGCCGTTCAGGGCGGCGTTTTTTTGCGCATACTCGACGGCGACAAAATCCTTGTCGACCAGCAGGCACTCTCCCTGCGGCGCCAGCCTGGCAATCGTCAGTCCAAGGGGGCCGTAACCGCAGCCGAGATCGATTGCCCTGTCGTCGCTTTTGACCTCGAGATGCTCCAGCAGCATGCGCGTGCCCTGGTCGATGGCGCGCGGCGAAAATAGCCCCCAGGTGGTATGGAAGGTCAGCTGCTCTCCCTTGAGAGTGTCACTGAAGACGATCTCCCGGCGCAGCTCCGCGATTCTGTGTTTGTCCAGTGGCAAAGGTTCTCCCTCGTTATCCAGGAAGGCTCGGAGTGATACGTCATTGCGAGGAGCGTAGCGACGAAGCAATCTCCAACCTGTTGATAGATTGACAGGAGGTTACTTCACTTCGCTCGTAATGACCATGAGCGATTCGATGAGGGCTTGCCTACAGGTAACGTCGCCAGTGATCGGGGCGGACGTCACGGCAGCCGTGATTGATCTGGTTGTAGCGGGCGATGAAGATCTTTCTGGTGCAGTTGCTGCTGCCCTTGGTGCAGCCCTGGTTGGCGCGCTCGGTCTCTTCGGTGTAGAAGTAGAGCGCATCGCGGAGCTTGTTGATCAGGTTGTTCTTGAGAAAAAAACCGGCCTCAATCAGCCCATCCTCGATCTGCTCCAGGTTGATCTCGAGAAGATGGTAAGTGATGCGCAGGCGGTTTTCCGAGACAGCACGGAGATCAAGTATCCCCTCCACATCGGCGAGACGCTGCGCCGCAGTTTCCGCCTGCTGTTGATCAGGATGCGATTTATCGAAATAAATCTCTCTGGTTTTGATGTTCCTCTTTTCCATGGGGTAATCCTAGAATGATAATCCGCAATTTGCAAATGGTTTAATGCATCTTTGCATCCTCCTGGAGCAGTGGCCAGGAGCTTCAGCGGCGGGGAGTCATGAGGCGACAAGCAGGAATCGGGTGGAAGCCCGTGCTTTCAGGGCCAGGAGTCGAATATTTCCTAATAAACTCTGGTAATGCTAGAATAATAGTGATTTAATGCTGGCATCAGAGAAGTTGTATGCAGAAGGAGAGAAATCACATGAAATTCAAGCGCAATCATCGTTTGGCGGCTGCACTCCCGGCGGCACTGCTGATGGCCGTTGCAGTAGATGTCGTCAATGCCGAGCAGCCTGCTCCAGCACCACAACCACAGGCAGAGGCGCCAACCCAGGCGCCAGACCCAGCTCCGGCATCAGCGGCCGTTGAAGCAGCTCCCCGGAGGGCAGGCGCCGGACAACGGCCTGCAGGACCGCCACGACGCGGTGATTATAGCCGTGGCCCGGGACGCGATGATTTTGACCGCGATTTCGATCGTTATGACCGTTATGACCGTTTTGCACGCGATGAAGATCGCTATGATCCTGATCTTGACCGTTTTGAGCGTTATGATCGGGATTTTGAACGCTTCGACCGCGATTTTGATCGTTATTACAAAAGAAAGAATCGCTGGCGGGACGACGACTGGGGCAGCAACTGGATGCCTTGGGGCGGCAAAAGCAAGCCCTGGGGCAGAAGCAGCAGCTGGAGCATGCCATGGGGAGACAGGGGCAGACCCTCGGGCTGGGGCCGCAGCTGGAGCAGCAGAAGCATGCCCTGGGATGACAGGGATGGTCCCTGGGATCGCGGCTGGAACAGCAGAAGTATGCCCTGGGGAAGCAACAACAGATGGTGGCCATGATCCAAGGCAGATATGAAAACAGTTGTATACGTAAAGAGAGTGAATATATGAAACCCAAGAGTACCTACCGCCTGGCGACTGCAATCCCGGCAGCGCTGCTGATGACCACCGCCGTTGGTGTGGTCAACGCCGAGCAGGATTATCGCTACCCGCCACTGCCGCAGCAAACTGCCGGACAGCCCGCCCCTGCGCCTAAATTTGCGCCCATGCCGCAAACCACGCCGGCACCGGCACCAGCACCGAGATTTGCACCATGGCCTCGGGATGCAGCTCCTGGATCAGCCCCTGCCCAACAGGCTCCTCAAGCAGCAGCGCCATCCCGGACGCCGGCGCCGAGGTTTGCACCAAGACCTCAGGTTGCAGCGCCTGGATCCGCCCCTGCCCAACAGGCTCCTCAGGCGGCAGCGCCACCCCGGACTCCGGCGCCGAGGTTTGCACCAAGACCCCGGGATGCAGCACCTGGATCAGCTCCAGCACAGCGGCCCCCCCAGGCAGCTGCAGCACCTGCTCCAGAAGCGGCTCCCCGCTCGGCAGCAGGGAAAAGGCCTCCAGGGCCGCCTCGTCGTGATTCCCGCAGTGGGCCACGTCGGGACTTTGAAAATCGCAAGAAGAAATATGGTAAGTTTGGCCGCTATGCTCCATGGAGTAACAAAAGTTGGGACCGCATGACGCCATGGGGCGGCGACAAAGGACGCAGCTGGAGTACACCCTGGAGCGGCAAAAACACGCCCTGGAGCCGGGGCATGAACACCAGAGATATGCCTTGGGGCCGCCGCGGATTCAGCAGCAGGAGCATGCCCTGGGGTGGCAGGGATTCCGATTTCCCATTTTTCGGAGACAACAAATTTACCGACAAGTTTTTCGATAAGTTCGACGAGTTCGATGACGACGACGACGGCATGAGGGAATTCCTGGATGACATGTGGGACGAAACGATCAATGCGCCCTATGAGATGGGCGAAATGCCCGGCGGCGCCAGAGCGCCGAGCTTCGCCGTGCCGGGTCCCGCAGAGATTGCCGACGAATTCCAGTCAGGCACGCGGAATTTTTTCGAGGACAAAGCAAGATCGAAGTCGTCTTTCGATGACAGACCAAGACCAAGGCCAAAGCCAACACCAGCGCCAAAGCCGGATCTGGAGCCAGGGCCACAAAAGTAGCCTGATTCAGTCTCCCTCTCTTCCCTGAGGGAGGGGGCTTATGGGGCGGCCCTGATCAAAACGCTGTGCGCTACGATCAGGGTTTCCCTAGCGGATCCACTCTCCTGCTACTGACGAATCGCAGTCTGTCAGCCTGTGACGGTTTGGAACTACCGGCTGTGAACGAGGCACAAGGCTCGGGAAGGGATCCCCGCGACCGGGCTGAGAATGCCAAAACCCGCCATTGTCGTCATTCAGGGTGACATTCAGCTGATCTTACAATCAAGCGGACATTGAAGTTATCCAATCCGGTAAAGTATGTCACTGGAGAGTGATATAACTAATGACGATATAGCGTATTAACTTACCCGATGTCACCAGAATAAAGAACCACAGGATGTTTATTCTTAGCACTCCTGCAACAACTGTCAATGGATCACCAATTACAGGCATCCAGGCAAAAAACAGAGAAATCATCCCATATTTCTTGAACCTTTCTTCAGCGTGATTCAATTCATCCTCTGAAATCTTTAACAGTTTCTGCGCAACGACGTTACTCCCCCAATATCCAATTGCATAGTTCGTAAATGCACCAAGCACATTCCCCAGCGTCGCAACAGTGATTAAGAAAACAGGATTTAACCCGTTTAATAATAAAATAGTGAGTACAACCTCTGAACCGAATGGAAGTATCGTTGCAGCCAGGAATGAGGCTATGAATAGTCCGAAATACCCAAGTTCCGAGAAGAGTTCCATGTGCTGTTTACACCCTTATCTTTGAAGGAGTGCGGCGAGACGCTGGATATCCTTGTGTCAACCGGGTTTCACTATCACTCTCCGCGATCCCGTCCCTATTGATTAGAGCAGGGTTTCCCGCGCCGATCAAAACAGCATGGCCAGCGAGGACGATGGCGATTCTCTTTGGCGTTGTGTCTCCTTCATGGATCGTCTGGCTCAATCCGGAACGCACTCCGACGCTGGAATCCGCTGCCGAAATGGTGCCACAACCCGACCAATATGCCACCCAGCAGCACTCCTGCCACGAACCAGAGCCACAGCGGGCCGCTGCCTGCATCTGATTCGGATTCAACCCCGTTAATCACCGCAGCATCATTATCCTTACCAGTGATGACCGTCCCTGCAATTTCGGAATCCGTTGCCGCTTTCAGCACTGTGCGTTTCGCTTCTCCTTGCAACTGCATGCGCTTAACGATCAACTGGTAGGCGAGATAGTATTTGTAGATGTTGCTGACATATTGCACGGTTTCCCGTCCGATCCGGCGGGCGGCGATGACCTCGACATTGCCGAACCAGACATTCGGATCGAAACCACGTTGGGCGGCCTCCTTGCGCAGCCTGGCGACTCTTGCGGGACCGGCGTTATAGGCTGCAAAAGAGAAAAGCGCCTGGTTCAACGGCTTGATGTCCGTGGCATCGAAGTAGCGGTCGCGCAGGAAGCGCAAGTATTTGACACCCGCTTTGACGTTATTTTCCAGCTTCTCGATGCCCGGGACGTTCACGTTGGGATCTTTGGCCGTTTTCGGCAAGACCTGCATGACGCCGATTGCTCCGGCTCGGCTGCGCTTGCTCTGATCATGCTGCGACTCCTGGTAGGAGAGCGCGGCGATCATCAGCCAGTCGAAATGGTGCTCTGCGGAATATTTTCGGAACAAATCCATCAGCTTGCGGAACTTTTTTTGCTCCTTCTCGCTCAACGCGTTTTTCACCCACCTGTTTTCCTGAAGATAACGCTCGTACAGCACGTTCCCCGTGAGCGTTCCTCTCTTGTGATTATTTACGAAGCGGTTGATCTCCTTTTTCAGTTTCGGACTCTTCTTGCGAAACGCCCAGGCGATCTTGCCGCCGCTGTGAATGGCGATCTCGTCATGCACCTTGATGTCATCGAAAATACCCTTCCAGAATAGCGCCTTGTGACTATCCGCCACGACCATCGGGACCATGCCCGCGTTGACCATCTCCAACAGGTCGCTGTCCTCCAGGTTTTCGTCCACCTTGTGGATTTCCATGGGGGGTTTTCCCTGTTTCCTGAATTGCTTGTTGAGTTCAAGCAGGTGCTGGTAATAGCTGCTTGAGGGGCGTGCATGGATTGCCTTGCCGGCGAGATCATCGATGGTCTCGATCCCGGGCGCCGAGGGGCCAGTGACCAGCAACTCGCTGACGTTCTTCAGCAGCGGATCGGAAAAATTGACCAGCTTCTCGCGCTCGGGAGTGATGGTCAGGTTGGCCACCGCGATATCCCCGCGTCCATCCAGCAACGCCGGGATAAGGTCTTCTCGCACCACGGGGATAAATACCACGTGCATCTTGATGGCGCCCTTGCGTTTCTCATTGAGCTGTTTTTCGAACTCCTTCAGCAGATCGTAGGACGCACCTCGCTGATGGGAGCCGTCGAGGAAGTACAGTATCTTGTCGAAGACCACCAGGGCGCGAACCTTGTCGCGCTTGTACATGCCCTTGAGGTCACCGGTCCATGCCGGGTTGAGGGATTCGACGATTTCTTGCTGATCTCCATCGTTCCGGGCCGAGACTGGAAGCACGACGAACAGCAGCGTAATCAGCATGGTGAGCATGAGGAGAAGGCGTGGCAACAGGCTGTTCATCGGCGGTGTTTCCCAGTGATGGTCATCGTGATGAAATCTCTCCTGGTGCGTTGTCTTGTCCACGTTGCGACACACGCCGCGTTGATCGTGGCTTGCCAGGGAGTCTGGATTCAGGGCGATTCTGCAACCTTTTCATAGTGATCAAGAATCCCTATAGACGAGCACCTGTCAAGTGGTTCTGTTGGCTGAGCTTCGCATAAATCATCAGGTGGACGATAATCATCATGGGCACCAAAAATGTCGGGAAGATCATCAAGGGAAAACTGCCCATCAGGTCGGTATTCAGGTTTTCTGATCCCAGTAACGCGCTACGCATCGTAATCCCGGCAATAACCGCAATCGCGAAATCAATCAATCCAAAAGTGTTCCAGCGTCTAACGGCATTCGTAGGAAGGTCGATACCCTTGAAGAGGAGGATACCCAGCGTCAATGCGGCAAAAGCAGTCGCAATATCGCCTATTGCGGCCGGGAACGCAAACAACGGATGCAACATATCGTGGGCGTAAAGAATCAGGAAGCCAAATCCAACTGTACGAAAGCTGTGCAACAGAATCAGTATGCGCACATCGATGCCTGAAACAAACGCTCTCACCGAGACGAAACTGCGCCAGGCTAACCAGGCCAACAGTGGCGGGAGTATAACTGTTACGCCAAAAACCAGCGGCATGAGTTCAGAATCATTCAGCATACCAGTGTTGCCGAGCAAAAGTACTCCCGTCAGCCAAAGTACCAGTATCCAGATAACCCGAACGAGCATTGGGTCGGTAATCATGAAATTCCCATTTTGATTTACGGTAATCATATTCAACTCCTATTCAGTGTATATACACTAATAATGGTAAAAAAAATCAGCACTGAGACAATACAGACATGAGCTTCCCCAGATCACGAAGTAAATTTTCAGATTTTCCACGACCAAAAGCTGCAGAAAGAGTGTCGTTGACCGACTTCCATTGCTCCAGCGCCTGAGACAAAATCTCTTCCCCCCCTTGGGTTAATTGAATTTGTCGCATGCGTTTGTCGTGGCCGCTTCGTATCTCGATAAGCTGCTGTTTTTTCAGCGGATTGAGATTGCGTGTCAGGGTGGTTCTGTCTGTTGAGAGTATCTCGGCCAATTGCATCATGGAAGGTTCACCAACCAGGTTGATAGCATTCAGCATGGAAAACTGTGTCCCGGTCAAACCGATTGACGCCAACTTACGATCATAAGTCTGGGTGATTGCACGGGCGGTCTTGCGAACGCCAAAAGCGAGACAACTGGTAGCTGCTTCACGACTGATTGAAAGATGTTTCTCATCCATATAGGTGTATATACACTATTTTGCTTGGCTTTACAAGCGTGATTTGCCTGTTGAGGCAGTTGCTAATGAAGACAGCAGTTTCTTCGGACCCTCTATCCCGCTCTCTTCTCCAGACTGCGGTAACTCACTGCTTCGGTGACATGGGGGGTCTGAATCTGCGGCTGCCGGTCGAAATCGGCGATGGTGCGCGCCACCTTGAGAACCCGGTGATAGGCGCGGTGTGACAGGTTCAGCTTCTCGATGGCCTGCATCAGCAGTGCTTCATCAGCTGCTGCCAGGGTGCAATAACGCTCGATCTGCTTGACGTTGAGCTGGCTGTTCAGGCATTGCTGGCGCTGCAGCTGGATCTTGTGGGCCTGTGCCACATGCTGGCGGATATCCTGACTGCTCAAGGCTGCTTCCGGTTTCGCCAGCAGTTTTTCAGCCGGCAGCGCAGGGACCTCGATCTGCATGTCGATGCGGTCGAGCAGCGGCCCGGATATCCTGTTGCGGTAGCGGCTGATCTGTTCGGACGAGCAGCGGCAGTTCTTGCGTGGATCGCCGAGATGGCCGCAGGGGCAGGGGTTCATGGCGGCTATCAGCTGGAATCTGGCCGGAAAATCCGCCTGCCGTCCCGCGCGCGAAATGGTAATTGCACCATTTTCCAGCGGTTCCCGCAGCGCTTCGAGCACGCGGCGCTCGAATTCAGGCAGTTCATCGAGAAACAGCACGCCGTTATGCGCCAGCGAGATCTCGCCGGGCCGAGGCACCGTTCCGCCACCGACGAGTGCAGCCGCCGAGGCCGAGTGATGCGGCGACCTGAACGGCCGCCTTCGCCATCTGCCGACATCAAACTCTTGGCCGGCAACTGAGCGTATGGCGGCATTTTCGAGTGCCTCCCCGGTTGTCATTACCGGGAGCAGACCGGGCAGGCGGTTGGCAAGCATGCTCTTGCCCGTGCCGGGAGGGCCGCTCATCAACAGCGAATGCCCGCCGGTCGCAGCTATGATCAGGCTGCGCTTGGCGGCATCCTGGGAGACGATCTCCGCAAGGTCAGGCTGGTAGTCATCGGTGATCTCTTCAGGATCGGGCCGGTAGAGTTCGATCTCTCTTGTCTGGCTGAAATGTTCACACACCTCGAGCAGGTGCGTGACGGCATAGATTTCAAGCCCGGTTACCCGCGAGGCTTCATCGGCATTGGCGGTCGCTACGATCAGTTTTTTGGCATTGCGGTGGGCTGCCAGCGCAGCCGGGAGAATGCCGCTGATGGGACGGATTTCACCGGAGAGTGCCAGTTCGCCAATCAGCTCATAGTGATGCAGCTGCTGTTGCGGAATATCTCCCGCTGCCGCGAGAATGCCGATGGCGACCGGCAGGTCGAAGCGGCTGCCCTCCTTGGGGACGTCCGCGGGCGCCAGGTTGACGGTGATGCGCCGCGCCGGGAACTCGAATTGCGAGTTGGTGATTGCGGCGCGAACCCGCTCGCGGCTCTCCTGAACGGCTTTTTCGGCTAGCCCAACGATATTGAAACCGGGCAGCCCGTTGCCGAGATGGGATTCAATGGTGACCAGCGGCGCCGTGATGCCGGCGCCCGAGCGGCTATTGATGATTGAGAGTGACATGCCGTTCCGTGGCGATCATAAGAGGATTCCGGACTATTTTTCCTGTTGTTCCAGTTGTGCAACATGCTTTTCCAGCATCTCCAGCTTCTCCCTGGTGCGCGCCAGCACCGCCCGCTGGATGTCGAACTCTTCACGGGTGACGAGGTTCATGCGCGACAGTGCGGATTGCAGGGCGCTGTTGAGATGCTGACGGGTGTCTTTTTCCAGCGAAGCAAGGCCCGGCGGCAGGGATTTGCTGAGCCGTTGGGAGATGTCATCGATGATTTTCGGATCAAACATGGCGCACCGTTCTGCAATTGCACTGACTGCCATTATGCCTGCAGCCGCTGCAAAAGGTAAAGTCACAATCAATCATGCCACTACTGCTCCTGCAGCATCAGCCGTTTGACGGGTTCACCACGCAGCAGGTGCGACTCCAGGATCTCGTCGAGATCCTCGTAATCCACCCATGTATACCAGACGGCTTCGGGGTAGACGGCGATGACCGGGCCTTCGCTGCAGCGGTTCATGCAGCCGGCGGTGTTGATGCGGCTCTCACCCTTGCCATAGATATCGAGCTCCTTGGCGCGCTTTTTCATATAGCGGCGCGCAGCCAGGTTATCGTAATCCTGGCAGCAAGGCTCGCCGTCGTCGCGGCTGTTGGTGCAGAGAAAGAGGTGGTGCTTATAGTAGGACATACGCATTCAAGGGATTCGCTAGTCTGCGCATAGTATACTCTGTTGTCGATCCTGTCTGCTGCTCTGCTGTGAATACTGATTTTCTCATCCGCGAGGCTGACCGCTGCGTGAAGTGTGGTCTCTGCCTGCCCCACTGTCCGACCTACCTGCTCGCCCGGGATGAGGCGGAATCACCGCGCGGACGCATTGCGCTGATTCAGGGGTGGGCCAGTGGAGCGCTTAATGCTGATCGACCTCTACTCGGCCACCTGGACAGCTGCCTGCTGTGCCGCCGCTGCGAGGGCGCCTGCCCCTCTGAAGTTCATTACGCCGCGCTGCTGGATGCTGCACGGGAGTCGCTGCCAGCGACCGTGCCCCGCTGGCTGCCTGATACGCTGGCCGATCGCGGCTGGCAAAGCGCTGCGCTGAAACTGGCCGCCGCCGCCAATCGTGCGGGCATGCGCAGATGGTTCCCTTCCGCCAGGGTGCGGCGACTGCTTGATGTTTCAAAAACCATTCAACAGGCATCCCCGCCTCTTCGAGTCCCGCTGAAAGAGCGTTATGCTGCTGTCGGTACTGAACAGGCCGAGGTGGCGCTGTTCACCGGATGCATGGGAGAGGCGCTCGACAGGACGGCCCTGGAGGCGGCGGTTGCCATACTCACGGCCAGCGGAGTTTCCGTTTCCATTCCGCCGTCACAGCAGTGCTGCGGCGCGATTCATGCCCATGCCGGCTACCATCGGGCCGCCGGCAAATACCGCGCGGCCAATCTGGCCGCCTTTACCGGCACAGGGATTGAGGCGCTGCTCACTGTCAGCAGCGGCTGCGGCTCGTGGCTGGCGGACAGTGCCGGGCTGGATGTTCCGGTGATGGATGCGGCCGCCTTTATTCAGCAGCGGGGTGGCATCGGGGCGCTCCCTCTTGCCGAAGTGAGGCGCACGATTGCCACTTTTATGCCCTGCAGCCTGGCGGTCATGCAGCAGCAGAAGCCAGTGATGACGCTGCTCAGTGATCTGCCCGGCGCCGAACTGCTCGAGCTGGAGGGGATGGGATGCTGCGGCGGCGCCGGTCTGAATCTCATCACGCAGCCTGACAGTGGCGAACAGCTGGTCAAGCCGCTGATCGAGCAGCTGGCGGCGTCGAAAGCAACAGTCGTCGCCACCACCAACAGCGGCTGTGCGCTGCAGCTGCAGCAGGCAGCCGGCAGGGCAGGGCTGGGCATCAGCGTGGTGCATCCGCTACAATTGGTATCAGAGCAATTGGAGAAACGCCATGACTAGAGCCTATTCACCCTTTGACAACATCATCATGCAGATCGACCAGGCCGTGCAGACCATCTTTGGCCAGCCGAAAGTGACCGAGCGCGATAACCCCGCCACGGCGCTTGAGGAGACACAATTGAGTGATGCCGAGCGTGACCACACCGCACGACTGATGCGTATCAACCACACCGGCGAAGTCTGCGCCCAGGCGCTCTACCAGGGACAGGCGCTGACGGCTCATGATCCTGCCGTGAAAACCAGCATGGAGCGCTCGGCCATGGAGGAGAATGATCACCTCGAATGGTGTGAAAGCCGCATCAAGGAGCTGGAGGGACGCACCAGCCTGTTGAATCCGTTCTGGTATGCAGGCTCTTTCGCCATCGGCGCGCTGGCAGGCATTGCCGGCGACAAGTGGAGCCTCGGCTTTGTCGCCGAGACCGAGCGCCAGGTTGAAGCGCATCTCGACGAGCACCTCGGCGAAGTCAGGCCGGAAGACCGCAAGACCACGGCGATTCTGCAGCAGATGAAGGAGGATGAGATCAACCATGCCACCAAGGCGGTGGAGCAGGGCGGCGTCGACCTGCCGGCGCCGGTTAGATTGGGGATGAAGTTGACGGCGAAGGTGATGACAGGGAGCGTTTATTATGTGTGAATGCCCGGGTCGCTGGGCGAGTGTTGCCCAGCGTAAGTTCTGACTTATTCGTCATTGCGAGGAGCGTAGCGACGAAGCAATCTCTAACTTATTGATATCAAAGCACGAGATTGCCACGCTGCGCTCGCAATGACGGGTTGTGCAGTTTCATTCAGAGATTCCCTAACTCCCAGGCGTCGATAAAGGGCCGGTAGAACGCCGGATCGCTGACGGTGGCGCCGCGCTTTCCGACCAGCGCAGAGGCGAATGCCTGCGCACGCTGTGCCGTCTGCTCAATTGGCCAGTCGAGATCCAGGCCGAGGATCATGATAGATGCAAAGGCGTCACCTGCGCCGACGGTATCAATGACGGGAACAGCTTTTTCGGGTCTGATGAGGATGCGCTCGCCATCGGCGGTCATGATTTCCGCGCCATCTGCGCCGTGGGTCAGCACCAGCCCCTGAAGCTCGTGCTCCGCGACGAATGCGGCGCCGTCGGCGGAGGGGGCGAGCAGCGCCAGTTCATCGCCATTGAGCTTGACCCAGTCGGCGTCAGCCACCATCTCGAGCAACTGCTCCTTCTGCCACCAGGGCGAACGCAGATTGACATCGACAAAGACTGTATCGGGTTTGCCGGCCTTGATCAGTTCTGCCGTCGAGCGCGAAGTTGCCTCGCGCAGCGCCAGGCTGCCATGGTAGAGCAGGCGACAGTCGCACTTGACGGCTTCGGCCACGATAGCATCGTAGGCGACCTGAGGAACAATGTCATAGGCGGGCTCGCCAGCATTGAAACTGACACTGACCCGCCCGGTCGGGCGCTGTGGATCCAGCTGCAGGGCGTCGCTGCGCATGCCCCACTGCTGCATGGC
>JBDLII010000025.1:0-18115 GCA_039714995.1 Pseudomonadota bacterium
CCCGGGACCATGGCCCGCGATGCGGCAACATCGGAAGTCAATGCATAGGGAATGATGCCGGGATCACAGTTTGTGTAGAGTTCATCCGGTTTGAGCGGTATTGCGGTCATGCTGGCTCCCGTAGAGAAAATCACGTTACACGCTTTTTCATCTATTTTGCCACAGGCAGATGGAGTGAACCCTGAAGCTTTTTTGCTGCGTGAGGTTGACCACCCCGCTGCAAGCGCTTAACCTTCGTGCTGTGATGAAGTTCAAGGTACATTGAGGCGGTAAACATGAATCAGGAACAGGCCAGGTTTAACATGATCGAGCAGCAGATTCGTCCATGGAATGTCGATGATGACGACGTACTGAAGATCATGCAGCAGATCCCGCGGGAGGATTTTGTACCGGATAATTTCAAGGCTCTCGCCTTTGCCGATATCAAAATACCACTGGCCGATGGCCAGCAGATGATGGAGCCGAAGGTCGAGGCGCGCCTGCTGCAGGCTTTGCGGATCAAACCGGGAGACAAGGTCCTCGAAGTTGGCACCGGCAGCGGCTATCTCACTGCCTGTCTCGATTGGCTCAGCGACGAAGTCACCTCCATCGAGATTCACGAGCAGCTCTCCCAACAGGCGCGGCAGCATCTTGAAGCGATGGGCATTAGTGATGCCCGGCTGCTTGTTGGTGATGCCTTTGATACCGCACCGGATGAGAAATTTGATGTCATTGCCGTCACCGGCAGCCTCCCTGCCGGGAGCGACCACTTTGAAAAGCTGCTGACCGTCGGCGGGCGCCTGTTTCAGGTTGTTGGCGTCGGCGCCTCCTCGACGGCGCAGCTGATCACCCGCGTGCGCGAAGAGGCTTTTCGGCGTGAGAACCTCTTTGAGACCGAGATTGCCCCGCTGGAGAATGCGCCGCAGGTTGAAGCCTTCGTGTTTTGATCAATTGATACGCCTCGCTACTCTCTACACACTATATTTGCACTTTATTTCAATATGTTATCTACGTTTTATAATCTAACATATTAACAATATTCGTAACTGTTCAGCATCTTGTCATTTCAGCTGACAAGTCACTGCTATTGGGTGTATCTGGAGGAAACGTCGGAGGCATGGATGCCGACGCGAGCCTACATGGAGGTAATTACGGCGTTTTCCGGAAGATATACCCAATAGCAGTGACGTTCCCGAATATGCTGAATAGTTACCAATATTCTCAAGAAATAAAGTCTGATCCCTATTTCGTGATGACGGGAAAGGCGATTCTTTCAGGGTTTTCTTAAGTATTTCCCAGTGCCTGCTCAGCCCGTTCCACATTCTGCTGCATCAACTCTTCGACTTCGGCGATGACGCCTGCTTCATCCTGCTTGAGCCTCTGCCTGTCGACAACATAGGGGGCACCGACGGCGCCAATCACCCGGCTGAACGGCTTGGGAAGTCGGTGCCTGTCCCATGAGGGAAAGACCCACTCCCTGCTGGCTACCACATGGAACGGGACAATAGGGCTTCCTGCCAGCAGGCTGATATAGAGCACTCCGCTCTGCAGTTGGCGCAGCGGACCGCGTGGGCCGTCCGGCGTAATCGCGGCAAGATGCCCCTCCTTCAGCAGCCTCACCATCGCCTTGACGGCTTTCGCTCCACCCCTGGAGGCAGAACCTCGAACCGGGATATTGCCGAACAGCCTGATGCCCCTGGCAATGATCTCTCCATCCTTGCTATCGCTCGCCATCATTGCAACCTTGTCATTACGTTTAGCCCACACCGCCGTTGCCGTATTTTCGTGCCAGGCGGTATAGATCCAGGTTTTCCCCTGCTGCTTCAGCGGCTCCTCGACCTCCCGGCCGATGAATGTGACCCGGCAGCTGAGCATGATCAGGCTTACCACGACTTTATAGAGCCAGGGAATCAGAAACAGCTTGAGGCGCTTCATGATTTACTGTGCAGCAGACCACTGACGACAGCGGAAACGCAATCCAGCGCACCCTGGTTTTCCTCGACCACGCCGATGCCCGCCTGCCCCATGGCGTGACGCTTGTCGGCATCATCAAAAATCTGCTCCAGTGCTTGCAGCAAAGCGTTCTCATCATCAACCTGCTGCAAGGCGCCGTTACTCTTCAATAGAGCCGTGATGGACAGGAAGTTGGTCATGTGCGGTCCCACGATAACAGGCAGTCCCAGGGATGCCGGCTCGAGAATATTATGCCCCCCGACCGGCGCCAGGCTGCCACCGACAAATGCGATATCGGCGGCGGCATAAAAGACCGTCAGTTCGCCCATGGTATCGCCGAGAAAGACCGAGATATCGGGTTTGCATACCCGAATGTCGGAACGCCTTGACCAGGTCAGAGCGGATTTCTCGATCATCGCCGCGACCGAGTCAAAGCGTTCAGGATGTCGGGGAGTCAGGATCAGCAACGCATCCGCGTAAAGCTCTGTAAGCTGCCGGTGCACGCGCAGCACCATCTCCTCTTCTCCGGCATGGGTGCTGGCTGCAATCCATACCGGCCGTTCAGCGCCGCAGGCTGCTTTCAACAGCGCCCCTTGTTCGCGGACACTGGCCGGGATGCGCACATCAAATTTGATGCTGCCGCACAGATGAACATCCGCTTCGGCGGCCCCCAGGTCGATAAACCGCTGCGCATCGGCCGCATGCTGTACCGCGATCGCGCTGAAGGAGCGCAGGGCCTCACGCGTCATCGCGGCTGCGCGGGCATAGCCTTTCGCCGATTTGGCCGACAGGCGCGCATTGGCCAGCACCACCGGCAGCGCCCTGCGTTTGCAGACGTTCAGTAGATTGGGCCAGATCTCGGTCTCCATGATGATCAAGAGCCGCGGCTGCAGTCGCTTGAGCACGCGCTCGATGGCGTTCGGCAGATCGAGTGGAAAATAGAGATGCGCCACCTCCTGCTGATAGAGTTCCCTGACCCGGTCAGCACCGGTCGGCGTAGTCGTGGAGATGACGATTGCAGTATCCGGATACTGCTCCTTCAACCAGCGCACCAGCGGCTGGGTCGCCTGGGATTCACCAACGGAGACGGCATGTATCCAGATGCACCTTTCAGGGATTTGCTGCGAAATCAAGCCAAAGCGCTCTCCGATGCGCTGGCGGTAACCGGGATTTTTTGCACCGCGCAGCCACAACCGCAACACCAGCAACGGCGATAGCAGATAGAGTAACGCTGTATAGAGTCGTCTCACCTGTTGATCCTGGAGGCATTGATAGAGAACAAGCAGAATAATGTTAGCATGAAAGTTGTTTAAAACACTGTTTTTCAATGAAAATCATGTTAAAATATGTTCGAAATTTCGTTGCATCATTGCCTACACCCCCATTTGACCAAGCCGTAAATGATGAAGCTTTCGATGAAATACTGGCTTGGAGCACCCTCTCTCATTCTCATACTTTCCCTTGCCAGCAAGATTGCTGTCGGTGGAAACAAAATCACGGTTAATGGCGTCGAAGGGCCCCTGGAGGAGAATATCCGCCAGCATCTCACCCTCTCTGAACGTCAATGCGATGCGCCGCAATGGCGTTTGCAGGCAGCCCGGGAGGATGCCGAGGGGGAGATCATCCAGGCGCTCCAGGCGCTGGGCTACTACGATCCCAGCATCAACACCGGCGAGCTCCTGCATGATGACGACTGCTGGAGCATCAGCTTCGACATCACGCCCGGCAAACCCGTGCGCATCCGCGGGATTCACATCAAGTTCGAGCAGGATGCGGCAACGGACAATCACTTCAGGGAGATCCGCAAAGAGCTGCCCGCCATCGAGGGAGAGATCCTCAACCACGGCAACTATACCAGCAGCAAGGAGGCTGTACAGACCCTGGCCCTGGAACGCGGCTACTTTGATGCCGAGCTGACTGAACATCAGCTGCTGGTCGACCCCGAGCATCACAGCGCGGAGATCAGGCTGACACTGGCCAGCGGTTCGCGCTATCGTTTTGGCAGCGTCAACATCAGCAGCGACACCATCGACCAGGAGCTGCTCGAGCGCCTGGTGACCATCACGCCCGACGGACTCTACTCCAGTGATGAGATCTACCAGTTTCAGCAGTCCCTGAATGACAGCGGCTATTTCGACTCCGCCGCCATCAGGGAGCAACACGACAGGGAGCAGCATACCGTCAACCTGGACGTCACCCTGACACCACGCAAAAAGCATGCTATCGGTTTCGGCATCGGCGCCTCGACAGATGCCGGGCTGCGCGTCAGCTCCAACTATGAAAACCGCTACGTCAACAGCAGGGGGCACAATTTCAAAAGCCGCATCAGGGTCGATCTGCTCGGCATCAACCTGGATGCGCTCTACTCGATTCCGCTGCAGAACCCCACCAGGGAGTGGTTCAGCTTTATGGGACAGATCGAAAGCGTCGAGACCAATTCCAGTGAACGCAACACCGCCAGGGCGGGTATTCGCATGACCAAGTTGCGCAGCCATGACTGGCTGGAGACGCGCTACCTGACCCTCAAGAGTGAGGAGTACGTGATTGACAATGAACCCGGCAGGGCCATGCCTTTGATCCCCGGAGTCAGCTGGACGCGCATCCGCAAGGATGGCCAGCAACGTATCCACAAGGGAGAGAGGCTTCACCTGGAGTTCAGGGGAGCCGTGCATGACTTTTCCGAAGGTTCGCCATTCTTCCAGGCCATCGCTTCCGGAAACTGGATCAACTCGCCCTGGGACAAGGGACGCTTCATCAGCCGCCTGGACCTTGGATTGACCCTGGTCGATGACGTCAATAACCTGGCGGCGTCCGACCGCTTTTTCACCGGCGGAGACACCAGCATCCGCGGCTATGAATACCAGGACCTGGGGCCGGTCAATGCACGCAACAATGTCACCGGCGGAGAGCACCTGGCGGTGGCAAGCCTGGAGTATGAACACTACCTCGACAAGGGGTGGTCGCTAGCCGCCTTCGTCGATAGCGGAAACGCCTTCAATAATGGCGCCTTCTCTGCAAAGACCGGTATTGGAGTGGGCGTGCGCTGGCTCTCTCCACTCGGGCCGATCAAGGTCGACCTGGCCCATCCGCTGGATGACGATGAGACTGATGTGCGCTTTGTATTCAGAATGGGGCCGGAGTTTTGAGTATGCTGCGATGGTTTATGCGGCGCATCAAACGCTTTGTGCTGCTGCTGTTGCTTATCCTCCTGCTGATCCCCGTCACTCTCTGGAGCCTGGCGTCGACGGAGGGCGGCAGCCGCTGGTTGATCAATACCGGCCTGCGCCTGCTGCCGCTGGAGCTGTCGGTTCAGCAGGTCGAAGGCACCCTGCTGAACTCCCTGACCCTGAAGAGCGTGGATTTCAATGCACCGCCGCACCGGGGGTCTGTGAAAACGGCTCACCTGCAGTGGCGGCCCGCAGCGCTGCTGAAGCGAAAACTTCACATCAATCTCTTCACTGTCGATGGTCTCTCCGTCGACATTGGTGAAACCGAGAGCGACGCAGAAACGACTGAAATTCCGCAACTGCCGCTGGCAATTGACATCGACAGGGCGGTGCTGAGCAACAGCCTGGTCACCCTGCATGGCAAACCGCATCCGCTCGAAGCCGTTGAACTCAGCGCCCATACAGTCGACAACCAGCTTGTCGTGGAATCCCTGAGCCTCTCGGCTGAACCACTCGAGCAGGCTAGTCTGAATGGAAACATCTCGCTTCTTGCCCCCCACCCGCTCAAACTCTCACTGGCCTGGGAGGCAGAACTTGCCGGGACAGGAACGCTGAAGGGAGAAGGCTTGCTGCAGGGAGACCTCGATGCCCTGAGTCTTGACCACCGCATCACCGCACCTTTCTCCCTCAACACCAGCGGAAAGATTGTCCCCGGAGAAGCACCACAGATAGATCTCCGGGGAGAGTGGCAGGATCTCTCCTGGCCTCCCGGTGATGCAGCGGAGTATCTCAGTCCACAGGGGGAGTTCACAATCACCGGATCAACGGATGACTACCAGGTGAATATCTCAGCTCCGGTCAACGGTGCTGCCCTGCCGGAGAGCGTGATCTCAATGACCGCCAGTGGCGACACCCAGGGTTTGCAGCTCTCGCCGCTGGTTATTGAACTGCTCAACGGCAGGCTGACGGCAACGGGAGACATCAGCTGGAGCGACACTCCGGCATGGGATCTGCAAATTGCCGCCGAGAAGATCGAACCGCAGCGGCAGTGGCCCGACTACGCCGGGCTCCTCTCCGCCAGAGCCGTCCTCAAGGGCAGGATCAGCGAGACCGGCCCCGAAACAGAGATGGAGATCCGGGAGCTGTCAGGCTCCTTGCGCGACTACGACATCCATGGAGCAGGCAAGGCGCAATGGGCAGCCGGCAAGCTGAAAGTCGAGCAGCTGATGCTGCGGACAGGCGACAACCGGGCGCATCTCAACGGCGTCCTGGGAGAGAAACTGGACTTTGATTTCACGCTCGATGCACCACAGCTCGACCAGCTGTGGCCAACCTTCGACGGTACGCTGCAGGCAAGCGGCAAACTGCGGGGCACCCCGGACTCCCCGCTGGTGGAGATTCATGGCAGCGGCGCCAAACTGGAACTCGGTCAATACGGCATTGACGCATTGAAAGCCGACGTAACCTGGGACCCGGCTGATCCATCCCGCTCCACGACCGAGCTGAAACTGGAGGGCGTCACCGCAGCCCAACAGCGCTTCAGCAAGCTGCTGCTCGAGGGACCGGGTAACCTGCAACAACACCAGCTGAAGCTGAACATTGCAGGCAGCCTGTTCAACCTGGCCATGCAGCTCGACGGGGGCTATGCTGAAAAACAGTGGTCCGGAGATCTCCTGAGCAGTACGCTTCAGATCGAGAATGCCGGCAGCTGGGAGCTGGCCGATGCGGTAGCCATAACCGCCGGCCCTGAACGGCTGGAGATCCAGAAGCACTGCTGGAAACAGCAGCAAGCCGAACTCTGCGCAGCGGGGAAATGGGAACAGCATGGCGGAATCGAGGCCGACGGCAAGCTGACGCGGCTGCCGCTTGCCCTGCTGCAGCCGCTGCTGCCTCCGGGAGACAAGCTTGAAGGCCTGGTCTCCGGGCATTTCAGGGCGGGTGGCACACAGACGACGCCACAGCTGGATGTCGAGCTGGATGTGCCAACCGCCCGCTACCTGACCGTCGCCGATGACGCCCAACCCGACATCGACCTGCGCAACGCAAAGGCCAGCGCCACACTGCAGTCAAACCTCCTGAAGAGCAGCTTCAGCTTCGATGTGCGCGCCAATGAGCAGGGCGCATGGGGGGAGTCGCAGGGAGAGCTGCAGCTGGACCTATCCGGGACGACCGCTCCGCTGAAAGGCCGCTTTACGCTCGATTATCCCGACCTCTCGCCACTGCTGGCGCGCACACCGAAAATCCGCGCCGCCAGGGGTCGCCTGCAGCTGGAGGCCGATATCAACGGCACGGCAGCCTCTCCGGTGATTAACGGGGAGATGCATTTATCGGATGGGGGATTCTCCCTTCCCGACCTCAATCTTGACGTCAGCCAGATCTCCCTGCAGGCGAAATCCGACAGCAATGGCAAGCTCCAGGTCAGGGGAGAGGCATCTACAGGCAGAGGCAGTCTGCTGCTCGACGGCAATGCCTCGCTACGGGCCGACGAGGGCTTCCCCCTCGCTCTCAACATCCGCGGCCAGGATGTGCTGGTCTCACAGATCCCGGAAGCCGAGGTGATGATCTCCCCGGACCTGGCGCTCACCGGCAGCCTCAAACAACTGGATCTGAGCGGCCGTATCGATATTCCCCTGGCGCGTATCGAACTTGACGAGGTGCCGCCCACGGCTGTCGATGTCTCCGCAGATACTGTCATCGTTCGCAAAGGCAAAAAGGTTCCGCGAAAAGATCAGCAGGAAGTCGTCATGGCGCTCAACAGCAACATCGAGGTGACACTGGGCGAAAAGGTGAGCTTCAAGGGGTTTGGTGTCACAACCGGTATCAGGGGCAGCCTGCTGGTCAGCAGTGAGGCGAAAAAGCCGGCTATCGGAAAGGGCCGTCTGTCTTTGTACGACGGCGTCTACATGGCTTATGGCCATGATCTGAACATAGAACGCGGCAACTTTCTGTTCGACGGTCCCGTCGACAATCCCCGCCTGGACATCAGGGCCTTCCGCACCAACACGTTTGACAATGTCAGGGCGGGAGTCGCCATTACCGGGAGTCTCAAGGATATCCAGACCAAGGTCTTTACCGAGCCGGAAAAATCGGAAACCGAGGCGCTCTCCTACCTGCTTGGCGGCGGCAGCACGTTCGGAGAGAGCAGCGTGGCGCTCGGCAGACACCTGACGCCGCGCCTCTATGTCGGCTATCTCCTCGGCCTGTTCGAATCATCGTCACTGCTGGTGATGCGCTACAAGCTGACGAAAAAACTGAGCCTCGAAACCACGTCCAGCGACGAGCAGAGCGTCGATCTCTACTACAATATCGAAAAGGAGCACCTTTTCAAAAAATAACGGGCTCGGAACACAGTTTCGGCTACTATATAGAACCAATTACGATCTGACCCCGTTTTTTGTGGAGCCGGCAATGACCAGCACCGAGGAACTCTATACCCAGCTCAGCAAATACCTTCTCAGGAACCGCAGCATGGCGCTGCGGGTAATTCACCACTTCTCATCCACGGGACGTCAGTTCCTGCTGCGTAGTGACATCCAGGAACTCTTCTTCAATGCATGCCAGGAGGAGGGCTGCGAAGCCCTGCTGGAGACGCCGCTGGGCGAGGCGCTGGGTTACTGTCAGGAAGCGGCTATCAACCACGCCTGGATCTATATCGCCGCCCGTCCCGAGGTGGCCGACTGGTACTATCTGCGGCTGCATATCGATACGATGAGTCTGGAGCAGGTGGAGGTTGAGGAGTTCCTGCGTTTCAAGGAGCGCCTCTCCAACGGTGGTGTTCCGGACCCCTGGCTGCTGGAGGTGGACCTGGAGCCCTTCTCCCGCGAATTCGACAAACTGCGTGAGCCTGACTCAATCGGCCGTGGTGTCGAGTTCCTCAACCGCCGTCTCTCCAGTCGCCTGTTCGAGGAGCTGGGCAAGGGTGATCAGCGCCTGTTGAAATTTCTTCAGGCGCATAAATACCGCGACCGCCAATTGATGCTCAACGACGTCATCATGGATGTCTCCGGGCTGCGCTCCGCACTGCGCCAGGCGCTTCAGCAACTGCGCCACGAAGAGCAGGACGCTCTCTGGAAGACGATCGGCCACGAACTGCAAAAGATCGGCTTTGAGCCTGGCTGGGGCCGAACCGTGGCCCGGGCCAGCGACACCATGCGGCTGCTCCTCGATATCCTGGAGGCGCCCTCTCCCGGACACCTGGAGAGCTTTCTCGGACGCATCCCGATGATCTTCTCCATCGCTGTCCTGTCGCCCCATGGCTGGTTTGGACAGTCCGATGTACTGGGCCGTCCGGACACCGGTGGACAGGTCGTCTACATCCTGGACCAGGTGCGGGCGCTGGAACGGGAGATGCAGGAACGCCTCTATCAACAGGGGCTGGAGATCTCGCCCCAGGTGATCGTGCTGACCCGCCTGATCCCCGAGGCGGAACACACGACCTGCAACCAGCGTATCGAAGCCATCGCAGGGACCACGGACGCTCGGATCCTGCGCGTCCCCTTTCGCAATGCTTCCGGCGAGGTCATTCCCCACTGGATATCGCGCTTCGAGATCTGGCCCTACCTGGAGAACTTTGCCATCGATGCCGAAACCGAGGTGATGGCGGAGCTGGGAGGGCGACCTGACCTGATTGTCGGCAACTACTCCGACGGCAACCTGGTGGCCTCTCTGATGTCACGGCGTCTCAACGTCACACAATGCAACATTGCCCATGCGCTGGAGAAAACCAAGTACCTCTACTCCGATCTCTACTGGAGGGAGAACGAGGAGAAATACCACTTCTCCTGCCAGTTCACCGCCGATCTCATCGCCATGAACGCGGCGGACTTTATCATCACCAGCACCTACCAGGAGATCGCCGGAACCGACAAGAGCCTCGGCCAGTATGAGAGTTACATGGCTTTCACGATGCCTGAACTGCAACGCATCGTACGGGGCATCGATATCTTCGACCCGAAATTCAACATCGTCTCTCCCGGGGCTGACCCCGCTGTCTATTTCCCCTACAGTGAGACGGATCGCCGTCTGACGCACCTGCATGAAGAGATCGAGACATTAATTTACGGCGCCGCCGATGGCAGCAGCTGTCATGGTGAGCTTGGCGATCCAGGCAAGCCGCTGATCTTCTCGATGGCGCGCATGGATCACATCAAAAACATCACCGGTCTGGTGGAGTGGTATGGCCGCAGCCAGTCACTGCGCAACGAGGCCAACCTCTTCATCGCCTCCGGCTATATCGACCCCGACCGCTCCAGCGACCAGGAGGAGAGGGCTGAGATCGAACGCATGCACGAACTGATCGCGCGCTACAATCTCCATGACCAGCTGCGCTGGATCGAGCTTCAGGTCGACCGCGAGCGCAACAGCGAGATCTACCGTTATGTGGCGGATAAGCGCGGCGTCTTCGTGCAACCCGCCCTGTTCGAGGCGTTTGGCCTGACCATCATCGAGGCGATGACCTCCGGTCTGCCCACCTTCGCCACCTGCTACGGCGGCCCCATCGAGATCATCGAGGAGGGGATCTCCGGCTTCCATATCAATCCCAACAAGGGCGACGACGCGGCGCAGCGCATCGCCGACTTCTTCAGCCGCTGCCGCGAGGAGCAGGGTTACTGGGAACAGCTATCCACCGGCGCCATGCAGCGGGTGGAGGAGCGCTACACCTGGAAGCACTATGCGGAGCGCATGATGACGCTGTCGCGTGTCTACGGTTTCTGGAAATATGTCACCGACCTGGAGCGCGCCGAGACCAGGCGCTACCTGGAGATGTTCTACGCGCTGCAGTTCAGGCCCCTGGCCGCCACGCTCGAGAGATAGGCAACTCCACAGCTGGCTTAGCCGCCTGGTCAGCGCCCTAATCTAATCATCGTAATTCTCCACCCCCTCATCCCGGCCTTTTCCCCTAGAGGGGAGAGGGAGTGTAATGGTTACTTCGCTGCCCTGCTGGCCTTCTTGCGGTCGCTCTCGGTAAGGTGGCGCTTGCGGATACGGATCGACTCCGGCGTCAACTCGACCAGTTCATCATCCTCGATGGCTTCAAGCGCCTGCTCCAGGCTCATCCGGATCGGCGGGGTCAGCACGATATTCTCGTCAGAGCCCGAGGCGCGGATATTGGTCAGCTGCTTGCCTTTCAGCGGATTGACGGTGAGATCGTTACTGCGCGAATGCAGACCAACCACCTGCCCCTCGTAGACCTGTTCACCGGCATCGATGAAGAGCTTGCCACGCTCCTGCAGATTGAACAGCGCAAAGCCGAGCGCCTTGCCGGTGCCGTTGGAGATCAGTGCGCCGTTGTTGCGTGGGGCAATGCCGCCCTTGTGGGCTTCGCCATAGTGCTCGAAGACATGGTAGATGAGCCCGGTACCCGAGGTGGCTGTCATGAACTCGGTCTGGAAGCCGATCAGGCCGCGCGACGGAATAATGTAGTCGAGGCGCACCCGCCCTGCCCCGTCAGGCTGCATATCTTTTAATTGGCCACGACGCTTGCCGAGCGCCTCCATGATGGTTCCCTGGTGCGTCTCCTCGACATCAACGGTCAGGTTTTCATAAGGTTCGCACAGCTCCCCCTCGATCTCGCGGAAAATCACCTCCGGACGTGAAACGGCAAGTTCATAGCCTTCGCGCCGCATGGTCTCCAGCAGGATGGAGAGATGCAACTCACCGCGTCCCGAGACCTGGAACTTCTCCGGCTCATCCCCCTGTTCGACACGCAGCGCGACATTGTGGATCAGCTCGGTGTCGAGACGCTCCTTGATCTGACGGGAGGTCAGGAATTTCCCCTCCTTGCCGGCAAACGGCGAGGTGTTGACCTGGAAAGTCATGGTGACGGTGGGCTCATCGACGCTCAACGCCGCCATCGCCTCCGGGCTTTCAGGGTCGCAGATGGTGTCTGAGACATGCGGCGCATCGATACCTGTCACGGCAACAATATCACCGGCGGAAGCCGTTTCGATCTCGACGCGTTCAAGCCCCATGAAGCCGAAGACCTGGCTGATCTTGCCACGGCGCTTGTCGCCTTCGCGGCTGATGATGGTCACCTGCTGGTTGCGTGACAGGGTTCCCTTGGCGATCCGCCCGATGGCAATGGCTCCGGTGTAGCTGTTGTAACCCAGCGAGCTCACCTGCATCTGCAGCGAGCCCTGCGGATCGACGTCGGGCATCGGGCAGTACTCGACAATTGCTTCAAACAGCGGCTTCATATCGCCTTCGCGCCGGGAATCATCCACCGAGGCGTAGCCGTTGATCGCAGAGGCATAGAGGATCGGAAAATCAAGCTGCTCATCGGTCGCGCCGAGACGGTCGAACAGCTCGAAGGTCTGGTCAACGACCCAGTCAGGACGCGCGCCCTCCCTGTCGATCTTGTTGATGACGACGATGGGCTTGAGGCCGTGGGCAAACGCCTTTTGCGTGACAAAGCGGGTCTGCGGCATCGGCCCCTCGACGGCATCGACCAGCAGCAGCACTGAGTCGACCATCGAGAGCACACGTTCCACCTCGCCGCCGAAATCGGCATGGCCGGGGGTATCGACAATATTGATGCGATAGCCGTTCCAGTCAATCGCGGTATTCTTGGAGAGTATCGTGATGCCGCGTTCCTTTTCGAGATCATTGGAGTCCATGACGCGTTCGACATCGCCAAAACGCTCTCCAAGCGTACCCGACTGCTGCAGCATCTCATCCACCAGCGTTGTTTTACCATGGTCGACGTGGGCGATGATGGCGATGTTACGGAGCTTGTTGATCACTGTAGGTACTCGATCGTTGGAAAGAAATCAGGTGGCGGATTATACCGGAGATAGGCGTATGCGATGATGCTAATATTGGCACAGCCTGATATCAATGACTTGCGGCAACTCTTTGAAAATTCCCGTGCAAATATTTCGCCAGCTATTTGAGCAATTTTTTGAACTGACAGTTTTCCACAGATGCTGTGGATAACTCTGTGGAGAGGGTTTTGAAATGCAGTCGTGATCAAGGCATTTATTACAGATGTGTTACATTGTCTATTTTTTACACAATATGTTTATTCTTTATTTATCAGTACTATATATTGTTTTATTGATGCATTGAACAAGCAGAGAGGCAGTCTGCCAATAAAAATGTGCTGCTGAAACGGTGCTGTGCAAAAGTCAAGGCATATTTTTCGACGCCAGACTGAAACGGCAGTGAAATCCAGATTGCCCGTGAGCGACAAAAACAGTCTATCTACGACTTTGGCTTTGAGCTGGTTAGATCCCACGAAAAGGTGCAGTCGAGTTCACACAGCACCATGATCAATCCATCCTCGCCCTGCTCCTGGATCATTGACAACGGCGTGCGGCGCCCAAAGCGACGCTGCGGCTGCCTGATCCAGCGTTCGGACATTTTCGGATTGCACGGATATGTTGTGCGCAACGCATCATTGATGCGCAACAGATACATGGCCCGGCGCAGTACCAGCGGATCATTCGGCAGAAATGCATTCCCGTCCCGGTATTTGTTGAACATGCGAGTTCTGACGTTAGACGGCAACGCCAGCAGCTGCTGCATCTCGGCGGTCTGCAGACGCCAGGAGTCGAGCAGATTCACCACGGCAAGCGTGATCTGCTTCAAGGCATTCGCCTGCATCTCTGTATCTACCCTGTCTGTGTCACTCTTCATGGCAATAACCTATTAAATTACTGCGTAATTATAACACAACACTGTCATTGCGAGCGTAGCGCGGCACTTATTTTGCTCGGAGCAAAATTGAACGTGCCAGGCGCGGCCTGAAGGGTAAATTACAAGGATGAAATTTATGATCTCGTCTTATAAAGTCAATAGGTTAGAGATTGCTTCGTCGCTGCGCTCCTCGCAATGACGATTCGTTCAGAATTTCCCCAACCCTCCTCCCGAAAGCAAAAGGGGCACATTCGAGCAGTTGCTCAATGAAAGATTTTCAGCCACCAGCGGCGCCGGTTTTTCGGTGGCTGCATCGCCTCTGGAAGGTTGACTGGAGGGATGCGGCTCAATATCCAGCCCGGCAGGGGCGGATTGTCACTGTAGCCGCAGCTGACACCCAGGTTATTGGGGTCGAAGATCTTGATATAAGCCGGCGTTTGCAGATGGTCTGCATAGACGATGCCGCAATACTCCTCGTCATGCTCCTCGCGCAGCAGCCGGTCGATTTCAGTCAGGAAATGTTCGAACTGTTCGATCGATGCCGCTTCTGCGGGAGGCGTCTCACCGACGGCATAGATAAACCAGGCGCCATCATTCTGACTGCGCACCGCATCCCACAATGCGTCGAGCTGATGCCAGCGCAGCGCCGAGGTGAAACGCCCTTTGAAGGCGTAGAGATAGTCGTCAGTCATAGGAAGGTTTTAGGTTTTAGGGAACATCTGATTTATTCGTCATTGCGAAGAGCGCAGCGACGAAGCAATCTCCAAGCTATTGGTTTATATGAACGAGATTGCTTCGCTGCGCTCGCAATGACGGGAAAAACAATTAGATCAGAGGTTCCTTAGGTTTTCTCGCTTCGCTCGAAACGACTCATTATCACATCCTTCAATGGAGGGTTACCGGTTCGAGGGCAGCAGTCTCTGAATTACTATCCCGGCAGAACCAGATTCGTAATTGTGAAGTTGGGCAAATGCTCACCGCTTAATGTACCTCGAATTCCTAAAACCTAAAACCTAAAACTTAAAACCTTCCTCTATAACCCCAGCTCCTGCCAGCGCTTTTGCAGGCGCTTCAGCGAGACAGGATAGGCTGTCTTGACCTCCTGGGCGAACAGCGAGATGCGCAGCTCCTCGATTGCCCAGCGCAGCTCTTCGAGGCGTTCATCGTGCCGGTGGCGCTCGAGCATGCGTGTATAGCGCTGCTGCCACTGCTGCAGAAAACCGGCCAGCTCCCGCATCTGCTGCTGGTCACGCTGCAGCGCATGCTTGAGTTTTTCCAGACGCAGAGCCATCGCTTGCAGATAGGCGGGATAGCGCTGCAGCTGCCGCCATGGCGTTTTCCCCAGAAAACCCTTGTAGACGAGCCGATCCAACTGCTGCTGCATATCCTTCACCGTGGCGAGCAGATTGATGGCAGTCGCCGCAGCCAGGCTTTTGCGAACCTGCTGGTAAAGCGCCATTATCTGCGCAACCAGCTCGCAGCTGCTGGCGCCGGACTCCAGCAGCTCGCCTTTATGCGCATCGACCAACCGTTCGAAATCGCTGCGTGAACGGATGTCGGGGTGATCTTCGAGAAATGTCCTGTCGAGGATCAACGCCAGCAGCTCCTCCTCCAGCGGCAAGTCATCCTGCAGGCCGGCGGGACCGGAAACCTTCGCATACTGCAGCCGCATTTGATTCAGGTCGGGGAGCTGCTTACGCAGGTAGCGAACCTGCTGCTGCAGGGTCAGCATGATCAGGCGGCGCAAACCGGCATGATGCGCCTGCTGCGCATTGACCTCGCTGTCGAGGACCCGGATCGCCACGCTGCTGCCCTCGTCCACCAGCGCCGGGAAGCCCGCCAGTTCGATGTCGGCGCGTTCGATGCTGACCTGCCGTGGCAGCTCGTCAAAATCCCAGCGGGTGATGCCGCCACGCTCGATGCCGTGTCCGGGAAGTAGCTCTCCTCCCTCTCCGCCTTGCCCGGCGTATCTGCTCTTCAGTGCAGCCAAGTCGCGCCCCTCGCCGAGCACAGCGCCCTGGTCATCGACCACGCGTATGTTCATGCGCAGGTGATCAGGCAAAGCTGTGTCTGGCCAGGCGTCCTCGGGGATATAGACGCCGCTCATCTGCTGCAGCCGCCGCGCCACAGCCTGCAGCAGGGAGTCATCTGTCCCGTCGAGTTCTTGCAGAAGACGGGCGGCAGTATCGGGTATCGGCACGAAGTGCCTGCGCAGCGCCTTGGGCAAACCGCGCAGCAGCGTCACAATGCGCTCCTGCAGCATGCCGGGCACCAGCCACTGCAGGCGCTCCTCGTTGACCTGGTTGAGCACTTCTCGCGGCACCACCAGGGTCACGCCGTCAGCAATATTACCAGGCTCGAAATGATACTGCAGAGGCAGGCGCATGCCGCTGATAGCCAGTTCGTCGGGATAGCGTTCAGCATCGACCTGGCCTGCATTCTCACGCAAGAGGTCCTGCCGCCGCATATGCAGCAGCTTCGGTTGCCGCCGCGTCGCCTGTCGCAGCCACTTCTCGAACTGCGGCGTGCTGAAGATGCCCTCGGGAATGCGCTCGTCATAGAAGGCGTAGATGCTCTCTTCATCCACGAGGATGTCGAAACTGCGCGACTTCGCCTCCTGTGCGTGCAGCTCATCGATCAACACCCTGTTGTGCCGCCAGAATGGCGCCCTGCAGCTGAAATCCCCCTCCACCAGCGCCGCGCGGATAAAGATCTCGCGCGACTCCTGTGGATTGATGGGGCCATAGTTGATCCTGCGCCTGGAGACCAGCGTCAGGCCGTAGAGCATCACCTTCTCCCAGCCGCCGACCTGGCCCCGGCGACTCTGCCAGTGGGGTTCAGAGTAGCTGCGCTTGACCAGGTGGCCCGCCATCGATTCGATCCAGCGCGGCTCGATCTTTGCAGCAGTGCGCGCATAGAGCCGGGTGGTCTCGACCAGCTCGGAGGCCATCACCCATTTCGGCCTGCTCTTGAAGAGCACCGAGCCGGGGAAGAGATAGAAGCGGCTGCCACGCGCTCCCTTGTAGTCGTTGTCGCTGCCGCTTTCGCGAAAACCGATATGCGACAGCAGGCCGCTGAGTATCGCCTTGTGCACGGCCTCGTAACCCGCCTCCTTGGTGTTCTCCCGGTATTTCAGCTGATGCATCTGGGCGCGCAGCTGTTGGTGGATGTCATGCCACTCCTGAACCCTGATCGGCGAGAGAAAGCGGCTGCGGCAGTGTTGTTGAAACTTGCGCCGGCTGAGGTGGCGGCGCTGCTCCTCGAGATGGTCCCACAGGACGACAAACCCCAGAAAATCGGATTCCGGATGCTGATAGAGCGCGTGCGCCTCATCCGCTATCTGCTGCTTCTCCAGCGGACGGTCGCGTGGATCCTGCACCGACAGCGCCGCAGCTATGATCAGCAACTCCCGCAAGCAGTGCGTATGCGCCGCCTCAAGCAGCATGCGGCCGATGCGTGGATCCACCGGCACCCGCGCCACCTGCCTGCCGAGACGGGTCACCTGGCGCTCGGCATCGACAGCCAGAATCTCCTCGAGCACGCGGTAGCCATCGCTGATCAGTCGCGCATGCGGCGGATCGATGAACGGAAAGGTCTCGATTCCGGAGAAGTGCAGCAATTTCATCTGTAGAATGACCGACGCCAGATTGGTGCGCTGGATCTCCGGCTCGATGAATTCGCGCCGCGCCTCGAAATCCTCCTGCGTGTAGAGACGGATGCAGATCCCCTCGGCAACCCGTCCGCAACGCCCCTTGCGCTGGTTTGCCGACGCCTGCGAGACGCGCTCGACCGGCAGACGCTGCACCTTGCTGCGGTGGCTGTAACGGCTGATGCGGGCAAAGCCGGTGTCGATGACATGGCGGATGCCGGGAACGGTCAGCGAGGTCTCGGCGACATTGGTTGAGAGAATGATGCGTCGGCCGGACGAGGGCCTGAATATTTTTGCCTGGTCGACAGGCGACAGCCGCGCGTAGAGCGGCAACACCTCGGTCAGCTGCAATTTGTGCTTGTGCAGATGCGCGGCGGTCTCGCGGATCTCCCGTTCACCGGAGAGAAAGACCAGGATATCCCCACGGCTCTCACGCGAGAGATCGTCCACCGCCTCGAGGATCGCCTGCTGCATGCTTTCATCGCGCTCGCCGGCGCCCTCCTCCTGCGGCGGCTGGTAACGCACCTCGACCGGGTAGGTGCGTCCGCTGACCTCGATGATGGGCGCATCATCGAAGTGTTTCGAGAAGCGTTCGGGATCGATCGTCGCCGAGGTGATGATGATCTTCAGATCGGGACGCCTTGGCAGCAGCTGCCTGAGATACCCCAGCAGGAAGTCGATATTGAGGCTGCGCTCGTGCGCCTCGTCGATGATCAGGGTGTCGTACTCG
>JBDLII010000026.1:0-17996 GCA_039714995.1 Pseudomonadota bacterium
TGCAGACAAGCTTGCCTGGCGGCATTAGAGCATTGGAACCACCTGATCCCATCTCGAACTCAGAAGTGAAACGGTGTATCGCCGATGGTAGTGTGGGGTTTCCCCATGTGAGAGTAGGACACTGCCAGGCTTTTATTCGAAATCCCTGCACGTACTGCGTGCAGGGATTTTTTTTACCTCTCGTATTTGTAACTATTCAGCACATACAGGATCGTCACTGCAATTGGGTATATCTTCCGGAAAACGCCGTGAATACCTCCATGTAGGCTCGCGTCGGCATCCATGCCTCCGACGTTTCCTCCAGATACACCCAATAGCAGCGACTTGTTTGCTGGTTATAGAGAGATGCTGAATAGTTATCGTATTTTTCCATATTTATCCTGGCGTTTATATCCAATTTGCTGGATCATACTGTGTTCTGTTTTTGATAGATTGCGCATCCAGGCAGCATGTCCCCGAAATACCTCGTTTCGATTCCTGATCCAGCCACCAGAGAGATCCATGTCCGCTTAACTGCTAACTCGGGAACCGAAGGATTGACTCTACGGATGCCCGCCTGGATCCCCGGCAGCTACATGATCAGGGATTTCTCACGCAACATCGTTGAGATGCGTGCATCCGGCGCAGAGGGCCAGCAACTGCCAATCGTAAAAATTGACAAGCAGAGCTGGCATATTGCCCTTGCCGACGAGCAGATCCGTGTCGATTATGTCATCTATGCCAATGATCTCTCGGTCCGCAGCGCCTATGTTGACAACACCCGGGTGTTTTTCAACGGCACCTCCCTGTTTCTGTCTGTCGATGGCTATCAGGATGCTTGCCACCAGGTGACGCTGCAGAGGCCGGATGCAGAGACCTGCGCCAACTGGCAGGTGGCAACGGCCATGCCGGTTGTTGATGTAGACAAGAGCGGCTTTGGCCGCTACGAGGCCGAAGATTATCAACACCTGATCGACTGCCCGGTCGAGATTGGCGATCTCGCGACAGCAGAATTTGATGTGCAAGGCATTCAGCATCGCATCGCCATCTACGGCAGGCAGCAGTGCGATTTTGAGCGCCTGTGCAAGGATCTCGGGAAAATCTGCAGCTGTCATGCAGAACTTTTCGGTGAACTGCCGCTGCAGCACTATCTGTTCCTGGTCACTGCGGTGGGGGAGGGCTATGGCGGACTGGAGCACCGGGATTCAACCAGCCTGATCTGTGCGCGCGATGACCTGCCCGTTGCACACGAAAAGGAGATGACGGATGATTACCGGCGCTTCCTGGGGCTCTGCAGCCATGAATATTTTCATCTGTGGAATGTCAAGCGCATCCAGCCGCTGAAACTCAAGGAGTCCCGTCTCGAGCGGGAGGCGCACACCACGCTGTTGTGGGCTTTTGAAGGCATCACCTCCTACTATGATGACCTGGCGCTGCTGCGTAGCGGCATCATCCCGCTCAAATCCTGGCTTGAACTGATTGCACAGACAGTGACGCGGGTGATGCGCACCAGGGGGCGGCTCAGGCAGTCCGTCGCCGACTCCAGTTTCGACGCCTGGACAAAATTCTACAAGCAGGATGAAAATGCCGCCAATGCCATTGTCAGCTACTACGCCAAGGGGGCGCTGATCGCCTTTGGCCTGGACATGACGCTGCGCCAGCGCAGCGACGACCGGGTAACGCTCGATGATCTGATGCGCCTGCTGTGGCGGCGTCATGGAAAAACCGGCATCGGAGTCGCCGAGGATGATGTCTGCCATCTCGCCGAAGAGTTGCTGGGTGAATCGCTGGCCGCTTTTTTTGACAGCTATGTCGATGGCGTCGATGAACTGCCTCTTGACGAGTGGTTTGCACAGATCGGCATCGGCTATCGCCTGCGCCCGGCAGCAGAGTCGAAAGATACCGGCAAGGTCTATGACAGCAAACCGGATGCAGCCAATGCCGTCCCTGTTCTCGGAGGACGAACCGCTAAGCACCAGGCCGGGGTGGAGTTGCTTTCCGTTACCGATGGCGGCGCAGCACGAAAATCCGGCCTGATCGCGGGGGATGTCATCATTGCGCTCGATGGACTCAAAGTCACACCGCTGAGCCTTGAAAAGCGCATCGCGCGATTGCCGCTGCATGCGGCGGTGACACTTCACGCTTTTCGGCGTGACGAGTTGATGGAATTCAGCTATGTGTCGCAGTTGGCGGCGCCTGACACCTGTGACCTCTGGCTTATTGACGATTCACCGGACTCATCCAGTCAGCGGCGGCGTCTGAAATGGTTGACACAGGATGAGTAATACACAGCAGAGACAGCAGCGCCTGCTTCTGGAGCAGCTTGCTGACGGCGGTTTTCACTCCGGTCAGCAGCTGGCGAAGCTGCTGGACGTCAGCCGTACTGCAATCTGGAAGCAGATCGAGACGCTGCGCAGCAATTATCATCTTGACATTCATGCCGTGCACGGCAAGGGGTACAGGCTTGCCGACTCTCTCGAGTTGCTGGATGCGGAACGGATTCAGCGGGCCCTTTCATCACGGCAGCAGCAGATGTTGGGCCAGTTGCAGCTGCATGTCAGCGTCGCTTCAACCAACAGCTATCTGCAGACGCAGCTTTTGCAGGGGGTGGAATCCGGGAGCGTCTGTCTCAGCGAGCACCAGTCGTCTGGCCGCGGGCGGCGTGGCAGAGGCTGGGTTTCCCCTTTTGGCTGCAATCTCTACCTCTCTCTCTACTGGCGTTTCGAGCGTTCCATGGCTGATATTGCCGGCGTCAGTCTGGCTGCCGGCGTCGTTCTTGCCGGCGTGTTGTCCGCAGATGTTGCAAATGTCACCCTGAAATGGCCCAATGACCTGCTGGTCGATGGCAGGAAAATAGCCGGCATCCTGGTCGATGTGCAGGGGGCGGCTGACGGCCCGGTTGATGTCGTGCTCGGCATTGGCGTCAACCATCATCTGCCCGCACACAGCGCGCAGCAGATCGATCAGCCATGGACGGATATCGTCAGCCAGGGAGCGATTCCCAGTTCCAGAAACCGGCTGGCAGCCAGGCTGATCGGAGAGCTGCTTGAATCGATGCAGTTGTTTGAAGAGGATCAACTCGCCCCCTTCATGGCGCAGTGGCGGCAGTATGATCACTATCTCGGCAGGGATGTCGTGCTGATGCATCCGCACAGCAAGATCCGCGGCACCCACCGGGGAGTCGCCGATGACGGCTCGCTGCTGCTTGAGGTCGATGGCAGGCTTTGCCGCTTTCAATCCGGTGAAGTCACTCTGCGGGGAGTATGAGCGTTATGGCGTCAACACTGAATCAGCATGCATTGATGATCGATCTCGGCAACAGCCGTTTGAGCTGGGCGCTCTACTCCGGAGGCAGCATTTCGACTCCCAAAAGTGTTCCGCACGCTGCCGATCTGCCACTGACGGCAGCGGCCGAGTGGGGAAGGATGCGGCATGTTCCCGTCTACATCGCCAATGTTGCGGGCAACGAGTCACAACAGAAACTTTCCCACTGGTTTGAGACCCAGTGGAATATCAGCCCCTCTTTCCTGCAGGCAAAACGTCACGCCTATGGAGTCACCAACGCCTATAAGCGTGTAGAGAGCCTTGGTGTCGACAGGTGGCTGGGTATGATCGGAGCGCGAACAATGAGCCAGCTGCCGGTGTGCATCGTTGACTGCGGCAGTGCGGTGACCATCGATGTCATGGATGCCGGCGGGATTCACCAGGGCGGGCTCATCATCCCCGGTTATCAAATGATGCTCACCAGCCTACAACAGGAGACTGCAATCCCAGCTTTTCCAGGGCTCGGCATCACTCCCGGGATACTCGGCCGCTCTACGCCGGAATGCATCCACAATGGTTGCGCCAATACGATTGCCGCGATCATTGACCGGGTGATGCAATCAGGCTCCCGGCTGCAAAGATTGATCATGACCGGCGGCGATGCTGCAACGGTATCCGGGCTGCTCGAACACCCGTTTAAGCTGGTTCCTGATCTGGTTTTCCGTGGAATCAGCCGCTATATCACGGAAGACCCCGATGCTGATGAAGCCGAAGGCTGAGCATCTTTACCAAGAAAACGATTCATGCGCCTGCTCCTTTATCTGCTGGTAACGCTCAATCTGTTACTGTTTCTCTGGATCTATCAAAAAGGGCAGCAAATAGATCAGCAGCAAGCCGGGCGCCCGCTGATTGGAGATCTGCAGATTGTCAGTGAAGAGCACGCTCAACAGCTGAAAGAAGAGCGCCGGATCGCCGCTGATGCTGACCAGCAAGCCGTGGAAAACGAGCCGCAGACCGTCAGTGAAGAGACCATCCCTCAGGGCGTGGCTGAACAGAAGCCGGCGGATGCCGAGGAGCAACTCCCGTCGGCGCCGGCTCAACAGCCTGAATCACAACAAGCCGCTGCAGCTCCCGTGCCAGCCCGGCAGTGCACAACGCTGGGCCCTGTCACTACCTATCTGCAGGCCAAACTCCTCACTCTGCAGCTCGCACGCTTTGGTCTGGAGTCGATGATCAGCAGTGAACTTGTCGCCTCGATCACTGGCTACGAGGTGATACTGCCGCCTCTCGAATCCGACCAGGCGGTGACGAAGATGTTGCAAAAACTGCAACAGGCAGGCATCGGGAATATTGATGAAATCAGAGTCGGTGAATACAGAAAGGGCATCTCCTTTGGCCTTTACCACTTTCGTGATGATGCCGAGAGGCGTCTGTTCGGAGTCGCGCATTTCACGGAAAACGCCGTGATCGTGGAACGCAAGGATTTGACGGAGCTCTTCAGTGTCGAGATGGACTCACAGCTTGAAGAGAGCCTGGCGAAAGAGCAGATCGAGCGCATCCGCACCAGGTATATCGGGGTAGAGATACAAAGCAGTCCCTGCCAGTAAAATGCAAGGGAGAGGTGAAGCATGCAGCCTCTGTGTGGGCGGTTCAGCATCGGCAGCAAGAGCGAGAAAGTCGCGCCAGGCGATTGCTTGTTGCATGCGAAAACCCTATAATGCGCGGTCTCAAGCCGGTGTAGCTCAGTTGGTAGAGCGCTTCACTTGTAATGAAGATGTCGTGGGTTCGACTCCTATCACCGGCTCCATTCACATGAAAAGCCCCTCGCGGGCTTTTTCCGTTTTTCATGCAGGTTGATCCATGGGTTTTAAATGCGGCATCGTTGGTCTGCCGAATGTCGGCAAATCGACGCTCTTTAATGCACTGACGAAGGCCACCATTGCCGCGGAGAACTATCCATTCTGCACCATCGATCCGAATGTGGGCATCGTGCCGATTGCAGACCCGCGCCAGGACCGGATCGCCGCCATCGTCCACCCTGAAAAGATCGTTCCTACCACCATGCAGTTCGTCGATATCGCCGGACTGGTTGCCGGGGCCTCCAAGGGCGAGGGGCTGGGCAACAAGTTTCTTGCCAACATCCGAGAAACAGACGCCATCTGTCATGTAGTGCGCTGTTTTCACAATGATGATGTCGTGCATGTCGAAGGCCGTGTTGATCCGCTTGCCGATATCGACGTCATCAACACCGAGCTGGCGCTGGCGGACCTGGAGTCAGTCGAGAAGGCGCTGAGCAAGACGGAACGTCAGGCCAAGACCGGCGACAAGAAGATCATCGCCAGAAAGGAGCTGCTGCAAAGCGTGGCGTCGCATCTCGATGGCGGCAGGCCGGTGCGCTCGTTCGATCTCGATGACGACGGCCGCGCCGAACTCTACGACCTGCATCTGCTGACCATCAAGCCGACGCTCTATATCGCCAATGTCGACGAGGATGGATTTGACGGCAACCCATTGCTGGAGGTGGTACAGAAGCTTGCCAGTGACGAGGGCGCCGCCGTGGTCGCCGTGTGTGCTGAGATCGAGATGGAGATGGTCGAGCTCGATGATGAGGAGCGCCAGGAGTTTCTCGACGACCTGGGGCTGGATGAACCCGGTCTGAACCGTGTCATTCGCGCCGGCTATCAACTGCTTGGACTGCAGACCTACTTTACAGCCGGCGTCAAGGAGGTGCGTGCATGGACCATTCCCGTCGGCGCTACGGCACCGCAGGCCGCCGGGGTCATTCATACCGATTTCGAGCGTGGCTTCATCCGCGCTGAAGTTGTCTCCTTCGATGATTTTATCGCCTGCAACGGTGAGCAGGGCGCCAAAGAGGCCGGCAAACTGCGCCTCGAGGGTAAGGATTACGTCGTCCAGGATGGCGATGTGGTGCATTTTCGCTTTAATGTGTAGTAAATGCGCCCTTTTGCTTGACGTGAGAGGCTTAACTCTCTAGAATTCCCGCTCTTGATTCGCTGGGTTTCATGACGTTGTCCCGGCAGAGAACTATTTTTTGTGGAGATTCAGGGTATGTATGCCGTGATTCAGACGGGTGGCAAGCAGTATCGGGTAACCGAAGGTGCGACCCTCCGTGTAGAGAAATTGAAAGCTGACGAAGGCGCCTCCGTCGATATCGACAAGGTGCTGATGATTGGCGAAGGTGAAGATGTCAGGATTGGCGCCCCCTATATCGATGGCGGCAAGGTCACTGCGACTGTGAAATCCCACGGGCGGGGCAAAAAGGTCAATATCCTCAAGTTCAAGAGGCGCAAGCACCACATGAAACGCCAGGGCCACCGTCAGTGGTATACTGAGCTTGAAATTACCGGCATCAACGGCTAGGAGTAGAGATTCATGGCACATAAAAAAGCAGGCGGCAGTACAAGAAACGGCCGCGATTCAGAATCCAAACGGCTCGGCGTCAAGATCTATGGCGGCCAGCAGGTGAGTGCCGGCAACATCATCATTCGTCAGCGCGGCACCAAGGTGCATGCCGGTGAGAATGTCGGCTGCGGCCGCGACCACACGCTGTTTGCAACGGCGGACGGTGTTGTCAAATTCAATGTCAAGGGGCCGAAGAACCGCCAGTTTGTGAGCGTGGTTCCGGCTTGAGTTGATTCACAACTCTGCAGAAAAAGCCCCGCTGGTTACGGGGCTTTTTTTATGTATCCGTATTAGAACAGAGCATCATGAAATTTGTCGATGAAGCATTCATCAAGGTTGAGGCGGGTGACGGCGGCAGGGGCGGCTCCAGCTTTCGCCGTGAGAAATATATCCCCCGGGGCGGCCCGGACGGCGGCGATGGCGGCGACGGCGGCAGCGTCTTTCTGCTGGCGGATTCCGGCCTGAATACGCTGGTTGATTTTCGCCACAAGCGGCTGCATCGCGCCGGGCGGGGTACCAACGGCATGGGCAAGCAGATGACCGGACGCAAAGGCGAGGACCTCTATGTCAAGGTGCCGGTCGGCACCCGCGTCGCGGATGCCGGGACCGAAGAGCCAATCGGCGAGTTGCTGCAGCATGGCGAGCAATTGCTGGTTGCCAGGGGTGGCAAACATGGTATCGGCAATGTCCACTTCAAGAGCAGCACCAATCGTGCGCCGCGGCAGTTCACCTACGGCAAGGAGGGTGATGTCCGAGATCTTCACCTGGAGCTGATCGTACTGGCTGACGTCGGTTTGCTGGGCATGCCCAATGCCGGAAAATCCAGCCTGATCAGCAAAGTCTCCAGCGCCACGCCCAAGATTGCCGATTACCCCTTTACCACCCTCTACCCAAATCTGGGCGTTGTCAGCGCCGGCCAGGAGCGCAGTTTTGTCATCGCCGATATTCCGGGGGTCATCGAGGGCGCCGCTGAAGGCGCCGGGCTGGGCATCCAGTTCCTGAAACATCTGGCGCGCACCCGGCTGCTGCTGCATGTCATCGATATTGCGAGCAGCGAGAGTGATGTCGTCGCCGCGGAGGCGAAGCAGGTCGTTGCGGAGGTCGATAAATTCGGCGGCGACCTGGCGCAGCGAGAACGCTGGCTGGTGCTGAACAAGATAGACCTTCTCAGTGGTGAAGAGCTTGACAGGCGTCGCAGCAAGTTACTGCAGGCGCTTGCATGGCATGGGCCCGTTTATGCAATCTCTGCTGTCACCGGCAAAGGCACGGCGGAGCTGGTGCAGCAGCTCATGAGCTCTCTGGAGCAGCAGAGAACCCTGGAGTCTGGTGATGAAACCGATGCCGATACTTCATGGGATCCATTGAAATAATGTCACGACAAAACATTCGTTCCACGTCCCGTTGGGTCGTCAAGATTGGCAGCGCGTTGCTGACTGCGGATGGCAAGGGCCTCGATCGCGAGCGCCTGCGCACCTGGGTCGATCAGATGGCCGACCTGGTCGACCAGGGAAATGAGGTCGTCGTGGTCTCGTCCGGCGCCGTAGCCGAAGGGATGTCGCGCATGGGCTGGAAGATCCGTCCAACCTCCCTGCACGATCTGCAGGCGGCCGCGGCCATCGGCCAGATGGGGTTGATCAAGGCCTGGGAGAGCTGCTTCGCCAGGCGTGATCTGCATACGGCGCAAATCCTGCTGACCCATGATGACCTCTCCAACCGCAAGCGTTATCTGAATGCCCACAGTACGCTCAGGACCCTGTTGTCGCTGGGTGTCATTCCGATCGTGAACGAGAATGATACGGTCGCCAACGATGAGTTGCGTTTTGGCGATAATGACACCCTGGCCGCACTTGTCGCCAACCTGGTCGATGCCGACCTGCTGGTGCTGCTGACCGATCAAGCGGGGCTCTATGACAGGGATCCCGCTAAAAATGAAGATGCACAGTTGATCAAAGAGTCGCGGGTCGATTCCACACAGCTGGATGAAGTGGCCGGGGAGAGCCGCAGCGGCCTGGGGCTGGGGGGCATGATCACCAAGATCCGCGCTGCCCGTGTGGCTGCCCGCTCGGCGACCGCCACCGTCATTGCCGGAGGCACACAAGCGGATATTCTGCAGCGCATCGCTGCAGGTGAAGAGGTTGGCACACTGCTGAAGCCGGTCCAGCGGCACACGGCGGCCAGAAAGCGCTGGCTTGCAGGCCACCTGCAGGTCAAGGGGGCCTTGACGCTGGACGATGGCGCGGTCGTCATGCTGCGCGACAGAGGCAAGAGCCTGCTGGCGATCGGGGTCACCGGCGTCAAGGGTAATTTCAGACGCGGCGAGGTTGTCACCTGCCTCGATCGGCACGGCAAGGAGATCGCCCGGGGCCTGAGCAACTACAGCGTCGACGAGGTCCGGCGCATCAAGGGGGAGCCGTCAACGCGCATTCAGGAGATTCTCGGTTATATTGACGAGGATGAGCTGATCCATCGCGACGACCTGGTGATACTATAAATCCTGTCGGGCAGCTGTCATACCCGGGGGGATTTTACATTCAGGTTGTAAACTCTTCCAGGCTGTAGACCATGACGGGAGCATTGCGGCCGCGCACCGGAACCTCTCCAAGCAGCTTTGTGCGGACACCCCTGACTTGGGCGCGTGTTTCAGCGCTGATCACAATGCCGACATGGTGCGTCTTGCATAATCCTTCCAGGCGGGAGGCAAGGTTGACGGTGTCTCCCAGCGCCGTATAGGCGAATCGTTGCCGCGAGCCGAAATTTCCCACCGATGCGGTTCCAGTATGAATTCCCACGCCAATACGGATAAGTTGATCCCGTTGCAGCAACCCCTCGTTATGCAGTTCACGGTTCAATTCCGGCAGCTTTGACTGCATGGCCAATGCTGCCTGGCAGGCATGCAGTGCATGCTCCTGATCAGACAGGGGCGCGTTCCAGAACGCCATGATGCAATCTCCCACATATTTATCGATCGTCCCGCCATGGGTTTGGATCACTGCGGTCAAGCCGGTAAAAAGACGATTCATCAGCTGCCCCAACTGCTCGGGCGGCATGCCTTCCGAAAGGGTGGTAAAGCCTCGCACGTCACTGAACATCAGGGTGAGTTCCCTGGTCTCTCCCCGTAGCCGCAGCTGGTCATGGTGCTGTGAAAGCTTGTCAACAACAGGTTCCGGCAAATACCGGGAGAATGCATGGCGAATCCAGTGGCGTTCACGGGCAGTGCGCAGGTAGCCGACAAGGAGCGAAACGCCGCCTGCGGCCAGCAATGCCATCGTGGGCAGGGTCGCATCTGTCAGCCAGAGGTGCTGACGAAAAGCAATCCATGCCATGCCCCAGTGCAGAGACAGCAGCAGCCCAAGTCCGGCGAGTGCAGCAGCCGGCGTCAGTCTGGCTGCCAGCATTGATGCAAGCAGGGCTGTCAGTCCCATGCCAAACAGCTCTGCTGCAAGTATCCAGGGTGGTCGGGATGGAACCTGCCCCTGCAGCAGAGCATCGATTGCCTGGGCATGGATTTCCACCCCCGGCAGATAACGGGAAAATGGCAGCTGAAATCTGTCCCCCAGGCCGCTGAAGGTGCTGCCCACCAGGACCAGGCGGTCTTCCAGGCGTTCACGGAATCGGTCGACGCCATCCGGCGCCAGCATATCGGCAATGGATATGTAGCGTCCGGAATCGAAAGGGGTGTTGCGCAGCCACAGCCGCCCGTCGCCGCTGACGGGCATCTTCAGTGCGCCTTGAGCGGTCTGCACCATGGCGCCTTCCAGACCAGTGGGGCCTGCTTCGAGAATGAAACTGCTGCCACCGATGCCGACACGTAACAACTCCAGGCCAAGCGCCGGCCAGTAACTGCTGCCGACCCGGCTGATTGCAGGTATGCGCCGGATCAACCCATCCGGTTCCTGGGTGACCGTGATCAGGCCGCGCCCGGCGGCCGCCTCCTCCAGCGTTGGCAGGTTGCCAGACACCCCGGGAAATGTAACCAGCTGGAGCTGCGTCGCGTCACCCAATACGGCAGAGACGGCGGTAGCAGGGGAGTCGGCTGTGGGGTGCTCTGTTGCGGTCCAGGCGAGCACCGTCGGGATTTTGCCCATGGCATGAGCCAGCAGTCGCTCATGGCTGGGGAGTGTGGCCAGGCTTTCACGCAGCTCGGCAGGGAGGCTGCTCTGTTGCGCCAGGACAGGAGGCGAGGTGCGGTCCTGCTCGGCAAACAGCATGTCCAACCCGATGGCGGCGGCGCCCGCCTCGGCACAGGCATCGAGGAGCTTCGCAATGATCGAACGTGGCCATGGCCACTGGCCAAACTGCTCGATGCTCTCTTCATCGATGTCCAGCACGATGACAGCCGAGTCTGCAACCTCTACCCGGAGCGGGGACAGCTGTTGCACAAGATCGAATCCGCGCAGACGCAATCCTTCGATCCAGAGCGGGTCCCAGAGCCGCAATGCAGTTAGTAACAGGATCAGACCGGCCAGCAGCATCTGGCGGTAGACGGAGCGGAACATGGCGCTGGAGTGGGAAATGAAATTAATCGAAGGTCACAGTTTTGACAGCGCGCTCGATTTTGGATTTTCCCCATTGCTTCGGGGCCGACGGGGGTTCAAAAGGCGCCTTTACCACGGTACCTTCGCCAGCGCCGAGCACGACTTTTCCAGCGATGTTGGCCACCTGTACCTCACCCGAAAAGACCACCACATCGAGACGCCCGTCCAGTGGAGCGCCGAGGACATCCGTGCCGCGTATTCCCAGTATGGCAGCCGGTGTGGTCAGGCGAACCCGGTCTGTTCCCAACTTGCCGATCTTTCCCGAGATCACCCGAAATGCGCCGTCCAGACTCAGGCCGGCTTTTCCTTTTCGTGCTTGTGCATCGAACAGATAACGCTGGATCCTGACGGATGCTTCGGCGCCCAGCGTCAGTTCCATATCGTCGTTGAACTGGATCAACACACGGCACTCTTTGTCAGTGTGGATGACATCTCCTTGCGAGATCTCCATGCCTGTGCGGAGCGCCAATGACTCGTCACCCCGTACCAGCGTGCCACTCCCCTGGAGTCGGACTAGTTCCCCGACGGGTTCGGCCATCACGCTCGTTGCGAGGCCGAAAAACAGCGCCAGCAGGCCGAATAATCGTATGAGCATGCCGAGACCTCCTGTCATTCTGTATTGTGAACAGATTCAAGTTCGGCAGATAGATGTCAGGGGACAGAATGAGGAGCAGCCTGACGGACAGATGGTTGTCTGCGCCCTGTTCCCTGAAAACTACAGATGAATCCTACTCTTCGGTTGTGTCTTTCAGCGTGGCATCCGCAGCATTGGTGCGGATCGATTCGATGCCGTTCAGTGCGCCCTTTTTGGTCTTGTACATCTGCGAACTGGCGATGACCTGGCCGTTGCTGGCTTTCAGGGTGAAATGGAATTTACCGTTTGCTGCAGCCTTGAGTTCGAATGTGCCTGTAGCCATGAAGATTCTCCTTTGATTTCAATTATATTTCGCCACTGGATGTGACGTCTGGCAGTATATCGCCATGTCAATATGGAATGCAAAAAAAAGCTTCGAATATCAGGAGATTGCTGACTCCTCTCACCTGCATCCATGTCGGCGTACCGGATTGCATCGTGTGAAACCTCGACAGATGCGGTTCGCAAGTTCACCACGTCCTGCGATCGAGATGCGATGGCATTTTACCAATCCGGTAACTATTCCGTCATGGTGTCCTTGCAAACACCCAGACTTCAATCACGGATACGCCTGCGTCACGGAGGGTTTTCGCGATCTCATTGACGGTGAGACCTGTCGTCATGACATCATCGATGATGGCGACATGGGCGTGATCGATCCCTGCCGAGAGTGTAAAGGCACCGCGGATATTCCGTTGCCGCTCTTTTTTCGGCAGGCTGGATTGCGCCAGGGTATTCCGTGTGCGGACAATGCTTCCCGAATCAACGCTTATCGAGAGTTGTGACGCGAGCCGGTGAGCCAGCTCCAGCGCCTGGTTGAATCCCCTCTCTCTGAGCCGCCCGGGATGCAGCGGCGCCGGGAGCAGCAGTTGGGGAAGGCGCCGGGATGGTACTGCAAGCCGCTCGCCCATCAGCTCTGCCATCAAGCGGCCGGCTGCCAGTTTATGGTGAAACTTGAAATTGTGGTGCAGGCGGATCAGGTCATCCTGATAACGATAGGGTGCAAAGCAGTGATCAAACAGCGGCGGTTTTTTCTGGCAGCGTCCGCACAGGCTTCCCTGTGGTATCGACGACGGCAACGGCTGCGCGCAGATGCGGCATTGGTGGTCATTGACGGGAAGCCGGCTTCTGCATGCCCGGCATATGTCCTGTTCGCTTCCCGAGAGCTGTCCACACAGCAAACAGCAGCCTGGTAGCAGCTTGAAGTGTATATTATTTAGCCAATTGTTAACCATAACGATCCCTGTTGGTTGACAAATAGGGGCAGCCCATTAACATGGACGAGTGAAACTCTCAGCATTCCTGATAATCAGCAAACAAGCCACTGCTATTGGGTGTATCTTCCGGAAAATGCCGTGAATACATCCATGTAGGCTCGCGTCGGCATCCATGCCTCCGACGTTTCCTACAGATACACCCAATAGCAGTGACGAGACCGCCTATGCCGAATAGTTTCAAACAGAGTCTACCAGAGTAACAATGGAGCAGAAAATGCAACGACATAACTGGAGTGTGGAAGAGCTCGAGGAGCTCTTCGCCCTGCCTTTTAATGATCTGCTGTTTCAGGCGCAGAGCATTCACCGGCAACATTTCGATGCCAACCAGGTGCAGGTGAGTACACTGCTGAGCATCAAGACCGGGGCCTGTCCCGAGGATTGCGGCTATTGTTCCCAGAGCGCTTCGAGTGATACCTCCCTGGAGCGTGAGAAGCTGCTGCCGCTGGACGAGGTGGTTGCTGCGGCCACAGCGGCCAGGGAGAGCGGTTCGACGCGCTTCTGCATGGGTGCGGCATGGCGCAACCCGAGTGATAAAAACCTCGACAGGGTCATCGAGATGATCGAGGCGGTGCAGGCTCTCGGCATGGAGACCTGCGTCACCCTGGGAATGCTGACGCAACCCCAGGCGCAGCGCCTGAAGGAGTCCGGCCTGGACTACTACAACCACAATCTCGATACCTCGCCCGAGTTCTACGGCAATGTCATCACCACGCGCACCTTCCAGGATCGTCTCGATACCTTGGCCCATGTGCGCGAGGCGGGGATCAATGTCTGCGCCGGAGGGATTCTCGGCATGGGAGAGCGGCGGCGTGACCGGGTGCGGCTGTTACAGGAGTTGGCGAATCAACCCCGCCATCCGGAGTCGGTGCCGATCAATATGCTGGTGAAAGTCGAAGGCACGCCACTGGAGAGTAGCGCGGCGCTGGATCCGCTTGAATTCGTACGCACCATTGCCGTTGCCCGCATCCTGATGCCCGAATCCTACGTGCGGCTCTCCGCCGGGCGCACGCAGATGAGCGATGAGACCCAGGCGCTCTGTTTTCTCGCCGGCGCCAACTCGATGTTTTACGGTGAACGGCTGTTGACCACGGACAATCCCGAAGCAAGCCGGGATCAACAGCTGTTCGAACGCCTGGGGTTGCAGATGGAGCAGGTCGAAGAGGAGCAGAAAGTCTGTTGCCATGCCTGAAGAGTTGATGGCGCGGCTGCAGCAGCGGCTGACGCAACAGCGTACCCGGGATCTCTATCGTCAACGCAGAGTCATCGACTCCCCGCAACAGGTCGAGCTGCAGAGCGAAGGCGAGACGCTGCTCAATTTCTGCTCGAATGACTACCTGGGGCTGGCGAATCATCCTGACATTGCACAGGCGATGAAGCGCGGCATCGACCGCTGGGGCGTCGGCAGCGGCGCCGCACACCTGGTGACAGGCCATACCGCCGCGCATCACGCGCTGGAAGAGGAGCTGGCCGGGTGGCTGGGAAGGGAGCGGGCGCTGCTGTTCTCAACGGGCTACATGGCCAACATCGGCGCTATCGGTGCGCTGCTGGGGCGCGGCGACCACCTGTTCGAAGACCGTCTCAACCACGCCTCTCTCATCGATGGGGGGCTGGCAGGCAGCGCGACCCTGCATCGCTACCGCCATGTTGACACCGCAGCGTTGGAGCAGCAGCTCGAAGAAGTCGATAGCGGCAACAGCATGGTCGCCAGCGACGGTGTCTTCAGTATGGATGGTGACATTGCGCCGTTGCAGCAGCTGGTTGCCTGCTGCGGGCGGCGCGACGCGCTGCTGATGATCGATGATGCGCACGGCATCGGCGTGCTTGGCGAGCAGGGCAAGGGCTGCAGCGCGGGCTTTTCACAACAGCAGGTTCCCGTTCTGATGGCGACCCTGGGAAAGGCCTTCGGCGTCTTCGGCGCATTCGTCGCGGGCAGCGAGACGCTGATCGAGACGCTGATCCAGGGAGCCCGCAGCTGGATCTATACCACGGCCCCGCCGGCGGCCATGGCGGAGGCGCTGCGTGCGGCGCTGAAAATCGTGGCCAACGATGCATGGCGCCGAGAACAGCTGCAGCTGCTGGTCAGCCGCTTCCGCCTGGGCGCCGGGCAGCTGGGGCTGCCGTTGATGCCGAGCGAGACGCCGATACAGCCACTCCTTGCCGGTTCTGCCGAGCGCGCGCTGCGCTGGAGTCAGGCGCTAAGGAAGCATGGCATCCTGGTGACTGCGATTCGCCCGCCCACGGTGCCGCAGGGGAGTGCGCGCCTGCGCATCACCTTCTCGGCAGTGCATACTGCCGCGCATGTCGATCGCTTGCTGGATGCGCTGGAGCAGGTGCAGCGGAGGCATGGTTGATGGCTTTGTTCGCTGAAACCACGGGATCGGGAAAGCCACTGGTGCTGCTGCATGGCTGGGGCATGAATGCCGCGGTGTGGCAGCCGCTGCTGCCGTGGCTTGCAGGCAGGTGGCGCGTCACTGCGATCGAACTGCCGGGACATGGCGACAGCGATGACCTGGCGCCCGGGAGTACGCTGGACGACTGGGCCGACGCCTGCCTGCAGGCCGCCCCTTCGCGGGCAGTCTGGATGGGGTGGTCCCTGGGAGCGCAGGTCGCCCTGCAGGCGGCCCTGGCACAGCCCCGCCGCCTGGCAGCGCTGGTGATGCTTGCCGGGACGCCCTGTTTCGTACAGCGCAGCGATTGGCCATGCGGCATGGCCGGAGAGGATCTGCAGCAGTTTGCAGATGCGCTCATCACGGACCCGCGGCAGACGTTGATGCGCTTTCTGGGGCTGCAGATGTTGGGATCACAACAGCCGAAAGAGAGCCTGCGCCAGCTCAAGGCCGCCGTCTCCATGCGTCCTGAGGCATCGCAGCAGGCGCTGCTGACAGGCCTGCAGCTGCTGCAGCTGACGGATCAGCGTCCACGGCTGCCCCAACTCGATGTGCCCTCCCTGTGGATCCATGGGGAGCGGGACAGGCTGGTTTCCCCGCAGACAGCCGCTTGTATCGGGCAGCTGCTGCCAGGGGCGGAATTCACGATGATCGACGGCGCCGGACACGCTCCGTTTGTCTCCCATCCCGCGCAGTGCATGCAGGCGCTGGAGTCTTTAGATGATTGACAAGCAACACGCCCGGCGCGCCTTCTCACGTGCAGCCGGCTCATATGACGAAGCGGCGGTGCTGCAGCGCGAGGTCGGCCAGCGCATGCTGGAGCGACTCGACTACATGCGTGTACAGCCGCGCATGATCCTTGATATCGGCGCCGGCACCGGTGAAGCAAGTGCAAGCCTGCTCAAACGCTATCCGAAGGCGTCGGTGATTGCTCTCGATTTCGCCCTGCCGATGCTACAGCGGGCCAGGGGGCGCGGGCGTGTTCTGAGACGCCCGCTGCCCCTCTGCGCCGACCTGGAGCAGCTCCCCCTGGCGGCGCACTCTGTTGATATGATCTACTCCAATGCGGCGTTGCAGTGGTGTTCAGATCTCGCCTCGACATTCACGGAGTTCCGCCGCGTGTTGCGGCCGGGAGGGCTGCTGCTGTTCTCGAGCTTCGGCCCGGATACGCTCAAAGAGCTGCGTAGCGCCTGGGAGCAGGTGGATGGCAGGAGACACGTTAATAACTTTGTGGATATGCACGATGTCGGCGATCTGCTGGTCGAAGCGCAGTTTGCCGAACCGGTGATGGATGCGGAGCGGATCACCATGACCTACCAGAGCGTCGATCAGCTGATGCGTGATATCAAGCGCATCGGCGCTCACAATACGGATGCCGGCCGCAGCAAAAAGTTGACCGGCAAACAACGCATGCAGCAGTTTCGGGATGCCTACGAACTGTTCCGTTGCGACGGCCGGCTGCCCTCCACCTGGGAGGTCGTCTACGGCCACGCCTGGGCGCCGCGGCAGGTGACGGAGGATGGAGTCACGACGGTATCGGTTGATGCGCTGCGAGCGTAGGATGTGATGAGCGGTTATTTTATTACCGGTACCGACACCGGGGTGGGGAAGACGGTAGTCACCCTGGCTGTCATGGAGAAGCTCAAGCAGCAGGGTTTGACGGTGGCCGGGTTCAAACCGGTTGCCTCCGGCTGTTCGCGGGGAGTAGATGGGTTGCGTAACAGTGATGCCGTGCAGATCATGCAGGCCGGCTCATGCGAGCTGCCATACTCGCTGGTCAATCCCTATGCATTCGAGCCGCCGATTGCTCCGCATCTTGCAGCTGCACGCTCAGGTGAGCCTATCCGGATTGAGCGGATCGCATCCATTTACCGGCAACTCGAACAACGTGCTGAACGGGTCGTAATGGAGGGAGCCGGCGGCTGGGCCGTGCCGCTCGGCGACGACGCCATGCTGCCGGATGTGGCTTGCAGGCTGGGATTGACGGTCATCCTGGTCGTTGGTTTGCGCCTGGGCTGTATCAACCATGCGCTGTTGACGGCTGCGGCAATCAGGATGAGCGGGCTTGAATTCGGCGGCTGGATCGCCAACCAGCAGCAACCCGAATTAGACGCCATGGATGACATCGTCGACGCCATGCAGCAACGCATCGATGCCCCGCTGGTGGGTGTCGTTCCATGGCGGGAGAATCCAAAGCCCGGGGAAATTGCTGCTTACCTGGAAGGATTTCCTGAACACGATGGATAAGCGGTAACGATTGCATGTCCGCTAAACCCTGTCATTGCGAGCGTAGCGAAGCAATCCAGGGAAGATTGCCGCGTCGGCTGGGCCTCCTCGCAATGCCGAATAAGTTTGACCAGACTTGCGCCAACTGCCAACTGCCTACGTGTTTTCTTCATCCGCAGTCTCTTCAATGGCGATGCGTTGGCGGCTGACGAAGTCCTCGCTGGCGTCATATCCCGCCTGGCGCAGGATGTAGTTGCGCACGGCTGTCTCC
>JBDLII010000027.1:0-17761 GCA_039714995.1 Pseudomonadota bacterium
ACAACCCCATATCCGAGAAGAACTTCTTGACGCCGTCGAGCCAGCCGTGTGACTGCGGGCTGTGCTTCGAGCCTTTCCCCTGCAGGGTCTCGTCGAGTTCCATGATCAGCTCTTTCTGGCGCTCTGTCAGCTTGACCGGGGTTTCGACGACTGTACGACAAATCAGGTCGCCCTGCGGGCCGCCGCGCACCGGCTTGACGCCCTTGCCGCGCAGACGGAACATCTTACCGGCCTGGGTGCCGGCCGGAATCTTTAACTTCAGCTTGCCGCTGAGCGTCGGCACCTCCATTTCGCCGCCAAGCGCCGCGGTTGGAAAACTGATCGGCATTTCGCAATAGAGGTTGCTGCCGTCGCGCTGAAAAATCGGGTGCTCCTTGACCACGGTCTCGACAAAGAGATCGCCCGCTGGGCCGCCGTGCTCTCCAGCCTCGCCCTCGCCGGAGAGCCGAATGCGATCACCGGTATCGACGCCGGGAGGCACCTTCACCGAGAGCGTCTTCTCCTCCTGCACACGCCCCTGGCCACGGCAGTCCGGGCAGGGGTTTTCAATCACGTTGCCGCGGCCATGACAGGCGGGACAGGTCTGCTGCACGGCGAAAAAGCCCTGCTGCATGCGCACCTGGCCGCTGCCGTGACAGGTGCCGCACGTCTTCGGCGAGGTTCCCTTCTTGGCGCCACTACCGTTGCAAGTATGACAGGAGGCCCAGGTGGGAATACGGATTTTGACATCCGTGCCATTGACGGCATCCTCGAGTGACAGCTCCAGGCTGTAACGCAGGTCAGAACCACGCGAAGCGCCGCCCGGCCCTCCGCGGCGGCGGCCGCCGCCGAAGATATCACCGAAGACGTCGCCGAAGATGTCGCCGAAATCCGCACCCTGGCCACCAAACCCGCCACCTGGGCCGCCCCCCATGGAGGGATCGACGCCGGCATGTCCGAACTGGTCATAGGCGGCACGTTTTTGTTGGTCGGAGAGAATCTCGTAGGCCTGCTTGGCCTCCTTGAAATGCTGTTCCGCCGCAGCAGCCTTGTCACCGGCATTGCGGTCGGGATGGTGCTTCATCGCAAGGCGTCGGTAAGCCTTCTTGATCTCGGCTTCGCTGGCATTGCGTTCAACACCCAGCACTTCATAAAAATCGCGTTTGGACATGCTCTTCTCAGCGCAGAAAATGCAGGCCTTGCCTGCATTTCATTAACAAAAAAACAGAGCCCCTGAATCAGGGGCTCTGTGGTCAGAAGACGTTACGCCTTCTTGTCGCTGTCATCGACCTCTTCGAACTCGGCATCGACGACATCATCATCGGCAGCTGATGACTGCTGCTCGCCGGCTCCTGCATCAGCACCCGGCGCTCCAGCCGCCGCTCCCTGGTCGGCATAGAGCTTCTCGGCCATTTTTGCAGAGGCTTCGGTAAGCACCTTGGTCTTGGCTTCGATCTTCTCCTTGTCGTCGCTTTCCATGACAGCCTCGAGATCATTGATGGCGGCCTCGATGGAGGCACGCTCAGCGCCGTCGAGCTTGTCACCCAACTCCTCCATGCTTTTCTTGGTGGCATGGATCATGTTGTCGGCCTGGTTGCGCACCCCAACGAGCTCATGGAACTTTTTGTCTTCCTCGGCATGCGACTCCGCATCGCTCACCATGCGTTCGACCTCATCATCAGAGAGTCCGCTGGAGGCGGTGATCTGGATCTTCTGTTCCTTGCCGGTCGCCTTGTCCTTGGCGGTGACGTGCAGGATGCCGTTGGCGTCGAGATCAAAGTTGACCTCGATTTGCGGCATGCCACGCGGTGCCGGTGGAAGATCGGTCAGATCAAAACGTCCCAGTGACTTGTTCGCGGAGGCTTGCTCGCGCTCACCCTGCAGCACATGCACGGTGACGGCAGTCTGGTTATCGTCCGCTGTCGAGAATACCTGCTCCGCCTTGGTCGGGATGGTGGTGTTCTTCTCGATCAGCTTGGTCATGACACCGCCCAGGGTCTCGATACCCAGTGACAGCGGCGTTACGTCCAGCAACAGGATGTCCTTGACGTCACCGCCAAGCACGCCGCCCTGGATCGCCGCGCCCATGGCGACGGCTTCGTCGGGGTTGACATCCTTGCGCGGCGCCTTGCCAAAAAACTCCTCGACCGTCTTCTGCACCAGCGGCATCCGCGTCTGGCCACCGACAAGGATGACGTCGTCGATCTCCGCTGCCGACATGCCCGCATCGGACAGCGCCGTCTTGACGGGACCGATGGTGCCCTTGACCAGATCCTCGACCAGCGCTTCCAGCTTGGCGCGCGTCAACTTGATATTGAGGTGCTTGGGACCGGTCTGGTCCGCCGTGATGTAGGGCAGGTTGACATCGGTCTGCTGGCTTGAAGAGAGCTCGATCTTCGCCTTCTCCGCCGACTCCTTGAGGCGTTGCAGCGCCAGCGGATCGTTGCGCAGATCGACGCCCTGCTCGTTCTGGAACTCATCGACCAGGTAGTCGATCACACGGCTGTCGAAATCCTCACCGCCGAGGAAGGTATCGCCATTGGTCGAGAGCACCTCGAACTGATGTTCGCCGTCGATCTCGGCGATCTCGATGATAGAGACGTCAAAGGTGCCTCCACCGAGGTCGTAGACTGCCAGTTTGCGGTCACCTACCTGTTTGTCCATGCCGTAGGCCAGCGCAGCGGCAGTCGGCTCGTTGATGATACGCTTGACATCGAGACCGGCAATCTTGCCGGCGTCCTTGGTTGCCTGACGCTGGGAGTCATTGAAATAGGCAGGCACGGTAATCACAGCTTCAGTCACAGTCTCGCCAAGGTAGTCTTCGGCGGTCGACTTCATCTTCTGCAGAACTTTCGCAGCAATTTCGGGCGGCGCCATCTTTTTGCCGTTGACGTCAACCCAGGCATCACCATTGTCCGCCTTGACGATCTCATAGGGAACGATATCCTGGTCACGCTTGACCATGGGATCATCGTAATTACGGCCGATCAGGCGCTTGATTGCATACAGGGTATTCTTTGGATTAGTGACAGCCTGACGCTTGGCGGATTGACCGACCAGGATTTCATTGTCGTTGGTATAGGCAACGATCGAGGGCGTGGTACGATCGCCTTCGGCGTTTTCAATCACCCGCGGCGCATCACCATCCATCACTGCAACGCAGGAGTTGGTGGTGCCCAGGTCGATTCCGATGATTTTTCCCATGACTTTCTCCAGATAAACTCGATATAAATATGTAAATTCAGGTTAAATTTGTTCGCTTGTCTCTAAATGGGGATGGTTAACCGGCTTTTCAACACTATTGCGACACCATCACCATGGCCGGGCGTATCAATCGGCCATTCAATTTGTAGCCACGCTGCACCACTGTTGTCACGGTGTTGGGTGGCACCTCATCACTCGGCTGCATCGACATCGCCTGGTGCTCTTCGGGATTGAAGGCTTCACCCTCGGGGTCGATCTGCTCGATGCCGAATTTATTCATCACGTCACGCAGCATCTTCAAGGTCAACTCGTTGCCTTCGCGCAACTTGTCCACGTCCGCGGTATGATCAAGGGCAGCCTGAATACCAAGCTCGAGACTGTCCCACACAGGGAGCAGTTCGCTGGAGAAGTTGTCCAACGCAAACTTATGCGCCTTCTCGAGCTCTTTTTTGTGGCGGCGCTGAAAGTTTTCCATATCAGCACGGGCGCGCAGCGCACTTTCATCGATGGTCGCCCTGGCCTCGTCAAGCTGCAACTGCAGAGACTCGATAGTGAGGTTTTCAGCCTCTTCATCGGCAGTTTCAGGCTCAAGTTTCTCCAACAGCTCCTCTTCTTCCTCGATCAGATCCTCTTTATCAGACATGCTCATCTATCTCTCTTACAATTCGCTATAAAATCGGGTATTCAACCGCTCTACCCCCTCTCCCCCCGGGAGAGGGCTGGGGTGAGGGTGTTTTCAGATTGTTTAAATATAGGGGTTCCTACTTTCTCTTCAAGGCCATCGACAACAATTTTGCCGTGACATCCACAATCGGGATCACCTTGTTGTAGTCCATGCGCGTCGGCCCCACGACCCCCAACACACCGGCGGCGCGGCCATCGGTCTCATAGGGCGCAGTCACCAGGGTAAGATTATCAAAGGGTTCATAGTGAGACTCTTCACCGATGAAGATCTGCACCCCTTCGGCATCCATGCAGTGATCCAGCAGATGCAGGATCTCGCGTTTCTCGGCAAATGAATCAAACAGGTGCTTCAGCAACGTCATATCCGAGAGATCGTGAAACCCCATCAGGTTCGTTTGTCCGGAGAGCACAAAATCCCCTTCTGACTTTTCGTTATTCAGCACCAGGCCGGCCAACTCCATTGCCTGTGCCATCACTTCGTCCATGCGCTTTCTGGTCGACTGCATCTCCTTGAGCAGGCCGGCGCGCATGCTCTCCAGATCCCGGCCGCCATAGTTGGAGGTCAGAAAATTTTGCGCCTGGATCAGCTGCGATTCACTGAATCGCTTTGCCGTTTCGATGACCCTGTTCTGCACCTCGCCGTCACTGGTGACCAGAATGACCAGGATGCGGCTATCCGAGAGCGGCACAAACTCGATTTGACGAAACAGCACCTGTTCGCGGCGCGGCACCATCACCAGGCCCGCCATGCGGGTTAAATCGGAGAGCGCGCTGGACGCCCTTGAGACCAGCGCCCTGCTGTCGGAGCCAACAGCAATCTGCTGCTGCATTTGCTGTACCTCACTCTTGTCGAGCGGTCGCAGCGATACCAGAAAATCGACAAAAAAACGGTATCCTGAAACAGTCGGCACCCGCCCTGCAGATGTATGCGGCGAGGCGATAAGCCCGGCCTCCTCCAGATCCGACATCACATTACGGATAGTCGCGGGGCTGAGTTTCATGCCGCTGTCGCGCGCCAAGGTGCGTGAACCAACAGGCTGTCCATCACGAATATAGCGTTCGATCAATACCTTGAGACAGTACTGCGCACGCTCATTCACTGCAATATCGACAGGATCCCTACCCATAACTCCAATACAAATTCGTTAGCACACTATAGATATGAGTGCCAAACAGCGAATTATCCAGTGTTAATTACTGTAGTGCAAGAAAAGTCTGCTTCATCAATCCCACGTATTGCTGCACTTCATGTAAAATCCACCTCCATGGCTAAACGAGCGAAAAAAAGGAAGCAATCATCCGGCAACACCATCGCGCTGAATAAAAAAGCGGGTCACGACTACTTTATCGAGGAGCGTTACGAGGCCGGCATCGCGCTGCAGGGCTGGGAGGTCAAGGCGCTGCGCGCCGGGCACGCCAACATCAAGGAGAGCTATGTCACGATCAAGAATGGCGAAGCCTTTATCTTCGGCTGCACCATCAACCCGCTGCTGAGCGCCTCCACGCACGTCACACCGGACCCCACGCGCACCCGCAAACTGCTGCTGCACCGCCACGAACTGAACAAACTCATCGGGCTCATCGAACGCAAGGGCTACACTCTGGTGGCCACCGCCATGTACTGGAAAAAGGGCAAGGCAAAGCTCGAAATCGGCATCGCCAAGGGTAAGAAACAGCATGACAAGCGCGCTGCCCTGAAGGAGCGCGACTGGAAGCGCGACCAGCAGCGTGCCATGAAAGATCGTTGAAAATAGCGTATTTGACCCAGGATGTGCTGAGCTTGCGAAGCGCGTCAAGGTGCATAATCACCATTTGCTCCTGAACCATCAAAGGTTTAGACTGTCAAACCTCTTGAATATTGACAGGACAACCTCCATATCAATATTTAACAGATGAAGGGGACGACCTGGCTTCGACGCGGGTTACAAAACTTCAGATGCATGTCGAGGGACGAGTACCTCGTAAAACCAGTCGTACAACGATAGTTGCAAACAACGACAACTACGCTCTGGCTGCCTAGGTAGCCAGCCCCTCGCCGGTGTGTGCCCATACGCCCGGATTTCAGGGGTCGAATCATACGGGATCGCAGTGACGGAGTGTTCGGGCCAGACCTGTTAAAACCTGACGAACTCGACTGCTGACTACCCTGCCTTTCGGGTAACAGCGAGTCTAAACACAATAGAAAGGGCTAAACATGTAGAGTCTAAAGCAGAGTGCTTGCGGACGCGGGTTCGATTCCCGCCGTCTCCACCAATATATATTCATAACCCGCTGAATTATGGCGGGTTTTTCTTTATTAGCAGGCGCTCTATCCACAATTCTATCCACAACGCTTGCCTTCACCCCCCCCCATATTTCAGCCGGTTAATTAATCTTGATCAACCGCCAAGGAGAGGCGCATTGTCAGTTGACAAAGCCACCCAGAAGCACGACGCAAGAGCCGTCAGTGATGTCGGATTTAACCGACCAGATCATGCGGGCGATCGATGTCCTTTAACACGCCGGCGTCCGAGGTGTTCAGCAAAACAAGTTCGTCAGCATGTGCGGAGACCAGGCCTCTGGCCCCCTCATCACCACTCAATGCCCGCAGCCTGTCTCCCCAGTGACGGGCAAAACCAACCGGGTGTCCGCGCCGCCCGTCATGGACAGGAGCTACCATTGACGCGCCTTTTTGCAGGCTGTGTGCGAGTATACGAACTGTCTCAGTTTGTACCCACGGCATATCGGCCAGTGTGATCAACCACCCGTCAGCACCTGCGTTCGCTTCGACACCGGCGGCAAGGCTGGCGCCCATGCCCTGATCGGCAAACGGATTTTCCACAATCTTCAGGCCGAGAGATAAAAAAGCCTCGATCATTGGATTGTCGCCAGACCGTACGACAGCAACGCTATTGGGCACGGCTGCGATCAAGGCGCCGGCTGCTGCGACACCGACCGGGGTTCCGTCGGCCAGCGGCTGCATCAGCTTGTGTGCACCGAAGCGCTGGGAAGAACCCGCCGCAAGAAGGATGCCCACAACGTCAGTCATGCCTTCTCAATTTGCTTTGCGGCAACTGCAATCCCATTGCGAATCGCGGTTATCTCCGCAAGAATCGAGACGGCGATCTCCGCCGGGCGCTTACTGCCAATATGCAGGCCGGCCGGACCATGGATACGCTCAATCTGTTCAGGGCCGAAACCGAGGAATTGCAGGCGTTCATGCCGCGCCTGTGCCGACCTGGTCGAACCCAGCGCACCGATGTAGAAGGCCTTTGACTCGAGCGCGGCGCTCAATCCCAGATCGTCCTGACGCGGGTCGTGTGCCAGTGCGACGACCGCGGTACGCGCCTGGTCACCCAGCTTCAGCACCGCCTCATCGGGCATTTCGCGGCGATAACGGACCGCAGCGATCGGATTCGAGGCAACAAACGTATCGCGTGGGTCGCAGATCGTCACCCGATAATCGAGTTCTATCGCCATGGACGCCAGGTGGCGGGCCAGTTGGCCATCACCGATGAGAAGGAGTTCCCAGGCGGGGCCGAAGGTTTTGATCACCTGGTTCTCCGATAATTTGAGGTCGCTACCGCCTTCGCCCTCAAACAGGCAGACCACGCCATTGGTCAGATCAACTTGACGCGCCACCAGTTCGCCATCCCCGATGCGTGTTAGCAAGGCCCCGATTGCTTCGGTGCTGGCCAGCTCTTCCACCAGCAGTTCGAGACGCCCACCGCATGGCAATCCCATGCGCGATGCGGCCGACCGGTCGACACCAAAGTCCACCATGGTTGGCGTCGGGCCAGCCAGTTCACCATTGCGGTAATGTTCTGCCAGTGTTTCCTCGACACAGCCGCCGGATACAGACCCCACGAATTGTCCAGCTTCAGTCATCGCGAGCAGCGACCCGGGCGGTCGGGGCGAAGAACCCCATGTGCGAATCACCGTCGCAAGGGCAACCCGCTGGCCGCCCTGAAGCCACTCCTTCGCCTGACTGAGCACCTCGATATCGTCAACCTGCATGCTCATACAAGGAGTTCGTCAGGCAGGTCTCAGATCATGTTTTTTCAGCGGCAACTGCCGAATACGTTTGCCGGTGGTGGCATAAATGGCATTCAGTACAGCAGGTGCTGCCACCGCAATGGTCGGCTCGCCAATACCACCCCAAAAACCTCCCGAGGGCATGACGATCACCTCGACCTTTGGCATTTCGGACATCAGCATCGTGGGATAGGAGGAAAAATTGGTCTGCTCGATACCACCTCCGTTCACTGTGCACTCCCCGTACAGCATCGCCGACAGGCCGAAGACGAATGAGCCTTCGACCTGTGCCTCGATCTGCTGGGGATTGACCGCATGGCCCGGATCAGTTGCGGCGACGATGCGGTGGATCTTCAATTTGCCACTCTTGTCGACCGAGATCTCCGCGCAGGCCGCTACATAGCTGGCAAAAGCCTTACAGACCGCCAGACCCCGGTGCACCCCCTCTGGAGCTGGCTTGCCCCAGCCAGCTTTTTCCGCAACCGCATTGAGGACCGCCAGGCTTTTCGGATGATCGGCCATCAAGCTGCGGCGAAACTCCAGCGGATCCTTGCCGGCGACCTGTGCCAATTCATCGATAAAGCACTCCATGTAGATGGCATTTTGGTTGATATTCACCCCCCGCCAGAAGCCCGGCGGCACGGGCGGGTTACGCATAGCGTAATCGACCAGCAGGTTCGGTATGGTGTAGCTGATCGCATGATCGCCATCGGGCGCCAGCCCTTGGAAGACGAACATGTCCACACCGTTCTGCATCCAGGCGGGATTGACCGATGCGAGTATTGACTGCCCGGAGATACGCACATGCAGTCCGGCAAGATTGCCCTTGTCGTCAAGTCCGCCGCTCATCCTGGCCTTTGTGATCGGGTGGTAGGCACCATGCAGCATGTCCTCCTCACGGCTCCACAACAGTTTGACCGGCACTCCCGGAATCTGTTTCGCGATGGCGACCGCCTGCTTGACGAAATCATGGAACGCGCCACGCCGGCCGAATCCGCCACCGAGGTGAATCTTGTAGACCTCGCACTGTTCTGCCGGCAGTCCGGCTGCCTCGGCGGTTGCCTCCAACGCCGCCTCGCCATTTTGTGTCGGACACCAGACTTCGCAGCGATCCTTGGTCCAGAGTGCCGTTGCGTTCATCGGCTCCATGGTTGCGTGATGCTGGTAGGGAAAACCATAGGTTGCCTCGACACGCTTCACGGCGCCCTTGATCGCCGCCACCGCATCACCGGCCTGGTTGCCGACTGCGGCGTCTTCGGCAGTCAGCCCTTCCTCCAGCATTTGTGCGATGGAGGCGCTGTTTACCCCCCTATTCGGGCCTTCATCCCAGGTAACGGGAAGAGCGTCGAGAGCCATCTTGGCCTGCCACCAGGTTTCGGCAACCACAGCGACGGCATAATCCTCGACACGCACAACGTGCCGCACTCCGGGCATCCTGCTGACAGCAGCGGCATCAAAGCTCTCGAGTGTGCCACCAAATACCGGACAGGCCTTGATAGCGGCATTGAGCATGTCGGGTAGCTGGAGATCGGCACCGAAAACCTGTTTCCCGGTCAGCTTGTCCAGCGTGTCGAGACGCTTGACTGGTTTGCCGGCGATCTTCCACTCTTCCGGGTCCTTCAGCTCCACTTCAAACGGTGGTATCAATTGGGCCGCCGCAGACGCCACTTTGCCGTAAGTGGTGGTGCGTCCTGTTGGGCGGTGAGTGATCACGCTGGCCGCTGCGCTGCACTCCCCAACCTCAACGCCCCAGGCCTCAGCAGCGGCCTCAATCAGCATCTCCCGGGCAGCGGCGCCGCCTTCACGCACGTACTGGTGGCTGCCTCGGATGCCCTGGCTGCCACCAGTTTGAAAACTGCCCCACACCCGGTCGCGGGCGAGATTACGGCCGGGTGTCGGATACTCGGTTTTCACCTTCGACCAGTCGCACTCAAGCTCCTCGACCACCAGTTGCGCCAAGCCGGTCAGCGTGCCCTGGCCCATCTCTGAGCGGGCGATACGAATGATCACGGTATCGTCAGGTTCGATGACCACCCAGGCATTGACCTCGGGGGTAGACTCCGCTGCATGCGCCTCACTACGAGCTGCCGGCAGATAGATGCCCAGCGAAAGACCAGCCCCTGCCGATGCTGTGCCAATAAGAAACTGACGACGCGATATATTCACACATTTTCTTGCCATCACGCTTCCCCGTTCTTTTTCAGTTTGACCGCAAGATGGATCCCCTGCCGCACACGATTGTACGTCCCGCAGCGGCATATGTTGGTCATGCTAGCGTCGATATCCTCGTCACTCGGATCCGGGTTACTGTCGATCAGTTCGGCAGCACTCATGATCATACCGGTTTGACAGTAACCGCACTGCGGAACGTCCAACTCCGCCCACGCCCGCTGCAGAGGATGATCGCCTTTGGTTGAGAGCCCCTCTATCGTTATGATCTCCTCAGACGGGTTAAGCGCGGAAACCGGGATGATGCACGAGCGAACCGCTTTACCATCGACAAGCACCGTGCAGGACCCGCATTCGCCAATTCCGCAGCTGTACTTTGCGCCGGTCAGCCCCAGTTGCTCGCGCAATACCCAGAGCAGAGGCGTCGAACCGTCCACCTCGATGTCAGAGATTTCTCCATTTACCTTTAGCTTTGTCATAGACGCACTCTCTTGTGAAAATTGCTGTCACGATGTTTCCACTATATCGCATGAACGACAATCTGGCACCCGTGCTCTCCGGCAAGATAGCGGTCCGCTGAAGTCATTCCCGCGATCTTTGCGGACTTTGAGCATTCAGCGCGGTCACGACCGAGTACATCTTGACTCTGCTGATGTGCAGCAAGTCCGCCAGAGCCTGATGGCGACAAATACAGCGATGACGATCAGAATGAGATACCAGTCGGCAGAAGCCAGTAAGTTATGGCATTATCAAAAGCATAGAGCATCTATCAAGAAAATCGTATCAGGTGGCCAGACGGTGTTGTCATGGCGGCTCTCGATGCTGCACGGCATTGAAGCCGGCGGCTGGTGTCCAGAAGAAAGGACGGCTGAAGAAGTATACAATATAATTCATTAATAGAATCAATCTGTCAGCGGAAAACCAATGAAATATCTAACACTCGTTATATTAATGGTTATTACTCAATATTTATATGCAGATGATTTTTCTGAAGGCAGGATTGCTTGTAGTAAAGGCAATTATCAAGATGCATTCGGATGCTCCAGGAATACAACAAATCAGGCTGATTCAAAAGCACAATTGGATTTGGCTATTATCTATAAAAAAGGAGAGGATGAACTGAAAGAGGAAAGGGAGGCATTCGAATGGCATAAAGAATCTGCACTTCATGGTGATGCTGAATCACAATATTATTTGGCAATAATGTATAGAAAAGGAACAGGCGTGCTGAAAGATGAGAAGGAAGCAGTTAAATGGTACAAAAAATCAGCAGATCAAGGTCATGTAAATGCACAGTATCATCTGGCAATGATGTATAGAAAGGGAATGGGCGTATCGAAAGATGAGAAGGAAGCATTCAAATGGTACAAGAAATCTGCAAATCAAGGCCATGAAAAATCGCAATTTAATCTGGCAATGATGTATAGAAAAGGAATTGGCATTTCGAAAGACGAGAGGGAGGCGTTCAAATGGTACGAAAAATCAGCAAATCAAGGCAATGCACAGGCGCAATTTAACTTGGCACTGATGTATAGAAAAGGAGTAGGTGTGCAGAAAGATGAGAATAAAGCAGTTGAATGGTACAAAAAATCAGCGAATCAGGATCACGAGAAAGCACAATATCATCTGGCAGTAATTTACTGTGCGGGAGCAGGGATAGAAGAAGACCTGAAACAATGTTCCTTTTGGGCACAGAAAGCAGAAGAGAATGGATATGATGTCAAAGAGTTATGGGAACAATATGAGTTATGGAAATATACAGAATAATAGACCATGGTCTATATTCAAATATAGATTTCAAAACGGCATAACCATATCAACCAGTTTCCAGGACAACCCGTCTCTTTGTAAAATAAACCTGACCCCACCTCTGGTATCAGTTGGAACCCATATTGAAAACCTGCTGAATGAGTCGTAGGAATACCGTGCATTCTTAAACAAATCATCCCTCTTAACGTGATCTCTATTTGAAGTATTTCCTGCACCTGATCCGCGCATCGGAGGTCTCCTTCCCTCCATCAGCATCGCCAATCCACTTGGCGTAACAAAAGAATCTATAGCACCCTCAACGATATTCGTTGCAAACCCGGCGGCAATTACAGCAAAAGGGTTTCCCTGTAACTCTGCTGGAGAATATTTCAACATCGCTGAGTTGACCTGGTTCTTTACATTCTGTCTAAGTATTTGAAAATCAATATTATCAGAGAGTTTTTGGGGATCCTGTTCAACGACCGCTGTTTTGATATTTGAAATCGTGATGAAAGGGGATGCTGCACCATAGCCTATAAAGGCGATAATAATAGCGCTGATTATCCAGATAGCTTTTTTCAAGTTTCATTCCTTACCGAAATGCTTAGCGATCATTATAGATGCTTCCCGCCTCTCTCGCTGTATTCCCGACCTGCTGCTCGATGGATAAGATGCGGTTGTTCCAATCATAATAAAGACCCCGCTTTTGCGGGGTCTTTATTATGAGAGCTCTCATTGAGAAGTGATGCAAACTCACCGAGATGGAGTTTGATCTGGTCAACTGTTTCCATGCATGCCGTGCGTTGCATTCAATATGCTCCTTGTGTTTCATGCACTCCTTCTAACACAAAACCCCGCGAAGTGATTGGCGAGGTCTTGTGGAGCAGTTTAGTGTCATGCTCAGGAACACACCATTGAAGTTTAGCCCGTATCGCGGGCAAGACGGCAAATGCCAGAGGCCCGGAAAATTGCGGGTAGACAATCAACAAGCCACCCTGGGAATAGGCCTTCTTCATTTGCTGCCAGTGTTACTCTGCACACCGCTGGCTGGTGCAACTCACAGGTCATGAACTGTGTGTAAAGTTAAGTGAAATGAATCACTTATAGCAAGAGCAAAAAATATGCTCTACAGACACAGTTTGACATACAGGCGATGAGGGTGTCTGTAGGGTGATTACCCTACAAGCAATGTTATTCTCATCGTGCCGTCGGTTACTCGACAGAATGCACCGCACCATCCAGGCAGATTCGGGGATACCGGCAGAATTGCTCATCAGCGATACATGCAGTCCTCGTAGACTGCGTCATAGACCGCCTGGGGATTATCTCCCATGTTGTGCCCTACCGCAGCTCCGGTTGCAGCACCTACCGCTGAGCCCGCACCAGTGTAGTGGTGCCCATGGTGAGTGACATTCTTGCCGACAGCATAGCCGACAAGGCCTCCAATGACAGCGCCACCGGCAGTCTTGCCAACATTCGTATTGCCAGCATCTGCAGATGCCCGCCGCGCTTCGTCCCTGCATTGGGCTTCGCGCGAGTATCTTGTGTCGCCATAATATCTTGTGCCACTATCACCAGAGCTGTAACTGGGTGCTGTCGACGCTTGATATTGCGCAGACTGGCAACCAGCAGTACTCACGAGAACAGCTGCCAAAGCAGCAAAATAAATCATCTTGGGCATTTTCTATCTCCTCTATTGCGATTGAAATCTGATATTAGCCTGTTTGATTGATCATAATCAATCGAGCAACCGAACAATGTCGACGAGATTGACCTCCGGTTTCAGGGCATATCGGCGGGCCACTCGATCAGCGACGATCGCAGGCAACTCTTCCACTTCTCCTTAGCAGGCTGTTGAAAACGCATTTATCCCTTCTCCCCTTGGGAGAAGGTTAGGATAAGGGGTAGTAAAATCAATCAGTTAGATGCTGCATTCCCCCTCACCCCAGCCCTCTCCCTCAGGGAGAGGGAGTTTTTCAACAGTCTGTTAGATGTTTGTCAATCTCAGTAATATATCAATGGTAACCTCGCTTATCTGAATGTACGCTGAATACACTCGGATAATTCAGAGAAATGAAATGAAAAAAGCAATACTTGCCTCAGTGCTGCTGGCGTTCTCATCACCTGTTTTTGCAGATTCCACCATCGACGGTGATTTCATTCGCGACAAAGCGCCAGAAATCGAGGTGCTGCGCGATCTGAGCAACTACTGCAAGGCAGAAGTCAAGGTGCTTGGCGCAGAGTGGGCAATGAAAGAGAACTGCTCGGCAATGGGCGTGATGATTGGCAAACTCATACCAATTTTCACGCTGTACAACGATGCCGGCTCCACAGCCTTTGAAGACAATTCTGAAGCGGCGCTGATGATTGATCAGACCCATCAGAACGCACGCTATGTCAGTTCGATGGTTGGCGCATATCTTACGGCATCGAAATAAAATCCGACTCGCTCGCGCTCTGACGTCAGGTCGGTGACAACGATGCCGGCCCCGTCGAAAAGCACGGCACGATATAAGCGTCTGAAGCCGTCAATATCCATTTCGACAACAGATAGCGCCATTCCCATATCACTCATACGGCTGGTTGACTGAGCGGCAGGCATACTCCACGGCAATGGGATGGATTCCTCAAATATGGTGTTTGTGAATACAGAATGGCGCTACCTTAAGCCCAATTGCACTGTCATCCCGGCGCCATTGCGGGCCCTGCGCTAGGCATTCACGATGTAAATATGAGATTATCTATCCTGATAGAGGATATCCATTGTCTTATATTGGTGAAGCCACAGCCCCCTTCTCCCGGAATTCTACAGCCAGGAAGCATTCCCGTGTTCCCGGCAACAGGGCCATTTGGGTCGGTATTTTTGCTGAATTTACCGAGTTTGCACTGATGTTCCTGGTCTATTTTTTTGCACGCATCCATCATCCCCAGGATTTTCACGAGGGACCTCAGAAGCTTTCCATGCTGGCCGGGAGCATGAATACTGCCCTGATGATCACCAGCAGCTTTTTCGTTGCACGTGCGATTGTAGCCATGCGCGCACAGAGACAAGACGTTTGCATGCGCTGGCTGGTTGCGGCGCTGATCACTGCGGCAGGTTATCCGCTCGTGAAGTTTCTTGAAATTCGCTGGAATGTGTCACAGGGTTTGACCGGCGGCGGCGATGTTTTTCTGATGTCCTACTACTACCTGACCTTTAACCATCTGGTGCATGTGAGCTGGGGCATACTGGGATTGGGATGGGTGATGGCCCGGACCTGGTTTGGCAGCTATAGCGCTGCAAACCACAACGGTCTGGTGGCTTTTGCCAGCTACTGGCACGCTACCGATCTGATCTGGCTGATGATTTTTCCTCTCTTCTACGTTTTACCCTGAAGGGCCAGAAGATGGAAATCAGGAGCACACTAAAACTTGATCTGGTATGGCTGTTGCTTCTGGCATTGAGCCTTGGAGGAGTTTGTGTGGGAGTGTTGGCTGAGTCAGGTTTCTGGATAACTCTCTTTATTGCTGTGATCACAGCTGTCAAGGGGCGCATGGTTATCGATTATTTCATGGAACTCAATGACGCAACTCCATCCATTCGTTGGGTAGCGAGAGTATTTGGCATGATGGTGCCTGTATTGATGGTTGTCACCTACATCTGGGGAGCTGCGTTGGCAGAGATGAGATGGCTGGGTGAATAGTCTCGACCCAGGGCAGCAATCTCCACTCAAAAGGTAGGAGAGCCATACTATTCAACCCTGCCAGGCAGGCTGATAGCGCAGTAAATTCGAGTATTTCAGGAGAATGAGCGGTTACCAGGAGATGGCCCGTCTCATATCCTCCTCATATCGCTACCTTAGCGAGTGGTGGAGCTGCTCCAACGGAGGTATTCATGAAGATAGATCTGCCTTTTTCATGCGGCTAATATCAAACTGTCGCAGATACCTTTCATACATCTTCACGCAAGAGGAACGTTTCAGTTCTCTGCTCGATTCCAATTGCTCCAGCAGCCACTCTCGTGCGCCTTTGCCCATAGGCCAATAGCCTCTTCTCTCTACTTGCATCATCTTCTCCGGATAAAACCAGAATGCGCCACGGCCCAGTTCTTTGGTTGACCCCAAGCACATCAGGCTGCTTCCATACAGGTGCGCTGATGGTGCAGCCTTGACCCGTACTTGTCACGTACTGTGGCCACATAAATTAATAGCTATTATAAAACAGACAAGCCATATCGTCTTGCTTATACGCGTCATTTCTTTGACATAATGACAATAATCATTGAAGCTACCGACTCGACCATCAGGTGATCGGCCAGTTGAAAGGGCGCATACCGTCATGGTTGGCAGGCGCTGAGTTCACGACGAAGACAAATAACGATTGAGGCGCCCTGGAAAAGGCGAAGTTATGGGTAACTATTCAGCACATGAGAGATCGTCACTGCAATTGGGTATATCTTCCGGAAAACGCCGTGAATACTTCCATGTAGGCTCGCGTCGGCATCCATGCCTCCGACGTTTCCTCCAGATACACCCAATAACAGAGACTTGATAGCCGAAATTGCAAGATACTGAATAGTTACAGTTATGGAAGCTCTGATCAAGTCGCTACGCGCCTAAATCAAGATGGATTTCGGCCCCCTTTCGGGGGTCCGCGCCTGAAGCGACCAGCCTTACTTTTCGGCAGCGATTTTCACCATAATGTGCGCATAGGGTGTATCTTTCCACATCACGTACACCGGATCTTCCGGGTTTGTGGACAATCCCGCAAGCATCGTACGATCAGGTACAACGATCATCAGGTGTGGCCCCTCCTTCACCCAGTCGTCACTTTTATCCGGTTCCGTGGCATAAGGATCGCTGTTACTGACCCCGAGGGCAGTGCCTTCGCCGGCCAGCATGTAGGAGACGCTGAATTTATCGGGCTTGAAATCCTTCTTGTTCAACATCGCGTCGACGAGGGTATCCCAAACTTCCTCATTGCACATCGGGCCGATGATCTTCTGTTGCGGATAACAAGTGTAGCCGTTTGAGCCCTTTCGCAGGACCGTGCCATCAGGCGCCTTGATGGTCGCGTTTGCTGTGACGACAGGAGGTCCTGCGCTTTCAGCGCTGGAAATCATCGCCTCCTTGTCGCCCGCAAATGCCAAACCGCATCCAAACAGCCCCATACATACACATGCACTGATCAATTGATTGTTCATCGTATTCTCCAGTTTGATACCCTGGACCCCGGCACACGCCGGGATCATGATCGATTTCAACAAGGGTGAGATTCCGGGTACAACTACTTCAGCTCACCCCCGCTCTTGATACCCTTCACAGCAGCGTCAGTCGACACGACCGCATTGGCGATGTAGCGGAAGTTCACCAGCGCCGCCTGGTAGCCGTCGCCTTCCGGTACCTGGGCGCCTGCAGTGGCGTCCTTGACAACGGCAACCTCGAAGCCCTGCTCCATCAGTTCGCGCAGGTGCGACTCGACGCACAGGTTCGCCGACATGCCGGCCAGGATCACCTTGCTGATACCATGCTTGCGCAGCTGCAATGCCAGGTCGTTGCTGTCCGGGCCGTACACCTTGTGCGGGCTGGTGACCACGGTCTTGCCATCCTGTATATAGGGCTTGTAGACGGCCAGCCAGTCGGCGCCCGAGTTGTCAAAACCATCCAGGCTCAGCGCATCCTTGCGGTCGAACATACCGATCTTGTGCATCAGCACCTCCAGGGCGCCCTTGCCCTGCCAGCCGTGGTCCGTCGGGTAGTAGTAGTGCGGCGAGACGAACACGGCCATGTCGCTGCCCTTTGCCGCTTTCAGCAGCGCCTCGATATGCGCCACCGTCTTGTTGGCTGTCACGCTCTTGCCGACGACACCCCAGGTGACGCCGTCCGGGCTCAGGAAGTCGTTTTGCGGGTCGGTGATGACCAGCGCGGTGTCCTTGGCATCGACTTTCATGCCCGGGTTGGGCAGTCCGGCCACCACGGTTGTC
>JBDLII010000028.1:0-17490 GCA_039714995.1 Pseudomonadota bacterium
CTGACGGAGTATCTCGACAGGCTGAAAAGCGGCGAGCTCGACCGGGAGATGGGGCGTTAATGGAACGGGTGGAGCTGGGTTTTGGCAGTCGTTGAAAAAAGTGCGCTGGTGCACCACTCTGCAGCCGACATGTTCAGGCTGGTCTATGATGTCGGTGACTACCAGAACTTTCTGCCCTGGTGCCGCTCCTCCAGAATGGTTTCCGAGGACCGGGAGGCCTGCCAGATCTGTGGCGAGATCGAAGTCGCCCGCGCAGGCGTGGTGCAGTCATTCACAACCTGCAACAGCTATGTCGAGGATGTATCGATGCAGATCGATCTCAAGGAGGGGCCGTTCTCACATCTGCACGGTCTGTGGGAGTTCACGCCATTGCGGGAGGATGCCAGCAAGATCACATTGCGTCTCGAGTTTGAGTTTTCGGGTAAACTGATGACCATGGCATTCGGCGCCGTGTTTGCGCATATTGCCAACTCGATGGTCGATTCGTTTTGTAGCAGGGCGGAAGAGGTATACGGTGGCAAGCAATCTGATACGTGTTGAAGTTGCGCATGCGCTGGAGGGAAGGCAGATGATTCTCTCCCTGGAAGCGCCGCAGGGGATCACGGCCAACGAGGCAATCAGGCAGTCGGGAATACTCCAGGAGTTTCCCGGCATCGATCTCCACAACAACGGCATTGGCATCTTCGGCAAGGCATCGAAAATGGATGCGGTGCTGCAGGATGGTGACCGCGTCGAGATCTACCGTCCGCTGATCGCCGATCCCAAGGAGGCCCGCAAGAAGCGTGCAGCAGAGGGAAAGGCGCTGAAAAATCGCGCCCGCAAGGCTCCGCAACAGAGTTGAAATGGCAGTGAACTCCTCTCCACCGGATGTGGTTGCCGCCATCGATCTCGGCTCCAACAGTTTTCATATGATTGTCGCGCGCCTCGACGAGGCCGGCACACTGTCGATTATCGACAGATTGCGTGAACCGGTGCGGCTCGGTGGCGGGCTGACAAAAAAGGGGAAACTGCATCCTGCAGCCCGCGGGCGGGGTCTGGAGACACTGGAACGTTTCTCCCAGCGTCTGCGCTCTCTGCCGCCGGGCACGGTGCGGGTGGTGGGAACCAATACTCTGCGTGTGGCGACCAATGCCGATAAATTTGTTGCCCGGGCCGAGCAGGTTCTCGGTCATCCGATTGAAATTATCGCCGGCCGTGAAGAGGCGCGGCTGATCTATCTCGGTGTTGCCCATGGACGGGAGACGCGCGAAGGCAAGCGCCTGGTCGTCGATATCGGCGGCGGCAGCACCGAGCTGATCATCGGCGAAGGCTTGCAGAGCCAGTTTCGCGAGAGCCTGCTGGCCGGCTGCGTCAGCGCCAGCAAGCAGTTTTTCAGTGGCGGCGTAGTCACTGCAGAGCAGATGCGACGCGCCGTCATGCAGGCGCGTCTGACCATCTATCCCGTGGCCAGCAGATTCTGGTCGGACAACTGGGAGGAGGCGATCGGCTGCTCCGGAACCATCAAGGCGATTCGTAACATCACCCACGCGCAGGGCTGGTGCGACAGCGGGGTGACCCGTGACAGTCTCTACCGGCTGCGCGACGCCATGACTGATGCAGGACATATCGACAGGCTCGAACTGGAGATGCTGGACGATGATCGCAGGCCGGTGCTGCCCGGGGGGCTGGCGGTCCTCATCGGCGTCTTTGAAACGCTGGATATCGATCAAATGCGTGTTTCCGAGCAGTCGCTGCGTGAAGGGCTGCTGTATGACCTGATCGGCAGAATCAATCATACCGACGCCCGCGCCGCTTCCGTCAAATCCGCTGCAAACCGCTGGAGCGTTGATCAGCTGCAGGCGCAGAGAGTCGCGGTGAGCGCTGACAGGCTGTTTCTGGCCGCCCGGGAGCAGTGGAAGCTGGATGACGACTCCCGCGATATTCTCTCCTGGGCGGCGCAGCTGCATGAGATCGGATTACAGGTTTCGCATAGCCAGTATCAGAAGCACGGCGCCTATATTCTGTTCAATGCCGACCTGCCGGGATTTTCACGACAGGAGCAGGCACTATTGGCGACATTGGTGTTGAGTCATCGCCGCAAGTTTCGCCTTGCTGCATTCGACGGGTTGGTGAAGCGCCTCAAAAAACAGGGAATACGCTTGTGCATTCTGCTGCGCATTGCCGTACTGCTGCATCGCGGCCGCACCCGGGACCAGGTGCCTGATATCGGTCTGAATCTCTCCGGCAAACAGGTCGAACTGCAGTTTCCGCCTGGCTGGCTGGCGGATCACATGCTGACGCAGGCCGACCTGGAGCGCGAACAACGCAATCTGAAAAAAGTCGGCTTCACGCTGGAGTACAGTTGATCCCGCCATTTTCCGTTTTTACCACGGTATACACGGATTACACGAAACTGTTTTGACTCTGTCAGGAAAGCTCTGATCGAATGGCATTTCGAGCAATGCGGGAAATCATAATGGTATGTTTTCAATAACCAGTGCATCATCGCGGTCAGAAGACCGCTCCTACATCTGGTGCAACATAAGATTTGTAGGAGCGGTCTTCTGACCGCGATCATGCATGGGCTTGTAGAGATGGAACGTGAATGAGCGCGGCAGACGCGGTTCGTTTCACTCACCGCACCCTACAAAGAACTCTTTTTCCGTGTAGTCCATGTTCCGTGGTTACTATTCCCGTTCTTTTGCCTACAACGAGACTGCAATGTTGTGCGCCAGCTCGCCGACAAGCTCGCTCATCGTGCTGACAATTGCGTCGAAATCCCCATCCGCTGTTTCTGTATCAAGATCTTTCTGCAGGCTTGCGCTGGCAACCTTGCGCTGTTCACCCTGCTTGTCCAGCACGCGCCAGCGCGCATCGAGATAGACGCTTCTGCCCTGTGCTATGAAGCGGGTGACATGGACGACAATCTGCCGCTCGACCGAGTGCGGTCTGTCCCAGGGATAGATCTCGATGTGGCTCTTCTGCAGCTGCTTGCCGAGATCTGACGCCAGCACATCGGTGAAGTTGTTTTCCAGGGAGCCGGCCCAGCGATGCTGCTTGTTCGCCTTCAGCTGAGTGACACCGGTCTGCGTGAAGATATGCGATTGGGTGAGGTACTCGGGCAGTTCGATCGGGCCGATACCGACTGTCAGATGGCGATGCCCGGAGACGGGGCCGGTGGAAGAGGAGGGCGTCAGCAGGTAGTAGTTGGTCCCGCTCCCGGGATTCGACACGCAGCCGTAGACGAGAAGCGGGATTATGAGCAGCAAAAAGAGTCGTTGTCTAATCATTTCCAAAGATCAATGCGTTGGGTTTTTCATCCAGCGTCTCGGAGAGCCTGCCCAGCGAGCGCGCCGCACGGGTCAGCTCCTTGAGCATGGTCGAGAGCTCATAATAGAGCGGCGAACGCGCCTTGTCGCCCTCCAGCAGCTGTTTCACCGATTTCAGGGTATCGTTGAGCTTGCGGATCGAGTTTGACAGCTTTTCAGGCAGCGCCTGGGTTTCACTGGCATGCAGGATCGGGTTGAGGCCGTCAAGGGCATGGTTCACCTTGCCCAGCAGGCTCTGCAGCGGCGCGTTTGCCAGCTGTTCACGGCGCTTTTGCGGCTGGTCGCCCAGCTCATCGTCGGCCGGATCGCGTACCAGGCTGTCGATATCATGCAGCAGCATATCTGCGGAGCTGAGCAGCTCCTCGAGAGGGAGCTGCTCGATCTTGGTCAGCACCCGGGAGAAGGAGTCCATGATCTCTCCGCTGGGGCTGGCAACGGTGGGAAACTCGGGATAGGGGTCGCCCGGGTTGATCGAGGCGTATTGCGCGTCGTCAACCATGACCAGTTCGATGAAGAGTTGCCCGGTCAGCCAGCTGGATACCTGCAGGCGCGCGCGCAGCCCCTGTGCGATTGCATTGTCCAGCAGGGTGTGGATGCGCTGTTTGTCACTATCGTTGCTCAACTGGTTGGGGTTGAGAAAGATCAGTACCGGTGCGGTCAGCTTTCCGGTTTCAGTGTCGTTTTCAATCGTGATATCTGCGACATGACCGACCTGAACGCCGCGGTATTCAACCGGTGAACCAATGCCCAGTCCGCGCAGCGACTCATTGAAATGGAGAACATAGCCGAATGCCGAGCCGATGGTGGTCAGGTCCAGGTGCGCCGCTTCGCGGTTCGGGTAGAGTTCAAAGGTCGTGTCATCTTCAACCGGCGTTCCCGCTTTCAACCGCCGTGGAGTGTCGAAAGCGATGCCGCCGTTGATCAGCACCGAGATTGGTTCCACCTCCAGCGTCATCCCCTGGGCGCCAAAACCCATCTTGAAGGCCCCCAGCTCCCAGAAGCGGGTGTTGCTGTCAACAAAACGATCGTAGGGTTCATTGATAAAGACGCCGTAGGCAGTCGTCTGGCCATCGTCGATCAGACGCCTGCTCTCGATCTTGCCGACCTCGAACTGCTTGTACAGGACTGGCGCACCGGCGGTCAGTGATGCTCCGGCGGTCGAGGTCAGAAGCAGGTGCAGTCCGGGCTCATCGGTGGCCGTCAGCGGCGGATCCTCAAGCCCGGTAAATGTATTCCGGTAGGCGAGGCTCTTGTCGGCCGAGGTCGACATGGCGATATAGGCGCCGGAGAAGATTGTTCCCAGCCCCGAGACGCCACCTGGGCCGATGCGGGGACGCTCTATCCAGAACCTGGTGCTCTCGTTGAGCACACTTCTGCTCGCCTTGTTGATGCGCACTGTCACTATAACCTGCTGCAGCGTGCTGTCGAGATGCATCTCCTCGACCTTGCCGACTTCGACGCTGCGGAAACGGACGGTTGATGTTCCCGCTTCCAGTCCCTCAGCCGAGTCAAAACGAATCGTAATCAGGGTCCCGAGCGAAGCATAGTGTTGCCAGCTGAGCCAGAAAGAGATTACCAGAGCCGCCAGAGGAACCAGCCAGATGAGCGAGATCCGGTTGGATCTTCCGCTGGTGCGCGGCTGTGCGGTCGGGCCGCCGTTACTGTCCCGGGGTTGTGTCATTCGTTGTCCCACAGCAGGCGCGTATCGAAGCTGAGCGCCGCCAGCATTGTTGCGATCACCATGCCTGCGAATGCCATTGCCGCAGGCCCGGGAAGCACCGATGCAATACCGCCAAAGCGGATCAATGCGACCAGCAGGATGACAACGAAGACATCAATCATTGACCAGGGACCGATATATTCAATGAAGCGGAAAAGCCGAGTCTGCTGGCCCAGTTTGCCCAGTTTTCCCTGTTTGTCTCTCCAGATGGAGAGCAATAGCAGTGAGATGACCAGAAATTTCAGCAGCGGTATCACGATCGAGGCGATGAAAACAATCACTGCGACCGGATATGACTTCATACCCCACAACAGAATGACACCACCAATAATGGTATTTTCATCCTTGATGCCAAGTGTCGCTGTCGTCATTATAGGGTATAGATTTGCCGGCAGATAGAGAATCAACGCGGTAATCAGGAAAGCCCAGCTGCGCTGGACGCTGAATGGTTTGCGTTGATAGAGGCTGCTGCCGCAGCGCTCGCAATGGCGGGCGGGGGCAAAGGGTTGCAGTTTGCCACAAACGTGACAGGCTGCAAGCCCCGCTTCCCTGGCCGTTACTGCCTGGTGACTGCCTGCCACAGCTCCTCCGGCTCGAGTGTCGATGAGACGAATAGATTGATCACCACCAGCGCCACGAATGCCCAGAACCCCTCGTGCAAAGTGATTTCCGCCATCGAGGCAAGTTTGACGATAGTCACCAGCACCCCGAGCAGAAAAATCTCGAGCATATTCCATGGCGCCAGGCGCCCGCCCAACAGCAGCAGTTGGCGGGAAAACAGCGTCAGTGGCCGCCTGTTGCTGTAGAGCGCACTCAGCAGCAGCAGGTCGAGCAGCAGCACCCCCAGCGGAACGATCACCAAAAACAGCGACCCTGCCAAGCCGAGCAGCAGATTATCAAGCCGGGAGAGTGTTTCGATAGTTGAGATGAGATAGATCGTTGTTTTATTGCCATCCACATCGATCGACAGAAATGGCAGCATGTGGGCGAACAGGAACAGCAGCAGTGATGCGACAGTCAATGCCAGCGCTATCTCGACAGCATGGTCATTCCTGCGGAACAGCAGGCTGCCGCAGCGAGAGCACCAGGCCTTCTCACCACGTGCCAATGCCGTCTTGTCATACAGTAAATCGCAGCTGTGACAGGCGACCAGATTATCAACAGGCAGGCTTTGCATGGATACCTCTCTACCTACTCTTCACTTTTATGCTTGTATTCGCACAAGTCTGCAATGATACAGGAACCGCAGCGTGGTTTGCGTGCGGTGCAGGTATAGCGGCCATGCAGAATCAGCCAGTGGTGCGCATCCTGGAGAAATTCCCGGGGTATCAGCCGCAGCAGGCGTTTCTCGACTTCCAGCGGCGTTTTTCCCGCTGCGATCCTGGTGCGGTTGGCGACCCGGAAGATATGCGTATCCACCGCCATGGTGGGTTGTCCGAAAGCCGTATTGAGCACCACGTTTGCAGTTTTGCGGCCAACTCCCGGCAGCGCCTCCAGTGATTGACGGTCGCAGGGGACTTCACCTGCGTGCTTCTCGAGCAGCAACCGGCAGCTCTTGATGATGTTGCTCGCCTTGCTGTTATACAGGCCAATGGTCCTGATCTTCTCCCGCAATCCCTGCTCCCCCAGCTCCAGCATGGCCTGCGGCGTCGGGGCGACGGCAAAGAGTCCGGCAGTCGCCTTGTTGACGCTGACATCCGTCGCCTGGGCCGAGAGTATGACGGCAATCAGCAACTCGAACGGCGAGTGGTAGTTGAGTTCGGTAACGGGATGCGGGTTCTGCTCCCGCAGCCTGCTAAAGATCTGCTGGCGGATGCTCTTGTTCAATTCACTCCTCTCAAACTTACAGATAGCGCGGCAGTCGATTATAATTGGATTTGATGACGACCCTGTCGAAAATGATGATGACAGGGGTGGCGGGTAATTTTTCCATGATGAGTGAACACAAGATGAGAACACGACTGCTGATCCCGCTACTGCTGGCTACACTGGCAATCTTCCCTGCTGCCGTGGCCGCGGAGAAATTCACCGACTGGGTTGTCGAGTGCAAGGGAACATCGGTATGTGCCGCAACAACCTCCCGTCAGGGAGGGACGACCGAGGGTTATCCGTCGATCAAGATAACAGGCAAGGATCGCGGTCAGCGCAAACTGTTTCTCGCGGATACAAAATATGCCGACAGTACAAAAAAAATCAGCATCCGCATCGACAACAGCGGAATATTGACGCTGAAACCAAAACGAGACTTCCGGCGTCAGGGTAATGGAGAGTACCTGATCGTTAACGCAGAACTGCAGCGCAAGCTGCTCTCGCGGATGGCTTCCGGGCGCACACTGCAGCTGATCTATACCAATGTCCGGGGTCAGAAGCGGGAACCGGAGTATTCGCTGATGGGCATGGGCGCTGCCCTGAACAGGCTTGCCAAGGCCAGGCCCCCGGCATCTGTTGACAAAGTTGTCAGCAAGAAGCCAGAGAAAAGCGCGCAGCAGGTCAATGCCAGGTCCGGAGTGAAAAAAAAATACCGCAACTGGCAGGTGCGTTGTGCCGCGGACGGCTCCTGTGCGGCAACGACCTACAGGGCCAGAGGCTCCATTGATGGCTACCCTGTGATCAAGGTTGTCGTGGACAGCAACAACAGGCGCCAGTTGCATATCGACAGTGCGCAACATGTGAATGGTTCCAAACCTGTCTGGATTCGTGTCGACAACAATAAGGAGATCCGGCTGCAGCCTGGCAAGGATTTTTCCAGGCTGTCGAAAAACGAATACAAGATTACCAATTCCCGCGCGTTGACCAGCGTGATGTCGGTCATCCGCAAGGGGAGGGAGTTGCGTCTCAGCTATCGCAATGTACGTGGACAGTGGCGCCAGCCGAAATACTCACTGCTGGGGGCGACCGCGGCAATGAATGCGCTTGGCGGCGGTACATCAGCGTCGCCTCAGCCTCCTGCAAAAAAGGTTGCTGTGGCTGAACCGGCGGAGAAGCGCAAGCCGGAGGTTGCAGCGCGGCGGACAAAAAAGGATCCGGCGCCAAAGCGGGATTTGAAACCCTCTGTTTTCGGTAGTGCTGTGAGTTCCCGGGATGATCGGCGGGAGAAGCAGCGGGATTCTTTTACCTGGTGGGATAGAATCACCACCTCGGGCGAGCGATGGAACGTGAACTGCTCAGGCGGCAGTCGCTGCGCTGCCGCGGCGCAGGGGAGAGTCAAGGGCAAAAAGGACATCTCGATGCACATATCGGGACGCTCAGCCGGGTTGCATCGTGTGATGCTGGCCAAGGCGGGAATGCTCGATACGAGTAAACCGATGCGTATACAGGTTGACGGCAGTTTGCCGCTGCATCTCGTGCCGCGCAAGGATTTCAAGCAATCCGGAAGGGATGCTGTGCGTCTTGTCAACAGCAGACTCAGTGACACGTTGATTGCGAAGATGCGCAGGGGTGACGAGATGTGGGTGACATACACCAACAGAAGCGGGCGTCCACGGGTGGTCAAATTCTCCCTCTCCGGATTGAATACATCCCTGAAGAAACTGGCAAGATGACAATGAAGTATTGCCCGAAATGCGGTTCTGACGTTGAACAACGCATCCCCGAGGGGGATGATCGCCTGCGCGATATCTGCACCTCCCCATCCTGCGGAAAAATCCACTACCAGAATCCGCGTGTCATTACCGGCTGCATCATCGAATACGAAGAGAAGATACTGCTATGCCGCCGGGCCATCGATCCCAGGTATGGTCTGTGGACCCTGCCGGCAGGTTTCCTGGAGAATGCTGAAACGCTCTCGGAAGGTGCCGCCAGGGAGACGATGGAGGAGGCGAATGCCGAGGTGGAGGTCATCGACCTGTTCAGCGTCCTTACGCTGGCGCATATCAACCAGGTCTACATGCTGTTTCGCGCTGTCTTGAAATCGCCGCATTTTGCGCCTGGCATCGAGAGTCTCGAGGTCAGGCTGCTGGAAGAGTCGCAAATTCCTTGGGATCAAATGGCATTTGCCGCTGTCACCGAGACCATGCGGCTCTATTTTGCCGACCGCAAGGCAGGCGGGTTTCGCACCCATACCGGGGAGATGCGCCCGCTTGGAGACCCGGGTTTTCGTCAGTATGAAACCCTGATGCTGAATTAGACGGATCCGGTTCTATGCAGATGGAGCTACGGAATACACGGACAACACGGAATATATCTCCGTAGGTTGGGCAAAGCGCAGTGTGCCCAACAACAATGCATTTGCAGGGCACGTCGCTACCGCTCCCCCGAATCCCCTATCCCGTCGGTTCATTCAGAGGATCACAAATGAGTGTAACGCGGCATAAGGAGGAGCGCGTGGTCCTCGAATCAGGATATAATTCCAGCTTCTCGATAATCCCTCGCAATGATGACATCGACACGGGAGTATGAAGAGATAACATGGAATTCAATCCACCACCCATTAACAGGAGCATTGTGTGGAAACAGATGCAGTAAAAGCGCTCATCGAGCAGGGTCTGCCAGGGGCAACTGTCGTGGTTGAAGGTGACGGCCGCCACTTCGAGGCGGTTGTCGTCAGCGATCAATTTGAAGGGAAATCGCTGCTCCAGCGTCACCGCATGGTCAATGCCACCGTCGAAAAGCAGATCAGCAGCGATGAGCTGCATGCGCTCTCGATCAAGGCCTACACGCCGCAGCAGGCTGAAGAGAAGTAAAGCTTCAGGCTCATCACACCAGCCCTCTCCCGTTGGGAGAGTAAGCTTCTGTGGAATACCCGCTGCTTTGAACTGCAGCACTGACTCAGGTTATTGTGATGTCTGACGACTCCTCTCCAACAGTTTCTTTTAAGGATCTCGCCCTGGGCGACGCGCTGTTCGCGGCGCTTGACGAGGTTGGCTATGAAACGCCGTCGCCGGTACAGGCGGCAACCATTCCGGTGTTGCTGGAAGGCCGGGATATCGTCGGCCAGGCGCAGACGGGTTCGGGAAAGACAGCGGCCTTTGCCCTGCCAATGCTGGCGCGCATCGACCTGAAAAACAGCAGGCCGCAGTTGCTGGTGCTGGCGCCGACCCGGGAGTTGGCGATTCAGGTTGCCGAGGCTTTTCAGCGCTATGCTTCGCACATGCGCGGCTTTCATGTACTGCCGATCTACGGCGGGCAGGACTACCGGGTGCAGCTGCGGGCCCTGAAGCGTGGCGTGCATGTTGTGGTGGGTACGCCGGGTCGCGTGATCGATCATATCCGCAAGGGAACCCTGAAGCTGGACCAGCTGAAGGCGCTGGTGCTGGATGAGGCCGACGAGATGCTGCGCATGGGGTTTATCGATGATGTGGAGTGGGTGCTGGAGCAGACACCGCCGACTCGCCAGATTGCGCTGTTCTCCGCGACCATGCCGAAAGATATCCGGCGCATCGCCCGAAAGCACCTGCAGGATCCACGGGAGATCTCGATCAAGCAGAAAACGGCGACCGCGGAGACGATCCGCCAGCGCTACTGGATGGTCAGCGGCACCCACAAGCTTGATGCCCTGACGCGCATCCTCGAGGCGGAGCCATTCGATGGGGTGCTCATTTTCGTGCGCACCAAAATCGCTACAGTGGAATTGGCGGAGAAGCTGGAGGCGCGCGGCTATGCCGCGGCGCCATTGAGTGGCGATATCCAGCAGAAGCAGCGTGAGCGCACCGTCAACCAGTTGAAGCAGGGCAGGCTCGACATTATCGTCGCCACCGATGTTGCAGCCAGGGGGCTGGATGTCGAACGTATCAGCCACGTGATCAATTATGACGTTCCGCATGACACCGAAGCCTATATCCACCGCATTGGCCGCACCGGCAGGGCGGGGCGCGAGGGAGACGCCATTCTCTTTGTCGCGCCGCGTGAAAAGCGGATGCTCTACGCCATCGAGCGGGCGACGCGTAAAAAAATCGAGCAGATGCAGCTGCCGTCGACCGCTGCTATCAACGACAGTCGCATTATCCGCTTCAAGCAGAATATCACCGATGCGCTGGCCGCTGAGGAGACGGGCTTTTATCAGCAGCTGGTCGAGCAATACCACCAGGAGCACAATGTCCCGGCAATCGAGATTGCCGCGGCGCTGGCAAAACTGCTGCAGGGTGATGCGCCGCTGCTGCTGAAGGAGCAGCCTGCCAAAGCGGCAAGGGGTGGTGGTGAGAGAAGCCGGAGAGATGACAAAAGGGAAGAATTCCGCCGTGAGAGGAGAAGCGGCAGGGAGACGGCCGCGACCGGCGGCGAGAGCGACCGCCCGGAGGGGGGGCGGCGGCAGCGCTCATCGGAACCCGCAGAAGGCATGGAACGCTTTCGTCTCGAGGTTGGCCATAAGCACAAGGTCAAGCCCGGAAACATCGTCGGCGCCATCGCCAATGAAGCAGGTCTCGACAGCCAGTACATCAACCGCATTGAAATCCATGACGACTACTCGACCGTCGAGCTTCCGCAGGGGATGCCCAGGGATATCTTCCGCACCCTGAAAAAGTGCTGGGTATGCGGAACCCAGCTCAAAATCAGCCGGGAGAGTGAATCAAAACAGCCGCGCAAAAAACTGCATGTGAAAAAGCGCAGCTCTGCCGAGCAGAAGGGAAAGCAGCACAAGCGAAAGCCCGGGCGCTGACCGACTCGACCCGGGATCACATGTCATCTCGACCAAGGGGAGAGATCTTGTCATCCCTTTATTCATGTAAAGCCCATGGATTTCTCCCTGTAGTCGAAATGGCAGTGCGTCGAGACTCTAGTGTTCCTTCAACGTAATAATTTGGAATCCTAAATTATTACGTTGAAGGAGTACTAGGCAGTGATCATGATGTTGCCCTGATCCCCGGGAAAGCGTTGAAATTGCGCTATTGATACACTCTGGGATATGATTTCCCTGTCCTTTACCCGGAGGCTGATTTCCTTTGAATCTACGCCAACTTCCGAATACGATCAGTGTGTTTCGCATACTGCTGGTATTCCCAATCATCTACCTGTTGTTGAACAGGGAGTATCAACAGACGCTGGTGCTGTTCGTGATCGCCGGCGTCTCGGACGGCGTGGACGGCTTTCTGGCCAAACACTATGGCTGGCAAACCTGGCTCGGCGGGGTGCTGGACCCGCTCGCCGACAAGTTCCTGCTGGTCTCCTGTTTTGTCGCCCTCGCCTGGATAGGCCTGCTTCCATGGTGGCTGGTTGCGCTGGTCATGCTGCGTGATGTCGTCATCATCAGCGGCGCAACCTACTACTATTTCCGTGTCGATCATATCGAGGCGCAGCCGACCTTCCTCAGCAAGTTCAACACCTTCTTCCAGATCGGACTGGTGGTGGTGGTGATCTTTGCGCAGATCGTCCATGTCCCCGCATGGCTCTTGTCGGCACTGATCATCTTTGTTGCCATCACGACCATCAGCAGCGGCATCGACTACGTCGTCGCCTGGTCACGCAAGGCGAGTCAGCATCCGCATTGATGCGTTGAAGGAAGATCAAGGAGGCCCTGAATGATTAAAGACGCTGCGTCATTGCGAGCGAAGCGCGGCACTAATTTTGCCCGGAGCAAAATTGAACGCGCCAGGCGGCGCGACCCGAAGGGTAAATTACAAGGATGTAATTCATAATCTCATGCTTCGATATCAATAAGTCAGAGATTGCTTCGTCACTACGCTCCTCGCAATGACGATTTGTTCAGAGGTTCCTTGGGCGCTGAATTAATCAGAGACTTCCCGGGTGATCGATTGCCGCAGGAAGGGAATCGTCAACTTCTGCTGACGCGCAAGCGAATCATGATCCAGTTTATTAATAAGATCTGTTAACTCACTGATATCACGAGAATAACGATTGATCAGATAGCGCGATGCGTCCCTGGAGAGCTGCATGCCTCTCTCGTCGGCCATCTGAATCAGCAGCCGCTGCTTGCCGTCGTCATCCAGCGGCTGCAGGTGGTAGCTGACTCCCCACCGCAATCTTGATGCAAGGTCCGGCAGCTCGGCCGGGAGGTCGCCGGGGCTTCTGCTGGCCGCGACCAGCAACCTGTGACCCTGCTGTGAGATGGCGTTGTAGAGATGGAAGAGCGCCTCCTCCCACGCACTGTCCGCAGAGACAGCCTCGATATCATCGATGCAGACCAGCTGATACTGCTGCAGCTCGCCAAGCAACGCCGGTGACAATTTTTCGGCGTCGTCGAGAGAGAGATAGATTGCGCTGCGCGCCTGTTGTGACATCTGCCTGCAGGCAGCCAGGAGCAGGTGGCTTTTGCCGCAGCCCGGTGAACCCCAGAGATAGAGAAAACCCGGCTTGCCATTTGACTCCAGCAGTTTCCGCAACGTCTCCAGCGCCTCCTCGTTGCCGTTTGCCAGGTAGTTGTCAAAACCCGGCTGACGGCTGTGGGAGAGTCTGAGAGGATACTGACGGATCATCTATGTTGATGAGGCTTTCCAGCGAACATACATGGAGGCGCTGATGATCAACGTCAGCGCAATCGCCGCTTCGATCCAGCCCAGCGGATTGCCGTTGGCAAAGCCTTCCACGGAGCCGTGGGTCAGATAGAGCAGGGCGGTGAGGGCAAGGCCGACATGCGGTTTCAGGCGCCCATGCAGCACCCCGCGCACCCATGGAAGCAGCGGCACCGTACCGATCAGGAACGCTGCCAGCTGCTGGCGCTGCTCCAGCTGCATCACCCACACCACCACGACTGCCGCCAGGGCGGCAAAGCTGATCAAGGTAAGCCAGCGCGCAACAGAAATCTTCATGCTGTCAGCTGCTTCGCCGTGGTGGCGAGACGTTTGCCCAGTGCGTGGCAGAGAGTGATCTCCTCCTGCGTCAGCGGGTTGTTGTTGTCTTTTCCGGCATGGTGGCTGGCGCCATAGGGCGTGCCGCCGCTGCGCGTGTGGAAAAGATCGGGTTCGGTATAGGGGATGCCAAGCAGCAGCATGCCGTGATGCAGCAGCGGGTTCATCATGCTCAGCAGGGTGCTCTCCTGGCCGCCGTGCAGCGACGAGGTGGAGGTGAACAGCGCAGCCGGTTTCCCGGACAGGGAGCCGCTCAGCCATAACGAAGAGGTGCTATCGAGAAAATATTTCAGCGACGCAGCCATGTTGCCGAAGCGGGTCGGGCTGCCGAGCGCCAGCCCGGCGCAATTTTTCAGCTCGTCCAGCGTGGCATAGGGGGCGCCGCTGTCGGGCACGCTGTCCGCCGTTGCTTCACACACAGTGGATACGCCCGGCACGGTGCGCAGCATGGCCTCCATGCCGCCGGCCTCGACGCCATGCGCAATATGGCGGGCCATCTCGGCGGTGGCGCCATGCGTGCTGTAGAAGAGCACCAGGACATAGGGCATCAGAACAGGTCCAGCACGGATTCAGGCGGGCGTCCCAGAGCGGCGCGTCCATCACGAATGACGATCGGGCGCTCGATCAGCCTGGGGTGGTCGAGCATCGCCTGGATCAGTTCGTCGCGGCTGAGATCCGGGTTGTTCAGGCCGGCCTCCTTGTACTCCTTCTCCCTTTTGCGCATCAGGTCGCGTGGCTCCATGCCGAGCATCGACAGGATCGACTCCAGGGTCTCGCGGTCCGGCGGCGTCTTCAGATACTCCCTGATCTCTGCCTCGATCCCTTTCTCCTGTAATAGCTGCAGGGTTTGGCGGGATTTGCTGCAGCGCGGGTTGTGATAAATTTCAACGGACATGTCGGTTATAATCTTCAATTCGTGTAGCGCGTATTGTAATAGATGCGCTGTGAATTGCTACTATGACCAGGCATTTCAGAAATTGGGCGCCGGTGGTTTCATCCGTGACACGCTGTGAATACATCCCTGTAAGCTCGCTACGGCCATCCTTGGCCGTAGACGGTCACAGATGAAACCACCGGCGCCCAATGCGGCAGGATCACAGTTGCCGGATTGCTTATGACTACTGATTCTCAAACATACCAAATGAGACACCTCATGAAACAACTCCTTTTGCTGCTGCTGATGTTGGCCATGCAGCCCCTTCTCGCGGCCAATGATCCGCTCAATGATCTGGATCTGAAGGATCTCGATGGCAAGGTGCACAAGCTCAGCGACTACCGCGGCAAGTGGGTCGTGGTCAACTACTGGGCGACCTGGTGTCCTCCCTGCCGCCGTGAGATTCCCGAGCTGGCGAAATTTCATGAACAGCACAAGGAGCATGATGCCGTGGTGCTCGGCGTCAATCATGAGTATGCGACGTTGAAGGAGCTGCAGAATTTCAAGAAGAAGTACAAGATGAACTACCCGGTGCTGCAGGCGACGCCGAAAACACCCTCGATCGACAGGGCGATCCGTGGTTTGCCAACCACCTACCTGGTGAATCCCGAGGGCAAGGTCGTTGCGGTCCAGAGCGGTCCCATCGACGCCGACATGCTGGAGGGCTTTATCAGCCGCGGTGCTGACGACGGAAAATGATGACGCGTCTGTTCACAATGATACTGCTCGCTGCCCTGGGGCTTCCTGCCCAGGCGCTGCAGATGAGAGATCCGGAGAGCTATTTTTTTGACGAGACATTTGGCGATCTCCAGGAGGAGCTTGCCACGGCGAAAGAGCAGGGAAAAAAGGCGCTATTGATCATGTTCGAGATGGACGAGTGTCCCTTTTGCCGGCGCATGAAGAGCCGGGTCCTGAACCGGGATGATGTGCAGGACTATTTCAGGGAGCATTTCCTGATCTTGACGATGGATGTCGAGGGGGATCTCGAAATCACCGATTTCCAGGGCAATGTCACCACGCAAAAGGAGTTTGCGCTGAAGCAGTTTCGCGTGCGCGCAACACCGGTCTTCCAGTTTATCGATCTCGATGGCAAGGCGATCCAGAAGGCGCGTTATACAGGTGCGACCGCGGATGCTAACGAGTTCATACTGCTGGGTCGGTACGTGGTCGAGGAAAGATACCGCGAAACCTCATTTGTGCGTTACAAGCGGCAGATGAAACAGAACAGGAAGTCATCGATAGAATGAACTACGACGGGCACGAAAAATAACCCCGATATAAAAGTTAACCACAGATGAACACAGATACACACAGATATTATGGCTGCTCTTCATCTGTGTTTATCTGTGTTCATCTGTGGTTAATAAACAGAGTAATGACGCCTTTATGGAGAAAAGAATCCGTATCTCTCTCTACCTGATTTTGCTGTTGATGACTGCTGCGCAGGCGGAAGAGGCATCGCTGCCGGAGTACCTGACACTGCAACAGGCATTGGCCCTGGTGGACGAGTCGCATCCCGGCGTGCAGCTGGCGGCGCGGCAGACGGTGACGGGTCATATACTGCGATGCCAACAGTACGAACTGCTGCTCAATGCACCGGGATTGCTGCAGGGCAGCTGCGGATACTGGCACTTTCTCACGCCTCTGGCGCAACAAAAGCTGCTGGTGATGCGGCGCTTTCTCGATGTGGCGCTTGCCGACCAGCGGGCTGCGCGTGACAGCGAGGCGATGTCCATGGCTTATGTCCGCCAGGACAGGAGTAAGAATCGCATGCAGCTGGGGCAGCGCTCGGAACTCGAGGCACTTGAACTGGATGCCATCTACCAGCGGGCGCGCCGCGAGTTTCTGGTCAGTGAAAGCCGGCAGCGCATCAGCCGTTCCCTGCTGGCCATTGCGTTGAACCGGCCTGACAGGCTGCCGCGTGAGGTCGTGCCGCCTGACCCTGCCGCGGTGACCATTGAGAACAGGGATGACGAGCAGAAGCTGCTGCGCAGCATCGAGAACAACAATCCGGTGCTGCAGCGGCTGCAAGCCGGTGATGACAGGCCGCTTGAAGTTCTGACGCGGCAATATCTGCGCCATGTGGCGCTCGAGCAGCTGCTCTCCGTGACGCTGCTGGAGGCGCAGCAGCAGGAGAATCGCGTCGAGAAGGATTATCGCGATCTTTACCTGGATTACAGCCGCAGCCTCTATGAACTGGAGGTCAAGGCTGACCTTGGTGATGCGATGGCTAATCAGACAGCGGCGCGGCTGGCGCAGATGGAGACCGATTATCAGCTGCTGATGAGCCTCGCCGTGCTCGATGCCCTGCGGGGCAGGATACCGGAGTTTCGCGATGATGAATAGGATAGTGGTGGTTCTCTCTCTTTTGCTGCTGCTCTCCCTGCAGTCGGCAACAGCCGCTGAGCCGCTGCGGGCGCGCCTCGAATGGGCGCATGTCGTTGAGCTGCGCGCTTTTGAAAACGGCATTGTCGACAAGGTCCATGTGCTGGAGGGACAGCTGGTCAAGCAGGGTGAGAGATTGCTGGAGCTGGACAGCCGCGACTATGATATTGCGGTGCGCTCAGCCGAAGCGCTTGTCAAGGAGGCCGCCGCCAAACACGACAAGGTGAAGCGTGAGCACGGTTGGGAGACAGAGCTCTATGAGCGGGGTTTGATCTCGGATAATGAACTCCAGGATGCCAGGGTCGCACTGCTGCAGGCGGAGAGCGCCGTTGAAGCGGCGCAGGCCAAGCTCGCGAAGGCGCAGCTGGGAGTGGAGCGCTCTGTTCTCAAGGCGCCCTTCGA
>JBDLII010000029.1:0-16620 GCA_039714995.1 Pseudomonadota bacterium
GGCATCGACAAGAAGGTGCTCTTCGATGTCTGGAATACCGGCCCCATGAAACCGATTAGCAAATACGGCGGCCTGCCAAAACCAACCGGGTGTGTCTAGGAAACCTGTGAACGAATTGTCATTGCGAGGAGCGTAGCGACGAAGCAATCTCCAAGTTTTTGATTTATAAGCACGAGATTATAAATTACATCCTTGTAATTTACCCTTCGGGTCGCGCCTGGCGCGTTCAATTTTGCTCCCAGCAAAATTAGTGCGTCGCTGCGCTCGCAATGACGAAGTTCTTTATTCATTCAGAGGTTCCCAAAGGAATATAACCATCCGTCAGCAGTATCTCCTCGACAGGGACTCCAAGCTGCTCCGCCAGGGTGTCATCTGCCTGCTGCAGGCGTCTGCCAAGTCCGCCCCCGCTCCCTGCAGCCAGCGGCAGCGGCATCCGCAGGTCCCTGAAGAGCGCATAGAGGGTTACCTGCCGCAAATCCTTTGCCAGCACCAGCCGTTGATCCCCGGTCTCGAGTAGATATCCAGCCTGCTGCAACTGCGACAGCAGCGATTGCAGTCTCAGCACACCGCCCCCCTTGACCGCGTTGATCAGTTCATCCGCCGTCAGCTGTTCACCCTGCCGATAGGCGCCATGAAGCGCTGCCAGCAGCTGCAATAACTGCTCCAGCTGCGCCCCTTGTTCGTCCATATCCTCATCGCGGCTGCGAAAAACCTGCAGGCAGCAGGTAAATTCGGCGCCCAGTAAGAAAATCACCCACGAGAGATAGACCCAGACAAGGAATATCGGTATCACCGCGAGGGTTCCGTAGATCGCCTGATAGCTGGTAAAGGTGGTGACATAGAGAGCAAAAGCCCGCTTGGCCAGCTCGAACAGCGCCGCCGCCAGCAGACCTCCGGAGAGGGCGTGAAGCACGGGAACGCGCCGGTTGGGAATCACCAGGTACATCAGAAAAAATGCCAGCGTCGAAGCTGCGAGCGGGGCATAACCGATCAAACGCCTTCCCAGGCCCAGGGTTTGTTCGGCCTCGACGACCAGCGGCATCGAGATGATGTAGGAGGTAACAGCCAAGCTCAGTGTGAGCAGCAGCGGACCCAGTGTCAACAGCGCCCAGTAGATCAGAAACTCCTTGGCAAGCGAGCGCTTCAGGGGCGCCTCCCAAATGGTATTCAGGGCCCGGTCGATGTTTCTCATCATCAGCAGAGCCACGATGATGAGCACAAAAAAACCAACACCGGTCAGCCTCGACGCCTTAGTGGAGAACTCCACCAGATACTGCTGCACGATTTCACCGGAGGCGGGAACAAAATTATCGAAAATAAAGTCCTGTATCAATTCCGCCATCTGGTCGGCAACAGGGAATGCCGACAGAATCGCCACGACGACAGTCGTCAGCGGGACCAGTGACAACAGTGTTGTATAGGTCAGGGATGCGGCGTTCTGCAATCCGAGATGACGGCAGAAGCTTGAGAAGAGCAGTACAGCAAAATGGCTGATTTTGTGGTAGGCGTCGATAATCGCGGGTTTATGCATTACAGAGAGCCGTGGCGTGGAGTGCTCTGTGACCAGAGATGGCGCCGTCCGATGCCTCTTTAACGACTTACGCGCGGCATCGACCCGATCTCTGGTACGGATCCGTGGAACACTGCCCTCCAATGTCAGTCAGGGCCTCGCTATCCAGCAGTTTGATATTCTTGCGCTCGACTTCGAGCAAACCCTTCTCCTGGAAGCGGGAGAAAGTACGGCTTACAGTCTCTACCGCCAGCCCAAGATAGCTGGCAATCTCCGCACGCGACATGCTGAGGTTGAATTCCATCGAAGAGAGCCCCCTGCTGTGATAGCGGGAAGAGAGAGACACCAGGAAGGCTGCGACACGTTGTTCGGCGGAGTTGTTTCCCAGCAGCGCCACCATGCCGCAGTCATTATGCACCTCCTTGCTCAGCAGCCGCAGCAGCTGATGCTGCAAGCCCGGAACTTCGGCCGTGAGAGATTCCAGCTGTTCAAAAGGCACTTCACAGGCGGCGGTGGTCTCCATGACCGATGCTGTGCAGTTATGGTAGCCAGAGTGAATTGCTTCCAGGCCGATGATTTCACCAGGCAGAAAGAAACCAACCACATGCTGCATGCCGTCACGGTCCTCATAGAAACCCTTGACCGAGCCTGATTTGACGACGAACAACCCCCTGAAACGCTCCCCCTGTTTATACAGCAGATCGCCACGATGGTAGGGCGTGTTTCGATAAACGATGGAGTCCAGTTTATCGACCTCGTCTTCGGATAGACCGACCGGCAGACAGAGGCTGGAGAGATTGCACGTCTTGCAACCGGCGTGTTCTTTTAATAATGATATGATGCCGGACTCTTTCATTTTTTAATGTGTCCAGATTTCATGTTGCTTCCCACTAGTAATATTACGCAATATTTACAAAAACACAATCATCAATACTGCATCAAGCCTCTCACGGAGAACAGCCTCAAATGAGCGACGCAGAGATCCAGCGCCTGCCTATTTGGAGCCGCGCCCTGCGCGTTGCCCACTGGGTGATGGCTGCTGCTGTCATGGTGCTGATCGTGACAGGCTGGAGGATGGCCGGCGATCCGCTGGAGTCAGCCGCACTGCTTGATGATCACTACCTGGCGGCCGCACTGCTCATCCCCGCCCTGCTGCTGCGCCTCTACCTGCTTATTTTTGGCTCGGGTACCGATCATATCAGCGCTTGTGAACCCGACATGAACCGACTGCGCAGCGCGGCCGCCGTGCTGAAATTCTACTTCTCGCTCGGCCGCAGCCCGCTGCCGAACTGGTATGCGCACAACCCGTTGTGGGGCCCGCTCTACCTGCTGCTGTTTCTGTTTCTGCTGATCGAGATCCTCAGTGGCGCATTGCTGCAAAGCCACCCCTGGGCAGGCGGCGTCAACCAGCATGACCTGCACCGCATCGGCGCCACTGTCATCACCACCTTCACCATTGCTCACATCCTTGCCGTGTTTCTGCATGACCTCGGCGGCAGCGGTTCGGATATCTCGGCGATGATCAATGGCCACCGCATTTTCATCATTCGCAAACCAGAGTCTGCCCGGCAATCCGCTGACAGCCACAGCGTCTCACTGGATGCGTTGAAAAACAGCCTGAAGAGCAGCAAGGGTGAGCGAAGAAAAAGCCGCCCCTGAAGGGCGGCTGTTGATATGGCTTGCTGCTGAGAGATCAGATATCAGATATAGAGACAGATATCAGAATCGCCGGCAAAATCGAAAAATGAAGCCGCGCCGGCATAGTCGATATCGTCAATGAAATCACTATGCTCGAAGCCGAACAGGTCTACCGTCATTTGACAGGCGATGAATCTCACCTCCGCTTCCTGACACAGCTCACGCAAATCCGGAATCGATGCAACCCCGTTGTTCTCAATGGTCTTCTTCATCAGCGAAGTTGCGACATTCTCGAAACCCGGAATGTTTGCCTGCAGAATATTGGGAATATTCCAGTTGATGCCTTTGAACCAGTCGGGGCCAAATGGCATTTTCATCGGCATGCCGGGATTACCCAGTGGGCTGACTTTCAGACCGCTCAGATCCTTGCGCACCAGCTGCAAGCCATAAAAGGTAAAGAAGATCTCAACCTCATAGCCAAGTGCAGCAGCTGTCGATGCAAGAATGTATGGAGGATACGCCCAGTCAAGGGTACCCTTGGTAGCAATGATGGCAAGTTTTTTCTCATCCATCGATCATATCCTCTCTCGTTCGTTTTTATGGAAAAATGAGCCCTTGGATCAGACTTTTTTCATGTAGAAATGGAATTTGCCGCCCTCTTCCGTTGACTCCAGCAGTTCGTTGCCTGTCTGCTTGGCGAAGGCTTCAAAATCCTTCACGGAACCCGGGTCGGTGGCGATGATATGCAGCACCTTGCCTGCATCCATACCGTTCAGCGCCTTTTTGGCACGCAGGATTGGCAGCGGGCAGTTCAGACCACTTGCATCGAGTTCATCATCAAAATCAGCCATTTGGATCTCCAAATAATTTTCGTTTTATTGAATAAGTACGCCGCGATATTCTAAAGCAGATTCAAATGCAAGTAAATATATCCATTTAGTGATAAGAGTTGCCCCGCAACCTTCACGGACTTCTTGAAAGAGTCACGCTTGAGTCAGGTAGATATCAAAGCGCGTTGTCTTGCCGCTGATTGAGTAGTCCGGTTTATTAGCAGCGATACAGGCAGATTTGAGCGCCCGTTTGACAACTACGCGCCGCCTGGCTGCGTTGAACGAAGCATCAAGAAGCAGGCCGGCATCCATGTCCTGACCGACGATATCCTGAAAAAAACGCATCTCCTTTTTCACCAGCGCCGATTTTTTTCGTGCCGGAAACATCGGGTCCAGATAGATGACATCCGCTGCACCGCGGTTCGCTGCCAGCCACGAGATAGCATCGTCGTGAAGCAGTTGCATGCGCTGCACAATCTCCTTGACCGCCTCATCTTCACAGCCGTCCGCCCGTTGCAACCCATCCCTCAGCAAGGCAGCAAAGACGGCCGAGCGCTCCAGCATCGTTACCCGACAGCCCAGGGTCGCCAGCACAAAAGCATCGCGTCCGAGGCCGGCCGTTGCATCGATGACCGCCGGATGCGGATCTTTTTTCAGGCCAACCGCCCTGGCGAGATGCTGTCCCCTGCCGCCGCCATAGAGGCGCCGATGGCGGCTTTTTCCGCTGGTAAAATCGACACTGAGCGGCGTGGTACGTGGCTCGACGAGTGAGCGCAACTGAAGAGTGTTTGCTCCCTGGTAGAGCAGATAGGCAGCGTTGACCGATTCATCATAGAGCGGCAGTGAGAGTGACTCTGACAGTTTTCTGAGTTGCCCGGTGGAAACTTGCGGAGAAGCAGCGACTGCGATTTTCATGAGGCAATAATGACACAACTCTGTCTCCTGCTGGTTCAATGGGCTGGAGATTGCTTCGTCGCTGCACTCCTCGCAATGACGACTTGATCAGACTTTCCTCACAGAAGAGAAATCCTTGGCTATGAATCTACCCGGGAATCAGGCAGTGCCCGGTTTGATCTCGAAGCCGTGCTGCGCCCAACTGATGATTCCGCCGCGCAGGTTGACCGCATTGCCAATACCCTGCTGCTGTAAAAAACCGCAGGCGTGGTAGGAGCGCGCACCGCTGCGGCAGTAGAGAATAATCTCCCTGTCCTTGGGAAAGTCCTGCATTTTCAGCGGGATCAGATGCATCGCCAGGTGTTCTGAACCGGGCAGGATGCCACGCGCAACCTCTGCGTCACTGCGAATATCATAGAGGACAAAATCCTCCTCCGCATCCATACGGCGTTTCAGTTCTGCGGCATCAATTTCACTGACCATCATACGGATCAATTCCCCGGCGAAAATAATAAAATAGAAAATATTAAATAATTTATCAGTATATATTATAATCCTCTAATATTCAAACCGGAACAAGCCTGCCATGCACGGCAGATGCTGAACATGCTACATTCCATTCCCTACTTCGAGCTGGATTAAGCTGATGGATTTCCTTCCCATATTTCTGAATATTAAAGAAGAGAGCTGCATCGTCGTCGGCGGCGGCGACGTTGCCACACGCAAGATCTCACTGCTGTTGCGCGCCGGCGGCAGGGTCACTGTCATCTCCCCTCATATCAGCGACGCCGTTGCTGCACTGGTTGATGACAACAGGGTCACCCATATCAAACGCGACTGGCGGGACCTCGACCTGAAGGGCTGTAAACTGGTCATTGCAGCCACCAGCAATGCCGAGGTCAATCGCCAGGTTGTCGCTGCCGCCACGCATTGCGGCACCCCGGTAAATGTCGTCGATCAGCCGGAACTGTGCAGCTTTATCATGCCCTCGATCATCGACCGCTCTCCTGTGATTGCCGCCGTCTCCACCGGCGGGGCATCCCCTGTGCTCGCGCGCCTGATCAGGGCCCGCCTGGAGTCGCTGATACCCGCAGGTTATGGCCGGCTGGCGGAACTCGCCGCCAAATTCCGCGACCAGGTGAAGCAGACCTTCGCCGACCACGGTGATCGGCGCCGCTTCTGGGAAAATATCCTGCAGGGCGGTGTTGCCGAACGCGTCTTCTCCGGCCACATGGAAGAGGCGGAGGTGGTGATGCAAAAGGCGCTGCAGCAGGCAACACCCACTGCCGGCATGGGTGAGGTCTACCTGGTTGGCGGCGGCCCAGGCGACCCCGACCTGCTCACATTTCGCGCCCTGCGCTGCATGCAGAAGGCCGATGTCGTCGTCTATGACCGCCTGGTTGCAAAATCGATCGTCGAGATGACCCGCAGGGACGCACAACGCATCTATGTCGGCAAGGAGCGCGACAACCATGCCATGCCCCAGGAGGAGATCAACAAGCTGCTGGCGAGGCTGGCTAAACAGGGCAAGCGGGTGATCCGCCTCAAGGGCGGCGACCCCTTTATCTTTGGCCGCGGCGGCGAAGAGATAGACACCCTTGCCGAGGAGGGCATCCCGTTCCAGGTCATCCCCGGGGTCACGGCCGCGGCCGGATGCGCCTCCTATGCCGGCATTCCATTGACGCATCGCGATTATGCCCAGTCGGTGACCTTTGTTACCGGACATCTGAAAGACAACACGATGAATCTCAACTGGGAACAGCTTGCCCAGCCACAGCAGACGATCGTCTTCTACATGGGGCTCAAGGGACTACCGGTCATCTCCCGTGAACTCCAGGCCCACGGCGTCTCCCCGGATATGCCCGCGGCCTTGGTGCAGCAGGGCACCACGCATATGCAGCGCGTCATGACCGGCACGCTCGCCACCATTCACGACATCGTCGAGAAGGAGCAGCCCAGACCGCCGACCCTGATCATCATCGGCGAGGTGGTGGAACTGCATCAGAAACTCTCCTGGTACAAGCCGCCGCACACCAGCGAAGAGAATTTCACCCCTTCTGAAAATTACTGAAGGGATTGATAGAAACTACGCAGGTATGAGCCACTCCCCATAAATCAAAAAGGCGATCATTTTGATCGCCTCATATGCTCAAAAAAGCCGTAAAACCGTCAGGTTTGCTCTTCCTCGGGCCACTGCTTGGCGGCCTCCCCCACCATCTTCTGCAGTTCACCGCTCTCGTGCAGCTCCAGCGTGATATCGCAGCCGCCGATCAGCTCCTTGTTGATATAGAGCTGCGGAAAGGTTGGCCAGTCGGCAAAGCGGGGCAGATTCTCGAAAATCTCCGGATCGGCCAGCACGTTGACATAGGCGAATTTCACGCCGCAATCCTGCAGTGCGGCCGCCGTGCGTGAGGAGAACCCGCACTGTGGAAACTGGGGGGTCCCCTTCATGTAGAGAATGACAGGATTGCTTTCAACCTGCTCTTTGATGCGATCTAGAACATCCATACTATTTACCTGAATATTAAGAAAAAATTGTTCTGGATGCGTTACCGCATATCCATGACATGACTATTGGGGAGATGGCGGCAAAAATCAACCCTTGATGATGCATGCTTGTCAGCTGTGATCCAGGTTTCTCTGCAGCCAGTACTCGAAGACAGCCAAATGCCACAATTTACTCCCCTGGATGCGGGTGTGGTGCATCTCGGGCGCTGCCAGCAGCATATCGATATAGCTGCGTTCAAAAATGCCGCGCTCCCGGCAGGCCTGCGAATCGAGAATGTCGCGCATAAAACCAAGAAACTCGCCGCGCACATACTTCAACGCCGGCATCGGGAAATACCCCTTGGGGCGGTCGATAACCGCATCCGGCACCATACCGCGGGCAATCCGCTTCAACGGGTATTTGCCATCCTGCTTGAGACGGAACGCCGGGGGGCTCTTGGCCGCCACCTCGACCAGCTGGTGATCGAGAAAGGGCACCCGCGCCTCCAGCCCCCATGCCATGGTCATGTTGTCCACCCGCTTGACCGGATCATCGACAATCAGCGTCGTGACATCGAGGCGCAGCGCCTGGTCCAGAAAACTGTCCGCCTGCGCCTCACCAAGCCGCTGCGCCACATAGTCTCCGGTGACATCTCCAACCCGGTATTTTGCAGAGACCATGCGCAGATACTCGTTGTGATCGCGGTCGAAATAGTGCTGGCGAAAACGCTCGAGGGGACTCCCCTGCTCGTTCTGCATGCGCGCATACCAGAAGTAGCCGCCGAAGACTTCATCGGCCCCCTGTCCCGACTGCACCACCTTGATCTGTTTCGAGACCTGCTCCGAGAGCAGGTAGAAGGCGACAGCATCCTGGCCGAACATCGGCTCCGCCATCGCGTCAACGGCCTCCGGCAGGCGCTTCAGCACATCGCTATTGGGAATCAGGAATTTGTGGTGCGACGGCTGATAGCGGTCGACGACGAGGTCCGAGTATTCGAACTCACTGCCCTTCTCCTCAGGCTGATCCTCGAAACCTATCGAGAAGGTGCGGATATCCGAGATCCCGAGTTCAGCCAGCAGCGCCACCAGCAGGCTCGAATCGAGTCCTCCCGAGAGCAGCACCCCGACGGGAACATCGGCCACATCGTTGCGCCGCCTGACGGCAACGCGCAGCGCTTCGTGAATGGCCTCGAGCCACTCATCTTCGCTGAGTTCTTTTTCCGGCCGCGTTGCATCCAGATGCCAGTAACGGCGCCGGGTGAGGTTGCCTGCGGCATCGAGCATGAGACTGCAGCCTGGCTCCAGTTTGCGAATTCCCTCGATGATGGTGCGAGGCGCCGGTACTACGGCATGCAGCGTAAATTGAAAATGCAGCGCCTCACTATCAATGGCGGTATTCAGGTCGCCGGCGGCTAGCAGCGCCTGTATATTCGAGGCAAAACGAAAACGCTGCCGGTCCAGCGCATAGTAGAGCGGCTTGATGCCAAAGCGGTCCCGTGCGGCAAACAGCCTTTGCTGCCGCCGGTCCCAGATGACAAAGGCAAACATCCCGACGAGGTGCTCCGGACAACGTTCACCCCACTCCCGGTACGCCTTGAGAATTACCTCGGTGTCGCCGTCAGAGAAAAAGCTGTAACCCCTGTTCTGCAACTCCTGCCGCAGTTCCCTGTAGTTATAGATAGCGCCGTTGAAAACCAGCGCCACGTCCAGGTCTTCATCAACCATCGGCTGATGGGATCTGGCTGAAAGATCGATAACTGCCAGGCGGCGGTGGCCGAAGCCGACATTCTCGCTTAGAAACAGGCCCTGATCATCCGGCCCGCGACGCACCAGACTCGCACTCATGCGCTCCAGGACTGCCTGGTCTACAGCAGACTGATCAAACCGAAATTCGCCACAAATCCCGCACATAGAACCTGATATCTAAAACCTAAAACCTGTCAACATAACTGGACAACAAGGGAGGAATGACCTAGAATATTAGCAAAGGCTAATGTTCCTCCCCCTGCAGAGGGAGAGTGAGTAGGTTTCTACTATACAGGAGAAATCGCATGTACAAGAGATTCAGATCCTTGCTGCTGGCCGGATTGCTGCTGCCGTCCGCAGCAGTCGCCGATGTTACCATGCTGGTGCATGGTTATCTCACCAACGGCCTGACCTGGGACAGAAACGGCGTCGTTGCGACCATGGCCGCACATGGATGGCAGTATGGCGGGCCGCTGGTGGCGGGATTACCTCTGCCTGCAGCGACTGGCGACAAAACCCTCTACGTGGTTGAACTTCCGTTCAACGCACCCCTGATGGTGCAATCTGATGCGCTGCAGGCACAGCTCCAGCAGGCACGCCTGCGTCATCCCGGTGAAAATATCACGTTGGTTGGGCACTCGGCCGGCGGCCTGGTGGCGCGCATGACGCTGGTGCGCTACGGCGCCGAGCAGGTCACGCATCTGGTTACCATCGCATCGCCCCATCTCGGTACGCCGCGGGCAAGGTATGGACTCGATATCACCAGAGGCGGTCCCTTAAGCCTGGTGAAGGAGATAATCGGTGGCTACACCTACGATGCGGCTAAACACTCACGCAAGCTGTTTGACGACCTGCAGCCGCCCCGTCATCCGGGATCAGTACTCTACTGGCTGAACAGCCAGCCGCATCCGGATATCAGCTACACCTCTGTGATTCGCGCCTATCGTGACAAAATCGTACCGGCCATGAGCCAGGATATGAACCAGGTTCCGGCATTACAGGGAAAATCAGCGGTCTACCTCACCCCGGGTTCACACTATCTCAAGCCGCCCGACGCGCTGTTGATCGTATCGCTGCTCGGATAGCACCAGTTACAGCGGCCAGAAGAGGCCCCTGCAATCCCGATATTTTTTCACGGGATTGCAAGGGTGACCCTCCAATTCCACCTGGGAATTGATCCAAATCAACTCTTTTCCATATTACCAGATTCTAATGTAATTCCATCCCTGGAAAGGATCAGGACAACCTTCTTGTAAGACCCTCTGTTTCTCTACAATTGAAATGTTTTTCCATCCCTTCAGCAGATAGCCGGGCGCCCGCCACAGTTGATAATTGACAATTTACTCCCCTGTGCATCTATGCGACTATTTCCCCGTCATATTTGTGTCACATTTCAAACTATAACAATCGGGGGGAGAGTTCATGAACGGGGAGAAACGCTGCGGTCTCTGGCATACTTGCCGGCTCGGACTGCCTAAATTCTGTATCGCTCTGCAGATTATCTTTGTAACCGCCTTGACCTCTTTCATCGTCTACCTGTTCGTCACCCAGACAATCTCCTATTAGCAAGCCGTTAAAATAACGTCTTGAGTCCTTCTCCCTCTGGGAGAGGGGGTTCTTCAACAGCCTGTCAGAGATGCTCATCGCGGTCAGATGACCGCTCCTACGCGACGCTTCATCTCCACACCTCGATTTGACCTGACAAAGGCAATCGATTAGAGTCACTGCGCTTCAGAGTGCCGGGTATGCGCTTGCGTATCCGGATAATCGGGAAGTCGGTGCAAATCCGACACTGCCCCCGCAACGGTAATCAGTGCGCTGAACAGCTTCAGCAGCTGCTGTAAGTCCGGAGACCGGCTCTGCATGCAGGTAGTCAACCTGGCAATCAGCCATCTCTCAATTGCCCCCTCGTGGAACCGCGGGGTCGGAGTTTGCTTTCATGGTTGACTGATTTTTCACGAGTGCGGCGGGCACTCTATACGAGTACAACCATCATGAAAACTACCATCCCACTGTTGCTGCTGGCGACGGCAGGCACAGCCGTGTCGGCCGAAGACGAGACAGTCATCGTCATCACCGCGACAGGCAACGTAACCCCCCTTGCCGAGACGGCGACATCAACCACGGTCATTACACGCGACGAGATCGAACGCCGCCAATACCAGACGGTTGCCGAGGCGCTGCGCCAGACTCCGGGCGTGCATGTCGCCTCAAATGGCGGTATCGGCCAGCCAACATCGCTCTTTATCCGCGGCACGAATTCAAATCACGTGCTGGTCATGATCGATGGCGTCAAAATCAATGACACCACGACACCGAACGGCGCATTCGATTTTGCCAACCTGCTGACCGACGCCATCGAACGCATCGAAGTTGTCAGGGGCCCCCAGAGCACGCTCTATGGCTCCGATGCCATCGGCGGTGTGATCAACATCATCACCAGGAGAGGAAGCACAGCAGGTGGCCCGGCAAGTGGCTCTATCGAGCTTTCGGGGGGCAGTCACAACACCTTCAAAGAGGCTGCGACTCTCTATGGCGGCAATCAGAAAGCCACCTACATGCTGTCGCTGGCCAATATCGACACCGATGGCGAGACTGCCAGTGCGCCGGCGTACCAGCTCTCCCCTGTCGATGACGACGGCTACAGCAATACCACGCTGACAGCCAGCACCGAATTTCATCCCGTTGAGAACCTGAAGGTCGAGTTGAGTGGACAGTTCATCGACTCGAATAGCGAGTTTGACGCCGGCGCGGATGAATCACCGCTTCCGGAAACAGACCTGGAGAGCTGGTTTATTCATGCCGCCGCAGAGTCCCGCCTGATGGAGGGGCAATGGAGCAGCCGTTTGTTATTCAACCGCGGCAGCAGCACCAGGGACACCATTTTCGACTTTTTCGGCCTCCCCTCTTCAACCTATTTCGACAGCAAGCGCAATGAGGCGGAGTGGCGCAATGACTTCCACTTTCTGGACAACCACACGCTGACGGCCGGATTCAAGTGGGAGCAGGAGAGTGCGATGACCTCCTCGGCTTTCTCTGCCAGCGATCATCAGGCGACCACCAAATCACTCTACCTGCAGGATCAATTCAGTTACTCCGGAAAGCTGTTCGGCTCGATCGGCATCCGTCATGACGATCACACCGGCTTCGGCGGCGAGACCACCTGGCGCATCGCCCCCGTCTATCTGATCGAGAAGAGCAATACCAGGATCAGGGCCAGCTATGGCACGGCTTTCAATGCCCCCTCGCTATTCCAGTTGTATGATGCATTTTCCGGAAACCCGGATCTTGAAGCAGAAACCAGCCGCGGCGCCGAGATCGGGTTTGACCAGCAGTTGCTGGACAGCAGGCTCACGCTGGGCGCCACGCTCTTTTACAACGACCTGGACAACCTGATCGATTTCAACAACACCACTTTCAGCTATTTCAATGTCCCTGATGTGACCACCAGGGGCATCGAAAGCTTCATCAACTACCGTTTTAACGATACATTCAGCGCACGCCTGGATTACACCTGGACGGATACCGAAGACAGCAATGGTGAGCCGCTGCTGCGGCGGCCGGAAAACGAGGCCAGCCTGTCGCTCGATTACGCTCCGACTGAGAGGTTCTCTCTCTCGGGAGTCATTCACTTTACCGGTGACCGCGTCGACACAGTTCGCGGCTCCTTTCCTGTCACCCGCACCAGGCTCGGCGGCTACACAACGATCGACCTTGCGGCCCGCTATCGATTCCACGACCGCTGGCAGCTCGAGGGAAAAATCGTCAATCTGACCGACAAAAAGTATCAGCCGGTTCACGGCTATGCTGGAGCGGGGTTCGGCGCCTTTATCGGCATCAAGATAAAGATCTGAATAACCCCTCGAAAAAGCAGGGTTGGGATGAACTTGCTGGATGCCGGCGAGGAACGAACCGCATCGATCATGTGATGCCTCGACTGATGCGGTTCGCAAGCTCACCACATCCTACAGCTTGAACTGAGTCGCTCGTCAAACCTGCTGGGCGCGGAAGTCCCTGACGCGAATGCCGACAACGGCGAGAGTTGCAAAATAGAGCGCTGCGCCGGCCGTGACCCACAGCGCAATGTGGCCAACCTTCCACTGCCAGCCGGCATCCAGCCACTGCTGCAGCGGCCCCGCCAGCCACAACAGCATGCCGCCCATCACCGCGGCCGCGATGCCCGCACGCAGCAGCAACAGCAACCAGCCTCGCGGGGGTTGATAGATCTCCCGTTTACGCAGTATCCGAAACAGCAGCGTGGCGTTGACAGTCGCCGCGATGGAGGTCGCCAGCGCCAGGCCGGCATGCTGCAGAAACTGCATCAGGATGATATTCATCACCATGTTGACCACCATCGCCACGATCGCGATCTTCACCGGCGTCTTGGTATCCTGTTGCGCATAAAACCCCGGCGCCAGCACCTTGATCATCATGAAGGGGATCAACCCGCATGAGTAGGCCATCAGGCTCCAGCGCGCCATCCGCACATCCTGCGCATCAAAGACATCCGACTGGAACAGCGTCGCGATCAACGGCCCGGCAAGCACCAGCAGGCCGACCGCGGCCGGAATCCCCAGCAGCACCGCCCAGCGCATCGCCCAGTCGAGCATTGCCGAGAACTCCCGTGGTGAGGATTCGGCGTGTTTTTTCGACAGGTTGGGCAGAATCACCGTTCCCAGCGCCACCCCCAAAATGCCGACCGGAAACTCCATCAGCCGGTCGGAGTAGTAGAGCCAGGAGATGCTCCCCTTCTGCAGAAAGGAGGCGATCAAAGTATCGAGCAGCAGGTTCAACTGGGTGACCGAAACACCGAAGATCGCCGGCGCCATCAAGCGCAGCACCCGTGAAATCCCCTCATCCCTGAAGGTCGGCGTGGTAAATTTCGGCAGCAGTTTGAGACGGGCAAGAAAGGGCAGTTGAAAGGCAAACTGCGCAATCCCCGCGAACAGCACCCCCCAGGCCAGCGACATGATCGGTGGATCGACCAGCGGCGACAGCCAGTAGGCGCAGGCGATCAGCACCAGGTTCAACAGCACCGGTGTAAACGCCGGGATGCCGAACTGGTTATGGGTGTTCAGGATGCCGCCGGCAAAGGCGGTCAGCGAGATGAACAGCAGGTAGGGGAAGGTGAGCCGCAGCATCTCCGCGGCAAGCTCGGCGTTGCCGCTGTCGCCAAAATACCACCCCGGCGCAAACAGCGCGATCAGCAGCGGCGCACCGAGGACACCGATCACCGAGACGATCAACAGGATCAATCCCAGAGTGCTGGCAACATGGTCGACAAAGGTTTTCAGATCCTCGAAGCTGCGGGTCGTCTTGTACTCGGAGAGCACCGGTACGAAGGCGACGGAGAAGGCGCCCTCGGCAAACAGCCGGCGCAGGAAGTTGGGTATCTTGAAGGCGACGAAAAAGGCGTCCGTCATCTCGTTGGCGCCGAACAGGCGTGCAAACACCAGGTCGCGGACAAAGCCAAGAATACGGGAGAGTGTCGTGTTGCCGCCGACCTTCGCCAGCGCATGCATCAGGCGCACAATTGTTCTACCTTGTGAAAAAGACGATTCCGGTGAAACGGATGGACAAAAAGATGTAGTATACATGCTGCACGGGCACAGTCAGAGCATCGATGACACAAACAGGATCTCACAAGCGCTACCTGCTGCTGATCAGCATCCACGGCCTGATCCGCGGCAATGACCTGGAACTGGGCCGGGATGCAGATACCGGCGGCCAGACCAAATACGTGCTGGATCTGGCGCGCAGCCTTGCCGAGCATGACGACGTCGAGCAGGTTGACCTGGTAACGCGCAAGATAGTCGATCCGGCAGTCAGCGATGACTATGCGCAATCCGTCGAACATCTGTCACCCGGAGCGCGCATCATCCGCATCGATGCCGGCGAGGAGGAGTACATCCCCAAGGAGCAGTTATGGGATCACCTCGACAGCTTCATGGACAACCTTGTCAACTGGCTCAACGACCAGCCCCGCATGCCTGACCTGGTTCACAGCCACTATGCCGATGCCGGCTACGTCGGAGTGCGGCTCGCTCACATGCTGGGCGTGCCGCTGGTCCATACCGGGCATTCACTGGGCCGGGACAAGCGCAAGAGACTGCTGGCAACGGGGCTCTCACGCGATGAGATCGAGCAGACCTACAACATGGTGCGGCGCATCGAGGCCGAGGAGGAGGTGCTGGCCAATGCGGAGCTGGTGATTACCAGCACCCAGAATGAAATCGAGGAGCAGTACGGGCTCTATAATTACTACGATCCGAGCCGCATGGAGGCCATCCCGCCAGGTACCGACCTGAAACAGTTCTATCCGCCGGCAGAGAGCGAAAAGATCGAATTCTCCAGGCAGCTGCTCCCCTTTCTGCGCGAACCGCATAAGCCGCTGATCCTGGCCCTGTCGAGGCCGGACGAACGCAAAAACATCCATACCCTGCTGGAGGCTTTCGGCGAATCAGCTGAACTGCAGCAGCGAGCCAACCTGCTGATCATCGCCGGCATCCGCGATGACATCCAGGAGATGGACGCAGGCGCGCAAACGGTGCTGACCAACCTGCTGCTGCTGATAGACAGCCATGACCTCTATGGCAAAGTCGCACTGCCCAAGCATCATCACCCTGACGAGGTGCCCGACATCTACCGCCTGGCCAGTGCAAGCGGCGGCGTCTTCATCAACCCGGCGCTGACCGAGCCCTTCGGCCTGACGCTGCTCGAGGCCGCCGCCAGCGGACTCCCTGTGGTCGCCACCGAAAACGGCGGTCCGGTGGATATCATCGCCAACTGCAACAATGGCATCCTGGTCGACCCGCTGGACACCGCTGCCATCACCGAGGCGCTGCTCACGCTGTTGCTACAGCCCGATGCCTGGCGGCAGACGTCACAAAACGGCATCAAGGGGGTTCGCCGCTACTACACATGGCGGGCGCATACCGATAACTATCTGGCAAGGATCGCCACGCTGCAGGGCAAGACCCAACCGGCGCCCGGAGAGCGGCCGGCGCCGCGGGCCGTGCGCTACCGTGAACGCGCTCTCTTCAGCGACCTCGACCAGAATCTGCTCGGCAATCAACAGATGCTGGATCAATTCTCCGAATTGGTGCGCGCAAACCGCAAATGCGTCACTTTCGGCATCGCAACAGGCCGCCGCCTGGATTCGGCGCTGAGTGTCATGAAGCGGCATCAGATTCCATATCCTGACGTGCTCATCAGCAGTCTGGGTACGCGCATTCACTATGGCCGCTCATTAACCGAAGACGGCTTCTGGACAGATCATATCGACCATGACTGGCACCCACACCGCATCCGGAGCACGCTGGCCGAACTGCCCGGTCTCAAGCTGCAACCAAGACGGGAACGCAGCCAGTTCAAGATCTCCTATTACTATGACCCGCGAACTGCTGCCACTGTTGATGAAATCATCACCCTGCTCAGGCAGAAGGATGTGACCGCCAATGTGTTCTACTCTTTTGGCCAGTACATCGATATCGTGCCGTCGCGCGCATCCAAGGG
>JBDLII010000030.1:0-16443 GCA_039714995.1 Pseudomonadota bacterium
TTCAGCGCCGCCACGCGCACCATGAAGGTCCACCCCGGTCAAACCTACGCGGTGAATTTTGTGGCCAACAACCGCAGCAGCTCGCAGGTGACAGGACAGGCAATACCCAGTGTGGCGCCCTGGCAGGCGACGCCCTATTTCAGCAAGCTGGAGTGTTTCTGCTTCAGCCGCCAGACCCTGGACGGTAACGAACGGGCAGAGATGCCGTTGCGCTTCATGGTCTCCGCGGATCTGCCGGCCGAGATCAATTCGCTGACGCTTTCCTACAGCTTCATGAAGCTGGAGGCTGGCCAGGGAACTGAGCAGCAGGCAGAAGAGGATGCGCCGGTCTCTCCAGGCCTCGCCGCGATCAATTAATAATGAAACCCTTATAACCGGATAGACAGCAGAGGAGCAGATCCATGTCCGCGCAAGCACATAGCGACGATTACTACATACCCAACCCCAGTCCATGGCCGATCATCGGCATGATCTCACTGTTGACCACGCTGATCGGCGCCGCCCTGGCCATGAACGGGGTTGGCTTCGGGAACTATCTGGTGATTGCCGGGCTGCTGTTGTTCGCCTATCTTCTCTTCGGCTGGTTTCGGGACGTCATCAGTGAGAATCTCAGCGACCGCTATAACAAGCAGGTGGATACCTCGTTCCGCATGGGCATGTTCTGGTTCATTGCCTCGGAGGTCTTCTTCTTCCTGAGCTTTTTCGGCGCCCTCTACTACATTCGCACGATCGCCATGCCATGGCTGGGCGGCGAGGGCTATCTCGGTCCCACCAACGAGATTCTCTATGGGGGCGCCTACCAGTCCCTGTGGCCCTCAAGCGGGCCGGGTGAACTGGGTGGCAAGTTTACTCCCATGGGGCCCTGGGGCATCCCGGCAATCAACACCCTGCTGCTGCTCAGCAGCGGCGCCACCCTCACCTGGGCCCACTGGGGCCTTAAAGTGGATAATCAAAAACAGCTGGTATGGGGGCTGGCCGCAACCATCGCACTCGGCCTGCTGTTTGTTGCCCTGCAGGCGTATGAATATATCCATGCCTATACCGAACTCAACCTGACGCTGGGATCGGGCGGCTACGGTTCGACCTTCTACATGCTGACCGGCTTTCATGGCTTCCATGTCACGATGGGCGCAATCATGTTGATGGCGATTCTCGGCCGTGCCATGAAGAGCCACTTCAGCGCACACAACCACTTCGCCTTCGAGGCGGTTGCCTGGTACTGGCATTTTGTTGACGTCGTCTGGCTGGGGCTGTTTATCTTTGTCTACTGGTTGTAAACCGGCTGACGATGGACACTTTGCATGAATCCATGGAGTAAGAATGATTGGCGTGAGGATGGATAGTTGTTTTTTCACTCGCGGCCAGAAGGCCGCTCCTACAGGCGTATCGCGGAGTTGGAGAGTAGGAGCGACTTCCGACCGCCATGGATGGCGGAAGTGCCGGTAACGCAGGAGCATTTTCCGGCTGACCGCGATATGCAGGTGAAGACTTCGCTAGGCAACGCTGTTCGGTTCTATCCAGCCCAGAAAATAACCGGCGATCAGAATCAGGAACAGCACGAACGACAGCACGATCCTGACGGTCAGGGCGCGCACCACCCGGGTCTTGTCGCGTTGACCATCATCTTTGGACAGATAATACATTCCTTCAAAGAGTGAAAAGACGATAGCAACCAGCAGAATAATGACTGGTATTTTGAACATGAGATCCATGGTGTCTCCTCCAGATTCAAATTTCAGTTTAAGTATAGTCAAGTATGAGCATTTCCGCCCACCAATTCCGAATTCAGGCGCTTCCCACGATCGTTATGGGCGTGCTGGTGCCCCTGTTCCTGGGGCTGGGTATCTGGCAGCTTGAGCGGGCAGATCAGAAACGCAGCCTGGCCGCTTCGCTGGAAATGCGGCGCAAGTTGCCGCCAATGCCGCTCACCGCTGACCTGCCCGATGCCGGCGAGCTGGAGTTTCGCAAGGTGACGGCAACGGGCAGACTCCTCGGCGACAGGACGGTGCTGATCGAAAATCGCAAGCACCAGGGCAAGAGCGGGTTTCACGTTATCACCCCGCTGGCGCTGGACGACGCCCGGATCGTGCTGGTCAATCGTGGCTGGGTTTCCGGCCAGGAGCAGGCGAGTGCGGCGCCTGACGCCTCCGCTGCGGGCGGTACCCTGGTCATCGAGGGGGAGGTGAACATTCCGCAACCTCCCGCTCTCAAGCTCGATTTGAAGATTACGCAAGCCGAGGCGCTGCCGCAGTGGCCGTACCTGACCCTGGAAAATTATGCCGCCTGGTCAGGCCTGGATATCCTGCCTTTTTTGATTCTGCAGGCAGCCGACGACTCCAGCGGATTTATTCGCCGCTGGCCGCAGCCGCGGGTCAATGACGCCATGCATACCGGCTATGCCGTGCAGTGGTTCGCCTTTGCCCTGATTGCGCTGCTGATCTGGCTGCGCCTCTGCATCCACAGAACGACCGGAGGCGGTACGGAGAGATGATGACCAATGAACTGATGCAGATCAGAAACAGGAATATGTGGCAGCTGTGGCTGCTGGTGCTGCTGTTTGCCCTGCCGGCAGTCGCTGCCTGGATGTTCTATTACAATCCGCAGTGGCTGCCGCAAGCCCGCAGCAATCACGGCGCCCTGATTACCCCACCCAGGGCGATGGATCCATTGATGCTGCAATCCCCGCAAGGGGAGGGCTTCGACTGGGGCCGGTTTGATGAAATGTGGACCATGACGGTCGTTGCCGAGGGAGGCTGTGACGAGCCCTGTATCGAGAAGCTGATCAAAATTCGGCAGATTCGCCGCGCAATGGCCGCCAATCGTCAGCGTGTCGAACGCCTGCTGATCCTGCTGCCGGATGCCTCCGGCAATCTTGAACCGCCTTCCCTCGATGGATTGGAGGGAACCCGTGTCGCTATCGCCGAAAGCGCAGACAAGCAGGAGATCCTTGAACTGTTTGCGGCCGGGCCGGCCACAATCGACAATGCAATCTTTCTCATCGACCCGATGGTCGATCTCATGATGGTGCACGACATGTCGCAAATCACCTCGAAACAGATCCTTCAGGATCTGGAAACACTGTTGAAGGCCTCGCAAAGCTGGGTCAAGGGAGGTCAGTATGGCCACAAATGAAATAATGGCGCAGGAGTCAATGAGCTACTCCTGGCATGAATATTATGAAATGGCCAAGCCCAGAGTGGTGCTGCTGATCGCCTTCACTGCGATGGTCGGCATGCTGCTCTCCACCCCGGGAATGGCGCCCTGGCAGCCGCTGCTGTTTGGTCTGATCGGGATCTCGCTGGCGGCTGCCAGCGGCGCGGTCATCAATCACATCATCGACCAGCGCATCGATGCGGTCATGGACCGCACCCACCGGCGGCCCTTCCCCAGTGGCCACATGGATACCGCCCATGCGGCCGGATTCGCACTGCTGCTTGGCATAGTCTCGATGTGCATCCTCACGCTGCTGGTCAACCCGCTGACGGCGTTGCTGACCTTCTGTGCACTGATTGGCTATGCGGTCATCTACACCCTGTTTCTCAAGCGCAACACGCCGCAGAATATCATCTGGGGCGGCCTGGCAGGCGCGGCGCCGCCGCTGCTGGGCTGGACCGCGATCACCGGTGAGATCACCACCGAAGCCTTTCTGCTGCTGCTGATCATCTTTGTGTGGACGCCGCCGCACTTCTGGCCGCTGGCGATTCACCGGCGGGACGACTACGCCAGGGCGAATGTGCCGATGCTGTCGGTCACCCATGGCATCGACTTCACCAAGCAGCAGGTACTGATCTATGCCGTGATGCTGCTGGCCGTCTCGCTGATGCCCTTTGTCATTCACATGAGCGGCTACCTCTACCTGGCCGGCGCGTTGCTGCTGGGCGGCGGTTTTATCTACCATGCGCTGAAACTGCTGCGCAGCGATGGCAGTGAACACGCCATGAAGACCTTCGGCTACTCGATTTTTTATCTCAGCATGCTGTTTACACTGCTGCTGCTCGATCACTACCTGGCGTTGCTGCTACCAGGCGTCCTCGATTGAAATTGCCTGCCCTTCAGGAATGCGCGCAGCATGATCCAGACGAAGAGGATGCCGCCGATTACCGCCAGCAGGCCACCCAGCCCCATCACTCCCATGGCGGTTTTGGCCGCCAGACTGTCAAGCCCCTGCGCGGCCCCCGCGGTCTTGCGTTGAATCCCCATGGCGCCGGAGACGGCCAGCCCGCCGATATGCAGCAGCTGGCCAAGACCGTAGATCCAGGGTTGAAGGTCGGCAAGCCGGCCGCTGACAGGCGCATAGCCAAGCCGCGGCAGCAGCAGGTAGGCCAGCCCCATCAATGCCAGCGTCACGCCGACGATGGAGCCGTGGTAATGGGCCGGGATGATGGTGTTCAGGCCGGAGATCCACAGCGCAATAAACCCGCCGCTGAAAAACAGCAGCAGCGACATCCACAGGGAGCGGCGCAGCGGCCGGCCAATCGCATCGGCCTTCTCCGCTTTCAACAGGCCGAGAAGAACCAGCAGGCCAACAGGGATGGCGGCAATGCCGCCGCCAAACTGCATCATGCGGATAAAGGCGGTGCGCGACTCGATGGTCACGGTATCGTAGAGCAGATAGATCAGCGGCGTCAGCAGCACCGGCGCGACTCCAAGCAACAGCAGCCACATGAACCAGCGGGAACCCGCCGGCGGCGTCACGCCGCTGTGGAGCGCCAACAGCAGCCAGGCGAGCAGCAGCAGCTGGGTGTAGGCGAACTGCAGTGTATGACCGGCGCCCCAGAAGAGGTACTCGTAGTAGCCCTGCCCCTCGACCCCGGGCGGCATCTGCAGCCATGCGGTCAGCAGGGCAGCCAGCGAGACCAGGATCGCGAAGGCAATGGTCATGGCGGCAAGGGCCGGCAGGTGCGTACTCCCGCCGATGGTCAGGGATCGCCTTGCAGTGATCAGGGCCGTTGCCGACTGGAGGAGTATTCCCAGGCCGAAAATGCCGAGCGACCAGAAGAAGAAGGGCCTCTGCAATACCGGCACGTAGTTATTCATCAATGGCGCCCCGTCACCGATAAAGGCGGACAGGGCAATACCCAGGGTACCGGCCAACGCCAGGCCGAAGGCGCTGCGCTGCAGCAACTGCAGCCTGGCGGTTGCCGGCATCACCAGGCTCAACACCACGCCGGCCATGGCGAGAAACCAGATCAGCACCGACTGGTCGACATGCACCACCAGTGCGGTGCGGAAAAAGTCGATCCAGGGAAAGATGGACTCACTGCCCGGCATGCGGGAGAGCACCAGCAGCACGGCGAACAGGCCGGCCAGACCCAACGCGAGCACGCCCAGCTGCAGCCACGCAGTTGGCAGTCCGGTTTGAGAATGATCGATTGGCTTGAAATCGACAAGCTTCCAGTCAGTCAGTTGCTTCAAGAGATGCCGCCTCTGTACAGTTGTGGAAGCCCTGATCGAATCGCTTCGCGCTTCAATCAGCACTTCCTTTCAAGTTTTTATACGGGGGAAGGGTCAATGATCAGTGGCTTACGATATGTGACAGTTTTTCCCTTCCCCCGAACCCCCATCCCATCGATTCATTCAGAGCTTCCTTATTGTATTCCGCGCGAGAGGCTCTCATGCCGGCGCTGAAAATGCAACCATCTCCAACGCAGTACCGGTTGGCGCTGTCGACCGCGCTGCTCGCATTCTGCGTCATCCTGGTGGGCGCCTATGTGCGCCTCTCCGATGCCGGGCTGGGCTGCCCCGACTGGCCGGGCTGTTATGGCCAGATGGTGGCGCCGTCGGACCAGAACGCGGTTGACGCACGATTTGCACAACGGCCACTGCATACCGGCAAGGCCTGGAAGGAGATGATTCACCGCTACCTGGCCGCTGCGCTCGGACTCGCCATTCTGCTGCTGGCCATACTCGCCTGGCGCAATCGCAGAGAGCCGCTGCAGCCCCTGCTGCTGCCATCGATGCTGTTGCTGCTGGTCATCTTCCAGGCGGCGCTCGGCATGTGGACGGTCACCCTGATGGTCAAGCCGGCGATCGTCACGGCGCACCTGCTCGGCGGCTTTGCCACCCTGGCGCTGCTGTGGCTGCTGGTGCTGCAGCTCAAACCCCGCTCCGCATCGGCGCCCCTGTATGCATCCGGGCTCAGCCGCACGCTGTTGCTGCTTTCGCTGCTCGTGGTGGTTCTGCAGATCACCCTCGGCGGCTGGACAAGCACCAACTATGCGGCCTTGGGCTGCAGCGAATTTCCGACCTGCTACGCAGGCCGATGGTGGCCCGTGATGGATTTCAGGGAGGCTTTTGTCATCTGGCGCGGTCTGGGCGTGAATTACGAGTTCGGCGTGCTGGACAACGACGCGAGAACCGCCATCCACATGACCCACAGGATCGGTGCGCTGGCCACGCTGCTGATTGTCGGCCTGCTGGCGATACGCCTGCTGCGCGAAGCATCAGGCAGGCTACGAACAGCCGCTCTGCTATTGCTGGGAGTGCTGCTGCTGCAGATCAGCCTGGGTATTGCCAATGTACTGGGCCATCTGCCACTGCCGGTGGCTGTAGCGCATAATGGGGGCGCCGCTCTGCTGCTGCTGACCCTTGTTACAACCCTCTGGTTGTCACGCCACCAGGATTGAAGTGATCATGACCAAGCAAAACCGTATCGTAAAAATGCTCGCCTTTCTGCTTACCGGTGCACTGGCGCTTGCCGCTGGCGCCGTACTCTGGCTGCAGCTCTCTGGACCTGCCGCACCGCCGCCCGTGGACAGCGGGATGAAAACCCGCAGCGCCACTGTACTGCCACAGCTGAAAACCCTGCCGCACTTTTCGCTGACGGATCAGCATGGCCGGCCATTCACCAATGAAAATCTGCAGGGCCGCTGGACCTTCCTCAGCTTCGGCTATACCCACTGCCCGGATATCTGTCCCACGACTCTCGCCATGCTGACAGCCATGGAGAAGCAGCTGCAGGCATCCGCCGGCTCCATTCCGTATCAGATCGTCTTCGTTTCGATCGACCCGGAACGGGATACGCAGCAGAGGTTGGCTGAATATATCGCCTATTTCAATCCGGAATTTCTGGGTGTCACTGGAGATGACAGCGCACTGCAGCGGCTCACGCAGCCACTGGGGATTCTCTATGCAAAGGTAACGACCGAAAAGAGCGCCATGGAGTATGTCATGGATCATTCGGCTTCCATCATCCTGGTGGATCCGCAGGGGCGTTACCACGCACTGTTCAGCCCCCCCCACGAAGCCGTCAGCATGGCGCAAGACTTTATTACTATTACAACGACTAATACAGAGGAGAAATAGCATGAACCCATCAATCGATGTTCATCATGGCGCTGAACCGTCATTTCATGTCAATGAGGTCACGCTCGATCACCCATGGCAGTGGGTTGCCGCAGGGTGGAGTGATTTCAAGAAGATCCCTGGTCTCAGTATGCTCTATGGACTGATCTTTTTCCTGGCAAGCCTGCTGCTGACGCTGCTGGTTTTTTTCAGCGACTCCTTTTTTCTGGTCCCGCCGCTGGCGGCCGGGTTTTTCCTGGTGGCGCCTATTCTGAGTGTCTTTTTATACGACGCGAGCCGCAAGCTGGAGAAGGGGGAGTCTGCCAGTTTTTCTGATACCTGCAAGATCTGCTCACAGAACTCATTCAACATGCTTGTGATGGGTGTCATATTGATGCTGGCGATGATCTTCTGGATGATGATCGCGAACCTGGTGTTTGCCATCTTCTTCTCTGGAACAATACTGACCTTCGATGACTTCCTGCCCACCCTGTTTCTCTCCGGCAGGAGTCCTGCATTTCTGGCGGCGGGCATTCTCTCCGGCGGAGTGATCGCGCTGGTGGTTTTTGTCATGACGGTGATATCGATTCCAATGCTGGTCGACCGTGATATCAGCGCTTTCGATGCGATTGCGACCAGTTACCACGCCGCCGTGAAAAATCCGCGTCCGCTGCTGCTGTGGGCAAGCCTGATCGTGATGTTCGTCTGTATCGGGATCGTCACATTCTATCTGAGCTTCATCGTCTCGATGCCGGTTATCGGCTATGCCACCTGGCACGCCTATCGCGACCTGGTCGCGGCCTGATGACGAGGGGACCCCTCGGTGAATCGATGAACACTATCAACGATAAAATCCAGAAGATTGGCGACACGATGGTGGAAGTATTCCACTACCTGGCGCTGTTCGTTATCGGCGCAACGGTCGTCTGGTCCGCCGTGTATGAATATATACACATCATGCAGAGCGGCCACGCATCACTGAAAGATATCCTGCTGCTGTTTATCTATCTCGAGCTGGGTGCGATGATCGGCATCTATTTCAAGACGCATCGTCTGCCGGTGCAGTTCCTGATCTATATCGCGATTACCGCGCTGTCGCGCCACCTGGTCATCGATGTGCAGAAGGTCACGGACAATTTCCACCTGTTGCTGCTGCTCAGCATTGTTGCCGCAATCCTCGTTCTCAGCTTTGCCGCACTGGTGCTGACCTACACGGCCAAAAAATATGGACGGCCGGATGACGAAACGGATGTCGCAGGTTGACAGCCTGGTATCCGCGGCTTCAGGACGACTCTCACGCGGCGCTTGTGGAGCACTGATGTGGTAACTTCTCAAATGCCCGTGTCCTGTTTGAGTCTGTGCAGGGTTGGGATCAGCCTTTCAGCGCCGCTGTGAATATATCCCTGTACGCTCTGATAAAACATCCCTGTTTTATACAGCCCTGAATGGCAAATCCCAACCCTGCATTCCCGATGTGCTACTATCCTCCTTTCTCAGTACGCCCTATTCATACGGACCTCAATGAGCTGAACAATGGGACTTGCAAAACGAATCATTCCCTGCCTCGACGTCGATGCCGGACGCGTGGTCAAGGGCGTCCGCTTTGTCGATATCCGTGATGCGGGAGATCCTGTCGAGGTGGCTCGCCGCTACAACGAAGAGGGCGCCGACGAAATCACATTTCTCGACATTACCGCCAGTTCGGACGACCGCGATACCATCGTGCATGTCGTCGAGGATGTCGCCAGCGAGGTCTTTATTCCCTTGACGGTGGGCGGCGGCATCCGTGTCGTCGACGATATTCGACGCATGCTCAATGCTGGTGCGGACAAGGTTGCCATCAATACGGCGGCGGTCTTCAATCCCGAATTCGTCAGGGAGGCGGCCGAGAGCTTTGGCTCGCAGTGCATCGTGGTTGCGATCGACGCCAAACGTGTTTCCGGTGATGACGAGTCGCCCCGCTGGGAGATCTTTACCCACGGCGGGCGCAAGCCCACGGGCATCGATGCGGTTGCGTGGGCGAAGAAGATGGCGGATTTCGGCGCTGGCGAGATCCTGCTGACCAGCATGGATCGGGACGGCACCAAAATCGGTTTTGACAACGCGTTGACGCTGGAAATCTCCAGGTCAGTGCCGATTCCGGTGATCGCTTCCGGCGGCGTCGGTGATCTGCAGCACCTGGTCGAAGGCGTAACCAAGGGCGGCGCCGATGCGGTGTTGGCGGCATCGATCTTTCACTTCGCCGAATACTCGATCGGGGAGGCCAAGCAGTACATGGCCGATGCCGGCATCGAGATGCGCCTGTGAGCGGCGTCCTGAAACAACTCGAGGCGGTACTCGAACAGCGCAAGAGCGCGGATGCGGACTCCTCCTATGTCGCCTCGCTCCATGCGAAGGGGCTGGATGCCATCCTCAAGAAGATCGGTGAAGAGGCGACCGAAACGGTGCTTGCCGCAAAGGATGGCGATGCGCAGCACATCATCTATGAGACGGCCGACCTGTGGTTTCACTCGATGGTGATGCTTTCGCACATGGGCCTGGGTCACCAGCAGGTGCTGGATGAACTGCAGCGGCGCTTCGGCCTGTCGGGGCTGGAAGAGAAGGCGCAGCGCACAGAGTAGAGGCTGGCAGGAAAAGCCTGCCTGCTTTATTTCCTGCATATCGCGGCCGTCTGACCGCGACAGAAATGAAACGCCTACCTTGTTTCTGGCAGGTGATTACTGAGAAGTTTTGGCTGTCAGGGGCAACGGGTTGATTCCGCGCAATCCGCAAGTCGGGTATAATAAATCAACTGTTATTTACTTTTATCTATAGAGGTATGTCCAATGGGCATAAGTCCCTGGCAACTATTAATCATTCTGGCGATAGTCCTGCTGCTGTTCGGCACCAAGCGCCTGAAAAATATCGGCGGCGACCTGGGCGGCGCCATCAAGGGTTTCAAGAAGGCCATGAAGGAGGGTGAGGCCGAGGATGAGCCCGCCAAGCTTGAACAGGCGGACGCCGACAAGAGCAAGGACGACAGCATCATCGAAGGCGAAGCAACCCGCGAAAAAGACAAAGTCTGATTTCGCATTGAATTCCTATGTTTGATATCGGCTTTTGGGAGTTATCGGTTCTGGGCGTCGTCGCCCTGCTGGTGATCGGTCCCGAGCGGCTTCCCGGGGTGGCCCGCACAGTCGGCGCCTGGGTCGGCCGCGGCAAGAGCTTTATCTCCTCTGTCAAGGCGGACATCGATCAGGAGCTGCGCGCCGATGAACTCAAACGCATCCTCGAGAAGCAGAAGTCGATCAATCCCGTGCATGAGATCATGGAAGAGACCAGGGAGAGTCTGAATGAAATCGGCAGGGAGACCGGCAAAACGATCAATGAGGCCAAGCAGGAGCATGATGCCGCCTCGAAACCATCCGCGTCGCAATAACTCCGCGCCACATCCGTCCGTTTCAGCCCCATGTCAGACTCGATAGAGAGCGAACAGCCCTTCCTGAGCCATCTTTTTGAACTGCGGGACAGACTGCTGCGGGTCGTCATCGTGGTGCTGTTGGTGTTTCTGGGGCTCTTTTTTGTCGCCAATGACCTCTTCACGCTGGTGGCGCAGCCCTTGATGGACGCCTATCCGGGCGACATCATAGCTATCGGTATACTCTCGCCCTTTTTGACGCCGATCAAACTGGCGCTGGTCGCGTCGGTCTTTCTCACGATCCCTTTCATTTTTTACCAGATGTGGGCTTTTATCGCGCCCGGACTCTATAAGCATGAGCGCAAGCTGGTGATGCCGCTGGTGATCTCCAGCACCTTCCTTTTTTATCTTGGAGTGCTGTTTGCCTACTATGTCGTCTTTCCGCTGGTATTTGCTTTTCTCTCCGGGATCTCTCCGGAAGGCGTCAACGCGATGCCGGATATCGCCGCCTATCTCGACTTCGTACTGACCCTCTTTTTTGCCTTCGGGCTGGCGTTTGAGATTCCGATCGCGACCATAATTTTTGTTTGGATGGGCATGATCAGCCCGGATGATCTCGCCAAAAAGCGCCCCTATGTCATCGTCGGCGCCTTCGTCATCGGCATGTTCCTGACACCGCCGGATATTATCTCCCAGACCCTGTTGGCGATACCTATGTGGGTGCTGTTCGAGGTGGGCATCTTCTTTTCGCGTTACTTCGTGCGCACCGAGGAGGAGATCAAGGCGGCGCGGGAGAAGAGCACCGGCGAGGATGATGGTGATGCAGAAAGTGGCGCTGCGGCAACAGCCGCCTACCCGGATGACTATGTCGAGCCGAGCGATGACGAAATGGAGGCGGAGCTCGATCGCATCGAAGCGGAGGAGGAGCTCGAGCTGGCGGCTGCGCAATCCGCAAACAGTAGCGCCGCAGAGGATGAAAACAGCGATGACGATGGCAGCGATGATGACGAGGAGTTCGACGATGACGACTACGATGATGATGACGAGGATGCGGTAGCCGTCATCGAAGATGCTGTCGACTCCAAACTGCAACGCGTCATGACCCTGCGTGACGAGGAGAATCTCGACGAGGCGCGCAGGCTGCTCTACGAGGTGCTGGTCGAGGGCAACGAAGAGCAGGTCACAGTCGCCAGAAATATTCTCGAGCAGCTCGACAGCTGACAATCATGACAGATCAGACATATTGAAACCACGGAACACACGGACTACACGGAAAAAAACCAGCGTGTAGGGCGCAATAACCGCAGGGCATTGCGCCGCATGGAAAGGTGCAATGCGCTGCGCATATTGCACTCTACATCTCTTGCGAACCGCATCTGACACACGATCGATGCGGTTCGCAAGCTCACCACATCCTACAATGCTGACTACATCTCTTTTCCGTGTGTTCCGTGGTAAAAACGACCCTGCAACGGATCCTTACAACTCCAGCAGCATCGCTGCCGGATACTCCAGCGACTCCTTGATGGTGAGCAGGAACTGCACCGCTTCGCGGCCATCGACGATGCGGTGATCGTAGGAGAGCGCCAGGTACATCATCGGTCGGATGACGATCTCGTCGTCGACGACCACCGGCCGCTGCTGGATGTTATGCATCCCGAGGATGGCGGATTGCGGCGGATTGAGGATCGGCGTGGAGAGCATCGAACCGTAGACGCCGCCGTTGGAGATAGTAAAGGTGCCGCCACTGAGGTCTTCGTAGCTGATCGAACCATCCATGGCCTTGTTGCCATACTCCCTGACGCGCTTCTCGAGCTCCGCGAAGGAGCTCTGGTCGGCATCGCGCAGCACCGGCACCACCAGGCCGCGCGGTGAACCGACCGCGATGCCGATGTCGAAGTAGCCATGGTAGATGATGTCACTGCCATCCACCGAGGCATTGACTGCAGGGAACTTCTTCAGCGCCTCGACGGAGGCCTTGATGAAGAATGACATGAAGCCGAGACGCACGTCGTGCGCCTGTTCAAACTGCTCCCTGTATTTGCTGCGCAGGTTGATCACCTGCTGAAGGTCAACTTCGTTGAAGGTGGTCAGAATGGCGGCATTGTGCTGTGCTTCGAGCAGCCGCTCCGCAATCCTGGCGCGCAGCCGGGTCATCGGAACACGCTGTTCCAAACGCTCTCCCAGCTGCGCTTTTTTTACCTCATCGCTGCGCATGGCCTGCAGCTCCTGTGCGGTCTCATCCGGTTCCTGGCGGTCAAGAAACTTCATGACATCAGCCTTGAGGATACGGCCATTCTTGCCGCTGCCGGTGATCTGCCGCGGATCGAGGTCGAGTTCCCTGACCAGGCGGCGCACCGCGGGAGTCAGGACAATGTCGTCTGTTTCAGCCGGGCTCTCTTCCACTGCAGATTGCACTGTTGACTGCTCCCCGGATTTCGTGGCAGGTTGCGGCGCCGCTGCTGTCGCGCTCTCATCGATGATTGCCAGCACCTCTCCTGTTTCAACCGTGTCCCCATCTGCAAACAGGACCTCCGTCAATACGCCGTCGGCGGGTGCGGGGACTTCCAGAACCACCTTGTCGGTTTCGAGATCCACGAGGTTTTCGTCGCGGGAGACGCCCTGGCCGGCTCTTCTGTGCCAGCCGAGGATGGTAGCGTCGACGACGGATTCTGGCAGGGCAGGGACTTTGACCTCGATAGTCATGCTGGTACTCTCCGGTTCATTTTGGGATTGATGTTGCCGCACAGGGCGTCGTCGATCAGGGTCTCCTGCTGCATCTCGAACATCGGCGGGTAGCCTGTCGCCGGCGCCGCGGACGAGCAGCGGCCGATGTAGTAGAGCTGGCAGTCGACCGGTATCTCCCTTGCCAGGCGGTGTTTGATCTGGTCCCAGGCGCCCTGGTTCTGCGGCTCCTCCTGGCACCAGATGAGGGTGTCCGCATGTTCAAACGGCAGGATTGCCGCGGTGAAATGCTCCCGCGGAAATGGATAGAGCTCTTCGACGCGAATGATCGCCGTGTCAGTGAGTTCGCGGCTGCGGCGCGCCTCCAGAAGATCGTAATACACCTTGCCGGAACAGGCTATGACCCGTTTGACCTCCGCCGGATCGATGTTGTCGATCTCGCCGATGACGGGTTGAAATTCCCCCTCGGCCAGCTCCTGGACCGGTGAGGTTGCCAGCGGGTGGCGCAACAGGCTCTTCGGGGTCAATGCAATCAGCGGGATTCTTGCGGGACGGATTATCTGCCGCCGCAGCAGATGGAAAATCTGCCCGGGTGTGGTGGGTACGCACACCTGGATATTGTTTTCGGCGCTCAGCTGCAGAAAGCGCTCCAGCCTTGCCGAGGAGTGCTCGGCCCCCTGTCCCTCCTGTCCGTGTGGCAACAGCAGGGTGAGACTGCAGGAGAGTCCCCACTTGGTGCCCGCCGAGGCGATGAACTGATCGATGACGACCTGCGCCACATTGGCAAAGTCGCCAAACTGCGCCTCCCAGATGACCAGGGTTTCGGGGTCTGCCGCGGCATAGCCAAACTCAAATCCCAGCACAGCCTCTTCGGAGAGCAGCGAGTCGATGATGGTGAACTTGGCATTGCCGCTGGCTATCTCCTTCAGCGGGACGAACGAGTGGCCGTCTGCCTGGTTGTGCAGGATTGCATGGCGATGAAAAAAGGTGCCGCGGCCGCTGTCCTGGCCGCACAGGCGCACATTATGTCCCTGATGCAGCAGTGAGGCATAGGCAAGATTCTCGGCATAGCCCCAGTCGGCAAGGAGTTCGCCTTCAGCCATGCGTCTGCGGCTCTCAAGCAGCCGCTGTATGCGTGAGTGGGGGATGAAATCCACGGGGAGTTCGAGCTGGCGCATGCCAAGTTCGACCAGCAGTTCACCGTCAACTGTCGTATCGGCAAAATCAGTCCAGGAGAATCCCTTGTGCTCGCGCCAGTGGGCGGCATAGGGGTTGACGGCCTTCTCCTGCACCGGCCTGGAGACGATCTCCCCGCGGTCGAGCGCTTCGCGATAGTCGCGGACCATCTGCTGCGCCTCTGCGGGTGTAATGGCGCCGGCGGCGATCAGGGTGTCCGCGTAGATGCTGCGTGGAGTAGGGTGGTTGCGGATCTTGTCATACATCATCGGCTGGGTCACAGCGGGCTCGTCCGCCTCGTTGTGGCCGAGGCGGCGATAGCAGACCAGGTCGATGATGACATCCTTGTGAAAGGTGTTGCGGTAGTCCAGGGCCAGGCGCGTGATGAAAATGGCGGCCTCGGGATCGTCGCCGTTGACATGAAAAACCGGCGCCTGCACCATTTTGCCAACATCGGTGCAGTAGGCGGTCGAACGTGAATCGAGCGGATTGCTGACGGTGAAGCCGATCTGGTTGTTGATAACGATGTGTACGGTTCCCCCGGTGGCAAAGCCCCGCGCCTGCGACAGTTGCAGCGTCTCCATCACGACTCCCTGTCCGGCGAATGCAGCATCACCATGAATCAGCACCGGCAGCACCTTGTCGCCCTGCGTGTCATTGCGCCGCATCTGGCGGGCGCGCACCGAGCCCTCGATGACCGGGCTGATGATCTCGAGATGCGAAGGATTGAAGCCCAGGGCGACATGAATGGAGTGCCCCGGCGTCTCGATATCGGCCGAGAAGCCCATGTGGTACTTGACGTCACCGGCAATGATGATGCCGTGTGACTCCTGCTTGCCTTCAAACTCGTCAAACAGGTCGCAGGGGGATTTACCAACGATATTGGTCAGTACATTCAGGCGTCCACGGTGCGCCATGCCGATGACGATCTCCTCCATGCGCGCTCTGCCGGCGCGCTGAATCAGCTCGTCCAGCAGGGGAATCAGCGAATCGCCACCCTCCAGCGAGAAACGCTTCTGCCCGACGTAGCGCGAGTGCAGATAGCGTTCCAGCCCCTCTGCGGCGGTGAGCAGTTTCAGCAGCCAGATGCGGTCCCCGGATTCGAGTTCCGGCCTGGCCTGGTATCCCTCGATGCGCTTCTGCAGCCAGCGTTTCTCTTCGGTGGCGGTAATATGCATGTACTCGAAACCGGAGTGCTGAGTATAGACCTCCTGCAGAAAGTCGATGATCTCGCTCAGCGGCAGGCGGTTCGGCGCATACAGCGAGCCTGTGTGGAACAGCTTGCGCATATCGCTCTGCTGCAGATGGTGAAATTCAGGAGTGAGTTCATCCAGGACCTCCAGCCCTCTCAGCTTGAGCGGATCGAGGGAGGCGTTCTGATGGCCGCGCACCCGGTAGGCGTTGATCAGGCGCAGCACGGCAGTCTGTTTTTCGGCCGCATCCGGTGACAGCTTTTTACAGGGAGCATCGGCTGTTGCAGCCCGGGCCTGTGCGGTTAACTGCCGCCTGATTGCGGAGTGCGGCGTGTCTGTAGCAGTGGAGTCACCGGACAGGGCGGCGAAGCGTTCGCGCCAGCCCGGATCGATGCTGTCGGGATTGCGCAGAAACTCTTCATAGAGTTGCTCGATATAAGCCGCATTGGCGCCCGAGAGGGGCGATGTCTGGCGTAGCTTCTCGAGCAGTGAACTCATGGTGGATCTCTCCCCCTTGAAAATATTATTGTTGTAGAGAGCCTGGAAGATGAAAGACTCGTATTATTTGAAGTCTAGCAGGTGCAGGAGAAATGTGAAGAGAAGATTGGCGCATGATTTTGAATCAGAGAATATTTTGTACATCCATAAAGGAATCTCTGAATAAGGCCATGGGATGGGTGTTCGGGGGAAGGGTAAATCAAACGCCCA
>JBDLII010000031.1:0-16039 GCA_039714995.1 Pseudomonadota bacterium
CGAATCAAACGGTTTATCAACGCATCAGGTTGTGACATAATCCGCTGAAAGATTTGCCCCGTTAACGGGTCTCTCTGTTTTACATCTCTCTACCACCAATTGGAAAACACACCATGAAGCGATTCTCAGTCGTTGTATGCGCCGCAGTGATGGCCGCATCATCAGGAACTCTCTTTGCAGCGGATGCCTTGAACAATGAGCAGCTCAAACAGAAGCTGGACAAGTTGCTCCCCACAATCACTGTGACAGCCGTGAATGATATTGGTGTAGCCGGGATCAGGGAGGTGGATATCAACGGTGAAATTCTCTACATCTCCGAGGATGGGAAGCATCTCTTTCAGGGGGATATCTACAATATTGAGAAGGAGATGGTCAATCTGACCGAGAATCGCCGCAATGCCTCGCGTAAGGAGCTGCTGGATGCCGTTGAGGAGAAGGAGATGATTTCGTTTGGCGACAAGGATGCCAAACACAGGGTAATCGTCTTTACCGATATCGACTGCCCCTACTGTGCAAAGCTGCATAACGAGATGGATCAATACAATGCCGAGGGGATACGTATCAGCTATCTCTTTTTTCCGCGGGCAGGCGTCAAGAGCCCGTCGGGCGACAAGGCTGTCTCCGTCTGGTGCGCCGATGACCAGCAGCAGGCGATGACCACCGCGAAGGCCGGTGGTGATTTGGAGAAAAAAACCTGCGATAACCCGGTCCAGGAACATCTCGAGCTGGGACAGAAGGTTGGTGTGACAGGAACCCCGGCAATCATTGCCGAGGATGGCCAGCTGCTTCCCGGATATATCCCAGCCAAGCGGTTGTCGAAGTACCTGGAGCAGTAATCTTCCATGACTCGCGGAATACTATCGGCTTCTGTGACCAGGGTTACAGAAGCGGCCTCGTTTTTCGGTTAGGATCTACGCTGTACTCAACTGGAGAGATAGCATGAACAAGAATGTAGGTTCGATTGACCGCACCATCCGTATCCTTGCCGGTATCGCCATCATTGGCGCCGGCGTCTATTATCAAAGCTGGTGGGGCACCATTGGCGCCGTGCCGCTGCTGACAGGATTGATGGGCTGGTGTCCGCCCTATGCGCTTTTTGGCTGGAGCACCTGCTCAACCAAAAAGTAACTGTCAGTGCGAGGAGCGCAGCGACGCGGCAATCTTGTGCATTGATATTTAAGGAACCTCTGATTAAGTCCCCGGGTTGGGGGTTTGGGGGAAGGGCAAACTGAAAGCCAGTTATAACTCATTGATACTGATCCCTTCCCCCATAGAAAAACTTGCGGGAATGCTCTGGTCCAGTCGCGAAGCGACTTGATCAGAGCTTCCTTAAGTTAGAGATTGCCGCGTCGCTGCGCTCCTCGCAATGACGGCTTATTCGGCGACATTCTGCCTCTCCCCTGTTTCCTGTCACAGCGTCTCTATCAGAGATGTTAATCCCTGCTGGTCTGTTACCTCTATCCTGCCCCGTGACAGGCTGACCAGGCCACTGTTCTCCAGGTCTTTCAGCAGCCTGCTGATGACCTCGCGGCTGCTCCCCAGCTCTTCCGCCACCTGTTGATGCGTGGTGCTGATTGTCCCATCGGTTTGCTGTTGCAGCAGCCAGCGCGCCAGACGCGCATCGAGCCGCTGAAAGGCGAGTGCATCGACCAGTTCGATGACATGCTCAAGGCGTCCCGCCACCAGCGAGAAGAGGTAGTCACGCCACAGCCGGCTCTCGTCGAGCCAGCGAGTGACATCAGCGGCGGCAATTGCGATACCACTGACATCCGTCTCCGCTTCGGCGATGGCGGGGAAGGGCGTCGCATTGAGTATGCAGCCGGCCGTCAGTATGCAGCTTTGTGATGCCTTGACCTGATAGAGCGTGATGCGTCTGCCGTCAGCGGCCGGTTTGTAGACGCGCACCACGCCCTGCGTGAGGATGATCAGGCTGCTGCATTGATCACCCTGCATGCAGATCCGGGCGCCTGCGGGAGCAGAGACGTTCTCGGTTTCAGCGGCATGTTGCTGCAGAAAGTCAAAAATGGCTGGATGTGTTTGTATGGTCATCAATCAGAGTTTATCCGCCGTCTCCTTGAGCTTGTAGAGCATCTCCAGTGCAGCACGGGGCGTCAGCTCGTCCGGGTCTACGCTGTCGAGCATTTCGCAGACCGGGTCATCTGCCTGTGGCGCATCGGCAAAGAGTGACAGCTGATTTGTCGGCGCCGATTCGGCGGCCTGTTGTTCCAGCTCCTGGAGCCGCTGGCGCGCGCGCTTGATGACAGGCCTGGGGACGCCGGCAAGCTGCGCCACCTGCAGGCCGTAGCTCTGGTTGGCGGGTCCATCCTTGACGCTGTGCAGAAAGACGATGGAATCGCCATGCTCGATGGCGTCGAGGTGTACATTGGCGATGGCCGGGTATTCATCCGGCAGCGTGGTGAGTTCAAAATAGTGGGTGGCGAAAAGGGTGTAGGCCTTGATTGTTGTCGCCAGCTCGATCGCGCTCGCCCATGCCAGCGACAAGCCGTCGAAGGTGCTGGTGCCGCGTCCGATTTCGTCCATCAGCACCAGCGAGCTGGAGGTGGCGTTGTGCAGGATATTGGCGGTCTCCTCCATTTCGACCATGAATGTCGAGCGGCCGCCGGCAAGATCATCCGAGGCCCCGATGCGTGAAAAGATACGGTCAACGGGGCCGATAGCTGCATCCCGCGCGGGGATAAAACTCCCGCTATAGGCCAGCAGCACGATCAGCGCCGTCTGGCGCATGAAGGTCGATTTGCCGCCCATGTTGGGACCGGTGATCATCAGGATACGGCGCTGTGCGTTCAACAGGGTATCGTTGGCCACGAAGGGGGAGTCAGAGACCTGCTCAACCACCGGGTGACGCCCGTCCTCGATGTGGATGCCCGGTTCGTCCGTCAGCCGCGGCCTGTTCAGGTTCAGCGACCGCGCCCGTGCGGCGAAATTGGCCAATACGTCGAGTGTGGCGGCGGCCGCGGCGGACTGCTGCAATGGCGCAATATGCTTGCCAAGCCGTTCCAGCAGCGCATCATAGAGCAGCTTCTCGCGCGCCAGCGAGCGTTCACGGGCGCTCAAAACCTGGTTCTCGAACTTTTTCAGTTCCGGGGTGATGTAGCGCTCGGCATTTTTCAGTGTCTGGCGGCGGACGTAGTTCTCCGGCACCTGCGCGGCATGGCTCTTGCCGACTTCGATGTAGAAGCCATGCACGCGGTTATAGCTCACCTTGAGGCTCTGGATGCCGGTGGTTTTGCGTTCGCGCTGCTCCAGGTCAAGCAGGAACTGATCGGCATTCTGTGACAGGCTGCGCAGTTCATCCAACTCCCCGTCATACTGCTGCGCAATGACGCCGCCGTCCCGGATCAGCACCGGCGGTGTCTCCACGATCGCCGTATGCAGCAGCGTCAACAGCTTGCCGTGGGTATCGAGTTGCTGCGACAGTGCAACCAGTAGCTCACCCGAACAGACCTCCAGGGCCGTGTGAAGCCGGGGTATGATGCCCAGTGAATCGCGCAGTACAGCCAGGTCGCGCGGGCGGGCGCTCTTCAGTGCGATGCGGGCAACGATACGCTCGATATCGCCGATGCCGCGGAGCAGCTCGGCAAGCGCCTCCCAGGCGCCATTTTCGAGCAACTCAGCGACGGCGTCATGACGAGCGCCGATGGCAACACGATCCCGCAGCGGGCGGTTGATCCAGCGGCGTAGCAGGCGGCTTCCCATCGCGGTTGATGTGGTGTCAAGAATTGCCGCCAGGGTGCTGTTCTGCTCTCCGGTGACGGAGTGTTCCAGTTCCAGGTTCCGGCGGGTGGCTGCATCGATGATAACGGCTTCGTCGCGGCTCTCCACAGACAGCGCCGTGATATGCGGCAGAGCGGCCTGCTGGGTCTCCTCGACATACTGCAGCAGGGCGCCCGCGGCGCGGATTGCCAGTGGCAGATCGCCGCAGCCAAAGCCGCCCAGGTCGCGGGTGCCGAAATGACGGCTGAGCAGCAGCGTGGCGGAGTCGAGATCGAAGTGCCACGGGGCGCGTCTTGTGCTGCCCTCGAGGTACGACAGCGGCTGGAGGGTCTCTGACGTGGCTTCATCATCCTCCGCCAGCAGCACCTCTGCCGGGCGCAGCCGTTCGAGTTCACTGACCAGCGCTTCACGATTTTCGACCTGCTGCACGGTGAAACGGCCGCTGCCGAGGTCGAGTACGGCAAGCCCGTAACCCTTGTCGTGAAAGAGGGCGGCCAGCAGGTTGTCGCGGCGCTCCTCGAGCAGCGCCTCGTCGGTCACCGTCCCGGGCGTGACAATGCGCACCACCTTGCGTTCGACCGGCCCTTTTGATGTTGCAGGATCTCCGATCTGTTCACAAATGGCGACTGACACGCCGCGCTTGACGAGGCGCGCCAGGTAGCCCTCGGCGGCATGATAGGGGATGCCGGCCATCGGGATGGGCTTGCCATTGCTTTTGCCGCGTTTGGTCAGCGTGATGTCAAGCAGCCGTGAGGCGCGCTCGGCGTCGTCAAAGAAGAGTTCGTAGAAATCACCCATGCGATAGAACAGCAGCATCTGCGGGTGCTCGGCCTTGATGCGTAAATACTGCTGCATCATCGGCGTGTGTTTGGCTGTGGTCTGGGCCATTAGCCAAATTGATAGTGCTTTTCGATATCCTCGAGAATCTCCCATTGGCAGGACATGCCTTGCGGGAAGGTGACCAGATCACCGCGCTTGAACTCCTGCGGTGCTCCGCCGTCGGGTGTCACGATCACCCGCCCCTTGAGGATATAGCATTGCTCCTGCTCCTTGTAGGTCCAGGGGAAGCTGGAGGCCTCCTTTTTCCACACAGGCCAGTCATAGACGCCGATGACTTCCAGTTTGGCCGGGGAGGGGTTGTGTTCGCAGTAGATCTCGTGCGCGTCGCTCATAACAGGTTTGCATGTTGTTGAACAAGCCGTTGATTCTATCTGAATGGAGTGGCTTTGCGTAGGGCTATGCGTCAGATAGCACACGGCGCTATGCATATATCGACAATCACGAATATTCCCCGAATCTGATATTTATGACCCCGCTATTTGCCATAAATAAATTCTTTGTTGCAATATTGACTAATCGCAATAGAATGGTAGCCAGTATCGCTATTTTATGATGGCATCAATATCACGGCGCAGATGACCAACTTCTGAACTGCGTCAAACCGAATGAAGCATAGTGGAGGAATATAATGATCACCTATGATGATCTCAATACACAGAACGACAGGATTACAGAGCTGTCTCATGTACTGCACAAGTTGCTGTCAGACCGGGGGCTGTGCGATTCAACGGTTACCTGCGACCTGTTTTTCCAGTATGTTGAGAATGTGCAGGATCACCTCAAACTGGAGGACCGGCACATCTACCGCCAGATGCTGACGCACAGGGACCAGGACGTCAGGAATACAGCCACCAAGTTCATGTCAGGACAGGTGGAAATCAAGCGTGTGTTTGCGTCCTACCTGAGAAAATGGTGCAAAAAACGCGGGCATGTGCTGAAAATCAGGGATTACGAGCAGTTTGCCAAGGAGACTGATGAGATGTTCGAACTGGTGCTGGATCGCATTCAGGATGAGTCTGAGCACCTCTTTCCCCTGCTGCGGGAAATCACCGGTGAGGAGCACATGCTGGTTGCCTGAGCGCGTATTTCCGCAATTCGACTCACACATCCTTCTGAGCCCCCCTTTTTCAAGGGGGGCTTATGCATCATCAATATCACCTTGCAGAAGCACTGAATGCTACACGGCGTTCATCAGCGTTTGTCCCAATCCGCCCACTTTCTGAAACCTGCCCCTTGCATTGCCCCGACTTTGGCTGTCATGCACTATGCGGTAGTATGCATCGACAGATATCAACGTACCGACAACGAACAACCGGAGGAATTCAATGATCGACACATCCCTGATGCCTGATGAAAACGGCTATTTTGGCGAATATGGCGGCCAGATCATACCGCCTGAACTGATTCAGATCATGAATGAGATCAATGATGCCTATGACGAGATTCGTCAATCACAGGCATTTCAGGATGAGTTGGCCGATCTGAACAAACATTATGTGGGCCGTCCCAGCCCGATCTATTATGCAAAAAATCTGAGCGAGAGCATCGGTGGAGCGCGCCTCTTTCTGAAACGTGAAGATCTCAATCACACCGGTGCGCACAAGATCAACCACTGCCTCGGCGAGGCGCTGCTGGCGAGGCACATGGGCAAGACCAAGGTGCTGGCCGAAACCGGCGCCGGTCAGCATGGCGTTGCCCTGGCGACAGCCTGTGCGCTTGTGGGTATCGAGTGCGAGATTCACATGGGGGAGATCGATATCGAGAAGGAGCACCCCAATGTCACCAAGATGAAGATTCTCGGCTGCAGACTGGTTCCGGTCACCCGGGGGACCAGGACCCTGAAGGATGCCGTCGACAGTGCATTCGAGGAGTATTTGAAAAACCCGGTCGACTTCTTCTACGCGATCGGTTCGGTTGTCGGTCCCCACCCTTTTCCCAGGATGGTGCGTGATTTCCAGAGCATTGTCGGCAAGGAGGCGCGGGCCCAGTTTCTCGACGAGCAGGGAAAGCTGCCGGATATCGTCATGGCCTGTGTCGGCGGCGGCTCCAATGCGATCGGACTCTTCACGGAATTCCTTGAGGATGAATCCGTCGAGATGATCGGCGTCGAGCCCGCCGGCAAGGGGCTGGATACCCCGGATCATGCCGCCACGCTGACCAAGGGGAGCAAGGGCGCCATTCACGGATTCAAATGCTACAATCTGCAGGATGACAGTGGCGAGCCGCTGCCGGTCTACTCGATAGCATCGGGTCTCGACTATCCTGGTGTGGGTCCGCAGCACTGTTACCTGAAAGATCTCGGCCGGGTCCGATATGAATCCGTCGATGACAAGGCCTGTCTCGATGCCTTCATGACGCTGTCGCGCTCCGAGGGAATCATCCCGGCGCTCGAGAGCGCCCATGCCGTGGCCTATGCGATGGCTATCGCCGGGGAGATGTCACCGGAACAGACCATCCTGATCAACCTCTCGGGTCGCGGCGACAAGGATGCCGATTTTGTCGCCGAGCGCTTGTCGTTGTAATCAAGTTTGCAGTCGTCAGAGCCGTAGGGTGCAATAAGCGGAGCGCATTGCACCATTCCATGCGGCGCAATGCCCTGTGGTTATTGCGCCCTACATGCTCAATAATTCCCGTCATTGCGAGCGTAGCGAAGCAATCTCAGGAGATTGCCGCAGTCGCTACGCTCCTTCGCAATGACAATCGGATTGCCGCGTCGGCAGGGTCTCCTCGCAATGACGAATAAGTTCAACCAGGCTCACGCCAACTGCATTAAATGACCTCGCGCCTGCTCTCCGCCCTGGTCACCCTGTTTGGCGTTGTCACGCTGGTTTTCTTTCTGATTCATCTGATTCCCGGCGACCCGGTCGAATATATTCTTGGGGATTCGGCACGTCCCGCGGACCGGGAGGCGCTGCGATTACAGCTGGGCCTCGATCAGCCGCTGCTGCAGCAGTACGGCAGCTACCTCTACAATCTGCTGTCACTGAATCTTGGCGTCTCCCTGCACAGCAGTCAGGCCGTCTCGGCGCTGTTGGCGGAGCGGTTTCCGGCGACGCTGGAGTTGGCGCTGGCAGCCTTTGTCATTGCGCTGCTGCTTGCACTTCCCCTCGGCGTCATGGCGGCCAGAAAACGGGGAACCGCCTGGGATGGCGGCGCCATGACACTGTCGCTGCTGGGCGTTTCGATCCCCAACTTCTGGCTCGGACCGATGCTGATCCTGCTGTTTTCGCTGTGGCTGGGATGGACGCCTGTCAGCGGCAGGGAGGGGGCTGGCTCACTGATCCTGCCGGCCATCACCCTCGGCGCCTCACTGTCTGCGGTGCTGGCGCGCATGGTGCGCAGCACGCTGCTGGAGGTGCTCAATGAAGACTATATCCGTACCGCCAGGGCCAAGGGCCTCTCTGAGACCTCCGTCATCTGGAAGCATGCATTGATGAACGCGATGCTGCCTGTTGTAACCCTGCTGGGGTTGCAGCTTGGCGCACTGCTGGCGGGCGCTGTCATCACCGAGACGGTGTTTTCCTGGCCCGGCATCGGCTCACTGCTGATCGAATCGATCCAGAAACGGGATTATCCCGTGGTGCAGGGCTGCGTGCTGCTGGTTGCCGTCAGCTACCTGCTGATCAACACCCTGACCGATCTCAGTTATCAACTGCTGGATCCCAGAATAAGAGTGCGATGAAGCAGAGGATCGCACTTGTCATCCTGCTGCTGTGGGTTGCAGCCGCGCTGCTTGAACCGCTGTTGCGGATCACGCCGAATGCGGTGCACCTGCCTGCCATCCTCGCGGCGCCGTCGCCTGATTTCTGGCTGGGAAATGACGGTCTGGGTCGTCCGGTCGGCGGGCGCCTGATTGCCGGGGCGCGCATCGCCTTCGTGGTGGCATTTTCAACGGTGCTGATCTCGGCGCTGTTCGGAACGGTGATCGGCGCCGTCAGCGGGTATGTCGGCGGTATGCTCGATCACCTGGTTTCCAGGGTGATTGATATCATGCTGGCGTTTCCCGGTATTCTGCTGGCGATCGCGCTGGCGGCGATTCTCGGCCCCGGCATCGGAAATCTCATCATCGCCATAGCCAGTGTCGGCTGGGTGGGTTATGCCAGGCTGGCCCGCTCGCAGGCGATGAGTCTGCGCTCAAGCGAGCACATCACCGCGGCTGTTGCGCTCGGTAGCGGCCAGGGACGCATCATCTTCCGCCATCTGCTGCCGTTGATGATGGCGCCGTTGCTGGTCGAGGCCAGTTTTGGCCTCGCAGCGGTGATCGTTGCCGAAGCCGGACTCTCATTTCTCGGCCTTGGCGTACAGCCGCCGCAGGCATCCTGGGGCAGCATGATCCGTGAAGGCGCAGGGTTCCTGCTGGTTGCGCCGCACCTGGCGGTTTTTCCCGGCATCGCCATCATGTTGGTGGTGCTGGCGGCAAACCTGCTGGGCGACTGGATGCGCGACAGGCTGGATGTGCGCCGGTAGAGATGACCGCTGGGAGGCAACGGCACTTTTCAGCATGAAAGACTCGCATCATACGCCATCTGCTGGTAATCTCTTGTGCCTGCGAAAATTATTGTGTGGAGAATCACTATGGGACAAAAAAAAGACGAATCAGCCAAAAGCAATGACTCCAGGGGTCGGGGTGATGGTGGGCATGAGAATAAAAAGAGAAAAAAGATAAAAAACCCGGCCTATGAGAAGGAGTTGTTCCGTCTCCAGGTCGAGCTGGTCAAGCTGCAGGAGTGGGTCAAGCACAAGGGTCTCAAGGTCGTTGTGGTTTTCGAAGGGCGTGACGCCGCCGGCAAGGGGGGGGTGATCAAACGCATTGCGCAATATCTCAACCCGCGCATTTGCCGCATCGCGGCCCTGCCGGCTCCTACCGAGCGGGAGACGACCCAGTGGTATTTTCAACGCTATGTGCCGCATCTGCCGTCTGCCGGCGAGATCGTTCTGTTCGATCGCAGCTGGTACAATCGCGCCGGCGTCGAGCGGGTCATGGAGTTTTGTACCGAGGAGGAGTATCGTGAGTTTTTGCGCTCCTGCCCTGAATATGAGCGCATGTTGGTGCGCTCCGGAATTATCCTGATCAAATACTGGTTCTCGGTCTCTGACGAGGAGCAGGAGAGGCGATTTCAGAGCCGTCTTCGCGAACCCCTCAAGCGCTGGAAGCTCAGCCCGATGGACCTGGAGTCGCGTTCACGCTGGATCGAGTATTCAAAGGCCAAGGATCAGATGTTTGCACACACGGATATCAAGCAGGCGCCCTGGTATGTCGTCAACTCGGACATCAAGAAGCATGCGCGCCTCAACTGTATCCATCACCTGCTGAGCCAGATTCCCTATGAGGATCTGACACCGGAACCGATCAAGCTGCCGAAGAGAAAAGAGGGCATCGGCTATGTCCGCCCGCCGTTATCGGACCAGACTTTCGTTCCCGAAATCTATCCCTGATTGCAGCCATTAAGTCACCTTGTCCGTCATGCCGGCGAATGCCGGTATCCAGGTAAACGGTCTCATTGAGTGCTATGGATCCCGGCCTTCGCCGGGATGACGGTGGGGCCTCTATGTTCCCCAGCGCTTGTAGCGCTTTTTGCAATAGGCCAGCAGCTCGGCATGGTTCCTGAAGTAGAGCTCGAAATGTTTGTGGGCGGGTTCATCGAATTCGCACCACTCATTCTCGTAGTCGCGGCAGATCTGCGGCCGGGTGGCGTAGATGCCGCACTGCCCGCCCGGCTGTAGATGTTCACACTTGCCGTGAAACATCAGGTACCAGCCGCTCTCATCCTTGTAGACCTCCACGCCCCCGTGGGAGACCTGCCACAATAGATGTTCAAAGTCCGTCTTGCTGCGCGGTGCGCCCAGCGCCTCGGTCATGTAGGTGCAGCACAGCGAGCCAGTGCAACGGCTGCATTTGTCCTGCCGATCGACCGACACGCTGGTTACTTGTGCCGGTCGTGTTTTCGCCGGCGGTTGCTCTGGTTTCCACGAGAACCTCTTTTTCCCTGCCGCTGGCCGGATGGTTTGCGGCCGGAACGCGGCCGCCGCGGTGGGCGCTTGCGGCTGGCGGGGTCGATGTCGGCGACCAGTGAGGCTGCCGGCATCTCCAGGGGGATGCGGTTTTCGATGTAGGTTTCGATGTCAGGCAGCGAGATCGCATGGGTTTCGCACACCAGGCTGATGGCGTCACCGCTGGAGCCGGCCCGGGCCGTACGCCCGATGCGATGCACATAATCTTCAGGATCCTGGGGCAGGTCGTAGTTGAAGACATGCGTGACATCCGGAATATGCAGACCGCGGGCGGCCACATCGGTGGCGACCAAAACTTTTAATTCGCCTTTCTGAAATCGCTCCAGCAGATTGAGGCGTTTACGCTGCGGAACATCGCCGGAGAGTATGGCGCAGGAGAAGCCATTGCCTTCGAGGAAGCCCCACACCTCGTCCGCGGCGCGCTTGGTGTTGACGAAGATGATGGTGCGTGAAGGCTCATGGTGCTGCAGCAGTCCGATCAGCAGGGCGATCTTCTCATCGTTGGAGACCATGTACCCCTGCTGGGTGACATTATCCGCGGTGACAGTATCCGTTTCGATCTTGATGATCTGCGGGTCGTTCATGTGCTCGTAGGCAAGCTCGGCGACGCGATAGCTGAGTGTCGCGGAGAACAGCATGCCCAGGCGTTTTTCAGGCGGCGGCATACGCCGCAGCAGGTAGCGAATATCCTTGATGAAGCCGAGATCGAACATGCGATCCGCTTCGTCGATGATCACCACCTGGAGTGCGCGCAGATCATAGCAGTGCTGTTTGAAGTAGTCGATCAGGCGCCCCGGGGTGCCAATCAGGATATCGACCTCCTTTAGTGAATCGCGCTGCCGCTCATAACCGGATCCGCCGTAGACCACCCGCATCTTGTGGCCGCAATGCTTGCCCAGCTGTTCGGCATCCTTATGGATCTGGATGGCGAGCTCACGGGTCGGCGCCACGATGAAAGCTCTCGGCTGATTGGGTTTGCGTCCGGCGGGGGCGGGGTGGTCGTGCAGATATTGCAGTGTCGCAACCATGAAGGCGGCTGTCTTGCCGGTGCCGGTCTGCGCCTGCCCGGCGACGTCCTGCCCTTTGATGGCAACCGGAATGCTCTGTTGCTGGATCGGCGTGCAGTGGACAAAGCCTGCTTCATCCAGCCCCTGCTGGATGCTGGCATCCAGATTGAAGCTGGCAAATGTCGTGTCAGTTAGATGGTTTTCGCTCATAGCGGCGTAGCATACCTGAAAGGTATGATTTTTGCTTCAGCAATTCAGACATTTGACCTCCAGCTCCTCCATCAGTTTGTCAATCTCGTCGCGCTTGCAGAGACCGGTTCCTGCATGCGTCACCGTTGCGGTGCCACAGGCGACGCCTAACTTCAGCGCATCGGTACAGTCGCCACCTCTCGCAAAACTGGTGACCAGTCCTGCGAGCAGGGCATCGCCGGAGCCAACGGTAGAACGGATATGAGTCTTGGGCGGCGTGCAGACATAGCTGTTGTTCGCATCAAGCAGCAGCGCGCCATACTCGCCGAAAGTGACGCAGACGTTGTTCAGGGAGTGGTCCTGCTGGAGTTGGCGGGTAATGGCGACGACCTCATCGAGTTTGCGCAGCTTCCTGCGGGTATGCATCTCCAGTGCATATTGACTGAGTCTGAGCAGAAAGGGTTGCGTGTCGAGTGTCTGTTCCAGAACGCTACCGTATGCATCAACCACGGCATTGCCCCCCTGCTCACGGATCCTTCCGGCCAGGCGTGCATAGGTGTCCTCGGGCACGCCGGGGGGCACCGAGCCGCTCATGACGCCAAAACCACTGTCGCAGGCCTTCAGGAATGCATCATCGATCTCCTGCAAGATATCCGCGGGCACTTGTGGTCCGGTGCCATCGACTTCGTAGAGCGCCTGGGGATTGCGTTGCATCACGATGGTGTTGATGCGCGACTCCCCTTCAATCTTGATGTAGTGAAAATCCCTGAGTTCATCCTGCAGCAGACGCAGCAGAAAACCCCCGATGTTGCCGGCAACGATACAGGAGCAATGGACGGGTACTTCCAGCGTGGTGAGCGTCTGCGAGATATTGATGCCGTTGCCTCCGGGTTCATAGCGGGTACCGAGGGAGCGGACTTTCTGGTCATCCGGCAATTGCGACACCTCGTAGCTGACATCCAGGGAGGGATTCAGGGCGAGTACGGCGATCGGTGCTGATTTGTTTTTGATGGATTCAGACATGGTGTTTCTCGATTAAATCAGTTTGCCTTTCAGGATGAGGCTGCGGCCGGTCATCTCGCGGGGACGGGGAATGTCGAGCATATCCAGCACGGTCGGGGCGATATCCGCCAATCCCCGTCCGATGCCCAGCTTGACATCTCCTGCCCCTGCCAGCAGCAGGGGTACCGGGTAGCCCGTATGGCTGGTGTGGGGCTGCCCACCGGAAGGATCGATGATTTCGTCGCAGTTGCCATGATCGGCAGTCAACAAAATTTGCCAGCCGTGCTTGAGCGCCGCATCGATCACCCTGTGCCCCTGCAGATCCAGGGTCTCGACGGCCTTGATGATCGCCTCGGGTACAGCCGTATGGCCTACCATGTCGCCATTGGCAAAATTGACCAGGATGAAGGCATACTCCTGGCCCTCGATGGCATCGATGACGCTGTCGGCAACCTTTGCGGCGCTCATCTCGGGCATCTGGTCATAGGTTGCAACCTTGGCCGAGGGGATGATGGAGCGCTCCTCGTCAGGAAAGGGCTGCTCGGTGCCGCCGTTGAAAAAGTAGGTGACGTGGGGGTACTTCTCGGTCTCGGCGCAGTGGAACTGTTTCAACCCGGCATCGCTGATCACCTCAGCGAGTACCTGTTCGGGAATCAGCGGGGTAAAGAGCACAGGAAACGGGAAATTGACATCATACTCCGTCATACACACCAGCCGGCGGGTTCCGGCGGATCCCCTGTCAAAACCATCGAACTCCTCCATGCCGATTGCCGCCGCCAGCTGGCGGGCGCGGTCGCTGCGGAAATTGAAAAAGAGAATGGCTTCGTCCGCGGCGATCCCGATGTGGTCGCGGATCACTGTTGGTTGAATGAATTCATCATTCTCGCCACGCGCATAGGCATTTTCGATCGCTTCACGGGGTGTCTCTGCAGCAAGGCCCTGCCCGAGCCGCATCGCTCGCCAGGCTTTCTCCGTGCGGTCCCAGTTGTTGACCCGGTCCATGGCGTTGTAACGGCCGCTGACCGTTGCAATGGAACCCTTCCCAAGCTGCGCCAGTGTCTCTTCAAGTGCGTCGAGAAAGTCCAGGGCGGCTTTCGGGGCGGTGTCCCTGCCGTCGGTAATCATGTGGATCACCGGCTCGATTCCGGCCTGTACCAGCAGTTGCAGCAGTCCGCACAGATGCTCGATGTGGGAGTGAACGCCGCCATCGGAAACCATGCCGACGAGGTGCAGGCGGTGGCTATTTTCAATCAGTTCCTGCCAGGCGGGCAGCTGCTCGAGGCTGCCGTCGTGTATGGCATTGGCGACGCGCATCAGGTCCTGCTCGAGAATGCGGCCGGCTCCCAATGTCAGGTGCCCGACCTCTGAATTTCCAAATTGTCCGTCAGGCAGACCCACGGCCCTGCCGGACGCCTGCAGCACCGAATGCGGCCAGGAGGAGAAGTAGTGATCAAGGTGAGGTGTGCGCGCCAGCGACCAGCCATTGGCGGCGCGACTGGGATTGAGTCCAAAGCCGTCAAAGATGATCAATATAACGGGTTGCGTGTCCATTTCGGTTCTGCTTCTCTTCTCGTAGTGTAACTTCTTAAAGCCTGGAGTTGTTTAAATCTGTGCAGGGGGCGGATTTTTAAAACAGCCCGCTCGGCATACCGAAGAGTTGCGACAGCAACGGCATCGCCAGCATCTTCAGGACCATCAGACCGAGGATCGCTGCCATTGGCGCCAGGTCGATGCCGGAGATCGCAGGTACAAAGCGCCGCGCCTGGCGCATGATCGGTGCATTCAGTGAGTGGACAACACCTGCCAGCGGGTGTCCATACCCCGCCTGGAACCAGCTCAGCAATACCTCGATGATGATCGAGAAGGTAAAGATGGTAAACAGCAATGAAACCAGCGCCGGGATCGCCCACACGAAGGCAGCGGCGATGTTCGAGGCGCCCGAGAGCAGCAGGATCAGGGCGATCTCAACGCTCTTGACCAGCCAGGCAACCAGCAGGGACGAGAGATCCAGGCCCTGATAACCCGGTATATATCTCCGCAGTGGTTTGAGTACAGGTGTCGTCAGCGTCAGTACGAATTGCGACACAGGATTGCGGAAATCCGCGCGCACCAGCTGCAGCAGAAAGCGCAGCATCAGCATCAGCGTGTAGAAACCAAAGAGGACCTGAATGAGAAAGATCAGCGGGGTAGTGACATAGCCGGCGTCCATGGCGTCAATCCCCGATTTGCGAGGAGAGTTCGATGGAGCGCTCTCTGGCCGCCCGCATCGCATTTAAAACCAGCTGCTCGAGCCCCCCCTCCTCGAGGCTGTTGATCGCCCGCTCGGTCGTTCCCCCCGGGGAAGTGACCATGGCGCGCAGTGTCGCGGGGTTGTCATCACTCTCCAACGCCATCCTGGATGCACCGAGGGCTGTTTGCAGTGTCAGCAGATGTGCGCTCTCATCAGGCAGGCCCAGCGCCTTGGCGGCGCGGATCATGTGCTCCATGAAGAGGAAAAAGTAGGCGGGTCCGCTGCCGGAGACTGCGGTCACGGTATCGATCTGGGCTTCTTCGTCGACCCAGATTGTCAGACCGACGGCACGCATGATCGATTCGGCCAGACTGTGCTGTTCCGCACTGACCCGATCGGCGGCAAACAGTCCCGTTGCGCCGGCCTGCAGCATCGCAGGTGTGTTTGGCATGGCGCGCACAATGGCGGCTGATTCTCCCAGCCACTGCTGCAGATGTGGTGTTGGTATGCCGGCGGCGATGGAGATGAGCAGCGGCTCTCTCTGTGCAACAGTAGCGGCAATCCCGGCAGCGACCTGGGCGACGATTTGCGGCTTGACGGCAATGACGACGACGTCGGAGGCGGCAACGGCAGCGCTGTTGTCGGTCGTTGTGTGAATCAACGACTGCTCGCTGATACGATCCAGCTTCTGCCGATCGGGATCGGCCGCGGTGATGTTGTCTGCGGGGTGGCCATCCTGAAGCAGCCCCTTGATCAGGGCAGCGGCCATGTTTCCGGCGCCGATAAAGGCGATTTTTTGCTCTTTCATAGTGCTCATTCAGTTCTCAGATGCATGTGATGCAGCTTCTCAATGTTGTCGTGCAGAAAACAGGGTTGGGATTTGCTTTTCAGCGGGTCCCGACCCTGCACAGACACCGGTAATACACTAGTGCTCCGTCAACGTAATAATTTAGGATTCAGTGAGCTTGTCAGCGTTCATGGCAAGGCGCGTCTCGCCGGCAATGGCCAACCCCCTTGCCAAGAG
>JBDLII010000032.1:0-15963 GCA_039714995.1 Pseudomonadota bacterium
TTTACAACGGAATGCGCACACTGTTCCCGCCTGTCGCGTTTTTTGCTCGAGGTCAAACACGACTATCCGCAGTACAGGTGCCTGCCGGTGCCATCCTTCGGTGATGCGGATGCCCGCCTGTTGATTGTCGGCCTTGCGCCCGGCATGCATGGCGCCAATGCGACAGGCAGGCCCTTTACCGGTGATCATGCCGGCATTCTGCTCTATCAAACCCTGCACCGGTTTGATTTCGCCAGCCGGGATAAGAGCGTGGCGGCTGACGACGGTCTGCTGCTCAAGGATTGCCGGATCACCAATGCCGTTCGCTGTCTGCCACCGCAAAACAAGCCGACAGGCGCGGAGATCAATCACTGCAACGGCTATCTGCAGCAGGAGTTGGCGCAGATGCCGCCTGACGCCGTGGTGATGGCGCTGGGAGTCGTGGCGCATCGCGCCGTCATCCGCGCCATGGGTTTGCGCCAAAACCGGTTTCCCTTCGCGCATGGTGCGGAGCATCGGCTGGCTCCGGGAGTGCTACTGGTCGACTCCTACCACTGCAGCCGCTACAACACCAATACCAAACGCCTCACACCCGGGATGTTCGAAGCGGTGTTTGCACAGATTCGCAGCCATTTGAAATAACATGTCATCTGAAGAGGCCACTTCCCAGACGAAATATGATGCCGGGGGGCAGGGTTTTGACGCCAGGACCTTTCTGAAAACCCTGACGACGCGTCCCGGCGTCTACCGCATGATCGATGCCGAAGGCGAAGTCCTCTATGTCGGCAAGGCAGGGAACCTCAAAAAGCGCGTGTCGAGCTACTTCACACGCGCGCTGAACCGCCGGCTGCAGATGATGGTTTCACGCATCTCCTCTATCGAGATCGTCATCACCAATACCGAGGCCGAAGCGCTGATCCTTGAGAACAACCTGATCAAGCGTTTCAAGCCACGCTATAACGTCCTCCTGAGGGATGACAAGGGCTACCCCTACCTGTTTCTATCGGGCGGTGAATTTCCGCGGCTTGGGTTTCATCGCGGTGCGCGCAGGGAGCGGGGACGCTATTTCGGTCCCTATGCGGGTGCTGGAGCCGTCCGTGAAACCCTGCATCAGCTGCAGAAGGTATTCCCGGTGCGCCAGTGCGAGGAGAGCTTCTATCGCAATCGCAGCCGTCCCTGCCTGCAGTACCAGATCAAACGCTGCAGCGCTCCCTGTGTTGGCATGGTCAGCGAGGAGCAGTATGCACTGGATGTCGATAATACCGTGCGCTTTCTCGAAGGCAAGGCGACCGAGGTTGTCGAGGATCTGACCCGGCAGATGGAAGCGGCTGCCGGACAGCTGGAGTATGAACAGGCGGCGGAATTTCGCGACCGCATCGTCTCCCTGCGCAAGATACAGGAGCGGCAGTATGTCAGCGGTGAAAGGGGGGATGTCGATATCATCGCGGTCAGCATCGAGGCAGGCCGGGCCGTCATTCAACTGTTTACCATCCGCAGCGGCAGAAACCTGGGTAATCGCTGCTGGTATCCGCGCATCGCGGAAGATACCACCGCGGCACAGCTGACAGGCCTGTTCCTGGCGCAGCACTACCTGGAAAAAGCCGTGCCCGAGGAGATCCTGGTCTCCGATATGCCGCCACAGCGCGAGTTGCTGCAGCAGGTGTTCAGCGAGCAGCGGCGCAAAAAGGTCCGCATTCGCAGCAACGTGCGTGGCGAGCGCCTGCGCTGGCTGCAGCTGGCGCAGCACAATGCCGCCGCCGCTCTGAAGGCGCGGTTGCAAGATCAATCCGGGATGCTGGAGCGCTACCAGCAGCTGCAGGAGAGCCTCGGTCTCGATGAGATGCCACGGCGCATGGAGTGCTATGACATCTCCCATACACAGGGGGAGCGCACCGTCGCCTCATGCGTGGTCTTCGATCAACAGGGCCCGGTGAAGCAGGAGTACCGCCGTTTCAACATCCGCAAGGCGGCGGCGGGAGATGACTATGCAGCGATGCAGGAGGTGATTCAGCGGCGCTTTGATCGCATCCGCAGTGGCGAGATAAGGACGCCGGATCTGCTGGTCATCGATGGCGGCAGGGGGCAGCTGCGATGTGTCGCGGAGACTCTCGCGGAGATGGGGGAGACAGGCCTGCAGCTGCTGGGAATTGCCAAGGGACCGGACCGCAAGCCCGGGATGGAGCAGCTCTTCTTGTATGGAGAGGAGCAGGCGATTATACTGCCTTCGGATTCTGCCGCTTTGCACCTGCTGCAGCAGATTCGTGACGAGTCGCACCGTTTTGCCATAACCGGCCATCGTCAACAGCGGGGGAAGTCGAGACGCACCTCGCTGCTGGAGGAGATTCCGGGTATCGGCGCCAAGCGCCGGCGGCAACTGCTGCTCCATTTTGGCGGATTGCAGGAGCTCACAGCTGCGGGTGCCGAGGATATTGCAACAGTTGCGGGCATCAGCCGAGCGCTGGCGCAGCGCATCTATCAACATCTGCATGGTGATTGAACAATCTCTCGATAAATCCGTGCATATTCGCGGTCAGAAGGCCGCTCCTACATCTGGCGCTACATGAAACTGTAGGAGCGATCTTCTGATCGCGATTGAATATGGTTATATTTTAACTACATACACGGTATTATTGAGAAATAACGTGATTGAGGACAAAGCTCTTGTTCTGGAATATACCGAATAGCCTGACCCTGCTGCGCATGCTGTTGATCCCGGTGCTGGTCGTCATCTTTTTCGCCCCGCTGGAGTGGTCGCGTCAGGCAGCTTCGATGATCTTCCTGGCCGCCGCCGTGACCGACTGGTTTGATGGCTACCTGGCAAGAAAGCTGGATCAGACAACGCCGTTTGGCGCCTTTCTCGATCCCGTGGCGGACAAGTTGATGGTTGCCACGGCCCTGCTGCTGCTGCTCTCTGACGATCCACGCATTGAAGTGACCATCTCCGCGATCATTATCGTCGGGCGCGAAATCACCATCTCGTCGCTGCGGGAGTGGATGGCTGAACTGGGCGCCAGGGCGACCGTTGCCGTGAGCATGCTAGGCAAGCTCAAGACCACGGCGCAGATGACGGCGATTACCGTGCTGCTGTGGAAAGAGCCGCTCGCCGGCCTGCCGCTCTACGACATCGGCCTGGTGCTGCTCTATATCGCCGCCGCCATGACGCTCTGGTCCATGGTCGTCTACCTGCGCGCTGCCTGGCCGGTACTGACCGGCAAGACCTGACAGCGCAGGGTGCCAATAAGCGTAGCGCATTGCACCGGAAATGGCGGATGCGCTCCGCTTATGCCGCCCTACGGGTCCCCCTCTTTTTTACAGTTGTTGAATGTTGAATACTGACGCCGTGCGCAGCTTATGGCATAATTCCCCGCTTCACGTGATCAATACTAAATTCGAGTACTCCAAATGTTGAACTTTTTTATCTCCGACGCCGTTGCGGATGCGACAGCCGCCGCTTCCGGGCAACCGGGCTGGACTGGTCTTCTCTTCCCGCTGGGCCTTGTCGTTATTTTCTACTTTTTTCTGATTCGTCCGCAGATGAAACGCCAGAAGGAGCACAAGGCGCTGGTGGAGTCGCTGCAAAAGGGCGATGAGGTGCAGACCGAGGGCGGTTTGATGGGCAAGGTGACCAACCTGGGTGATAACTTTGCCTCAGTGGAGATCGCCTCCGGAGTCGAGATCAAGATTCGCCGCTCATCGATCGCCGCGGTGATGCCCAAAGGCACGCTGAAAGAGATGTAAGCGGCTCCGCAGTCGTCAACTCCCTCTCTGATTCACACCCTGCTTCAATAAAGACCAGCTGGACGCCATGAACCATTATCCACTGTGGAAAAACCTGATGATCCTGGCAGTCGTTCTGATTGCCACGCTCCTTGCCTTGCCCAATATTTTCGGCCAGGATCCCTCGATCGAGATCTCCCCGCTGAGCCGCACCGCGGAGGTGACGGATGGCTCCGTCGGGCAGGTCGAGTCGGTGCTGAAGGAGCATGACCTGGAAGTCAAGCGTATCGACCGTGAGCCGAACAGGATCAGGGTGCGCTTCAATGACGGCGCCGCCCAGCTGAAAGCCAAGGAGGCGCTCGAGCAGAAGCTGCAGAATGAGTATGCGCTGGCGCTGAACCTCTCCCCGGATGTTCCCGCCTGGCTCGGCGACCTCGGCGCCAGGCCGATGAGTCTCGGCCTCGACCTGCGCGGCGGCATCCACGTGCTGATCGATGTCGACATGGAGGCGGCGCTGAAGAACACGCTCAAAGATCAGGCGAGTGATGTGCGCACCGAGCTGCGCAAAAAGAAGCTCTACGGAAGAATCAAGACGGTCTCCAACGGCATCGAGGTCAGCTTCAGAAAAGCGACGGAGCGTGATACCGCTGAAGATGTGATCTCAGACCTGTTGCGTGGTGATTTTGATATCGATACATTGCAGCGCGGCGATGAGCACCTGGTGACGGCCACCTTCAAGGCGACGGGTATCCGCGAGGCCAAGAAGTTTGCCCTCGAACAGAATATGACGACCCTGCGCAACCGGGTCAACCAGCTGGGAGTCACCGAGCCCATCGTGCAGCAGCAGGGAGACCGCCGCATCGTGGTCGAACTGCCGGGGGTCCAGGATCCGGCAAAGGTCAAGGAGATCCTGCAGGCGACGGCGACCCTTGAGTACCGCCTGGTCGATGACAAGCACAGCGCCATCGACGCCGTGAACGGCAAGGTTCCGCCGGGATCCGAACTGCGCTTCGATCGTGATGGCCAGCCGGTGTTGCTGAAACGCGGGCGCATCATCACCGGCGACCAGATCACCAACGCCAATGCCGGCATCGATTCGCGCTCCGGTTCGCCGATGGTCTCCATCTCGCTGAATGGCCGCGGCGCCGACAAGATGCGGCGCGTGACCACCGAGAATGTCAGCAAGCCGATGGCGGTGATCTTCATCGAGGATCGCGTCGTCGGCAGGGACGCGGATGGCAAGAGCATCAAGAAGCATGTCGAAGAGGTCATCAGCGTCGCGAATATTCTCGAGCCATTCGGCCGTCACTTCCAGACGACCGGACTGGACACCCAGGAGGAGGCGAAGACGCTTGCGCTGTTCCTGCGTGCCGGCGCCCTGAAGGCGCCGATCGAGATCGTCGAAGAGCGCACCGTCGGTCCGAGTCTCGGCCAGGATAATATCGACCAGGGCTTCCGCTCGGTGATGATCGGCTTCCTGCTGGTGGTCATCTTCATGGCGTTCTATTACCGTACATTCGGACTGATTGCCGACATGGCGCTGCTGATGAACCTGGTCATGATCGTAGCGGTGCTGTCGCTGCTGCAGGCGACGCTGACGCTTCCGGGTATCGCCGGCATCGTGTTGACCGTCGGCATGGCTGTGGATGCCAATGTGCTGATCTTTGAGCGGATCCGTGAGGAGATCCGCATCGGCAACTCGCCGCAGGCGAGTATCCAGGCGGGCTATGCGAAGGCGCTGTCCACCATCGTGGATGCCAATATCACCACCCTGATCGCGGCGGTGCTGCTGTTCAGTTTCGGCACCGGACCGATCAAGGGCTTTGCCGTAACGCTGTTCATCGGCATCCTGACCTCGATGTTTACCGCGATTCTCGGCACCAGGGCGGTCGTCAACCTGCTGTTTGGCGGCAAGCGCATGGAATCACTGCCGATCGGCACCCGCATCATGGACAAGATCCCCACCATTGACTTCATGTCAAAGCGCAATATTGCCTTGATGGCCTCGGGTGTGGTTCTGGCCATTGCCGTTGCCGCGACAGCTGTGCGCGGCCTGAACTTCGGCATCGACTTCACCGGTGGAACCCTTATCGAGCTGGGTTACCAATCCGATGTCGAGTTGAAGGATGTGCGCAGCACCCTGAAAGAGGGGGGCTTTGGCGACGCCTCCGCGCAGAGTTTCGGTACGTCGCGCGATGTGCTGGTGCGTATCCCGCCGCGTGACGATGTCTCCAGCGAGATGATCTCCAACAAGGTGTATGAGCTGCTGGGCGGCGACGCGGCGGAGAAGCCGGAGCTGCGCCGGGTCGAGTTCGTCGGCCCGCAGGTGGGTGAAGAGCTGACCGAGGATGGCGGGCTCGCCATGCTCTATGCGCTGATTGCCATACTCATCTATGTGGCGCTGCGCTTCGAGTGGCGTTTTGCGATGGGCTCGATCATCGCGCTGGTGCACGACGTGGTGTTCGTCGTCGGCATCTTCGCGCTGGCGTGGGCCGTGTTTGATCTTCCGGTGCTGGCGGCGATCTTGGCGGTGATCGGCTACTCGCTGAACGATACCATCGTTGTCTACGACCGCATCCGGGAGAACTTTCGCGTGATGCGCAAGGGCTCGCCGACGGAGATCATCAATGTCTCGCTGAACCAGACGCTGTCGCGCACGATGATCACATCGTTCACCACGGTGGTCGTGCTGCTGGCGCTGTTCTTCCTCGGTGGTGAAATCATCCACGGTTTTGCGCTGGCGCTGCTGGTGGGCGTGTTCATCGGCACCTACTCATCCATCTTCGTCGCCAGTGTCGCGGTGCTGCTGCTGGGGATCAACAAAGAGGATATGATGCCGGTCGTCAAAGAGGGCAAGCTGCTGGATGACCGTCCTTGATGGCTGGCAGGATACGCCAAGGTAGAAAGCGCAACGCATATCCCGCTATTTTTTCACCACAGATGCACACAGATACACACAGATATTGTTAATACTGTAACACTTCGATCTCTCCTTGCAGGGAGCAAGGTTGGGATTTGTTCTCAGGACTGTCTAAAACAGGGAAGTATTCACCTGCCCCTGGAGAGCAGGACTCAATCCTGCAACACATCATCAAAGTATGGATTGATTGAGAAGCTACTTGATACGCGGTTTTAATCTGTGTTTATCTGTGTGTATCTGTGGTTAAGATTCAACGACCTTTTGGTAACACGATCTTCGGTTTTTTGTTGTTGCGGCGAAACAGCACCGAGACATGGCCGATACTCTGGATCAACTCCGCCTTGCTGGCGCCGATGATTTCAGCGAGGATCTTCTGCTTCTCTTCCCGGTCGCCTACACTGAGCCTGATCTTGATGAGCTCGTGCGCATCCAGCGCCAGGTCGACTTCGTGCAGGACATTTTTCCCCAGGCCATGCTGACCGACCATCACGACCGGCTTGAGGTGATGCGCCTTGCTGCGCAGGAAACGTTTTTGTGCCGCTGAAATCGCCATTGTTTACTGTTTGTTGACTGTACGGTTGAAGCAGCGCATTCTATCCTATTTCCATGCTGGACTCTGAATAATCGTGGCGCGTTCAAAAAGCAGCAGAGAGTGGCTCGATCGTCATGTCAACGACGCCTATGTCAAACAGGCGCAGCTTGACGGTTATCGCTCGCGGGCGGTTTACAAGCTGCTGGAGATCCAGCAGCGGGACAATTTGATCTGCCCCGGGCAGGTCGTCGTCGATCTCGGCGCGGCGCCGGGCGGCTGGAGCCAGGTGGCGCGGGAGATCGTCGGCGAGCAGGGAGCGGTCTTTGCACTAGATATTTTACCGATGGATCCTGTCCCCGGCGTCACCATTATCGAGGGGGATTTTCGTGAGCAGGAGCCTTTCGACAAGCTGCGGGAGGCGCTCGCCGGCCGCAATGTCGACCTTGTTATTTCAGATATGGCCCCCAACTTATCCGGTATGGCGAGCGTCGATCAGCCACGCGCGATCTACCTGTGTGAACTGGCGCTCGATTTCGCCACGCAAACCCTCGCATCCGGCGGCAGCTTTCTCACCAAGATCTTCCAGGGTGAGGGATTTGACGCCTATATGCGGCAAATGCGTGATAACTTCACCAGCGTGATGACGCGAAAACCACAATCATCACGCAGTAAAAGCAGCGAAGTCTATCTCGTTGGCCGTGGTTTCAGGGTATAATTAAATACAAATTTGCTTTTTCCACAGTAGCTTAGTTGTTCCGGTTGTGCAGACCCCGGAATCTTTCCTCTTTGGAAACATCTCGTATCGAAGAGAGGTACGGTTAATTGAATGACATGGTAAAAAACATCATCTTGTGGGTCTTCATCGCGCTGGTGCTGATGTCGGTATTCAACACCTTCACGACCACCGGTGGCAAGAGTCTCGATATCAACTATTCGGACTTTATTACAGCCGTCCGCGATGGCAGGGTGCAGGAAGTCAAGATGGATGCCATCGGCCGCTCCATCGACGGCAAGATGCTGGATGGCAAGAGCTTCCACACCAACAGCCCCGGCGATGACGACCTGGTCAATGATCTGCTGGAGCATAATGTCAACTTTACCGCCGATCCGCCCGATGTCCCCTCCATGTGGGAGCAGCTCTTCTTCAACCTGCTGCCGCTGTTCATCCTGATCGGTATCTGGATCTTCTTCATGCGCCAGATGCAGGGCGGTGGCGGCGGCCGTGGCGCCATGTCATTCGGCAAGAGCAAGGCGCGCATGCTCTCCGAAGATCAGATCAAGGTCACCTTCGCCGATGTTGCAGGCGCGGAAGAGGCCAAGGAGGAGGTCGTCGAGATGGTGGATTTTCTGCGCGACCCCTCGAAATTCCAGAAGCTCGGTGGCAAGATTCCCAAGGGTGTGCTGATGGTTGGCGCTCCCGGAACCGGCAAGACCCTGCTGGCCCGCGCCATCGCCGGAGAAGCCAAGGTGCCGTTTTTCACCATCTCCGGTTCCGATTTTGTCGAGATGTTCGTCGGTGTCGGCGCCTCCCGGGTGCGCGACATGTTCGACCAGGCAAAAAAGCATGCGCCCTGCATCATCTTTATCGACGAGATCGATGCCGTCGGCCGTCATCGCGGCGCCGGACTGGGCGGCGGTCATGATGAACGTGAACAGACGCTGAACCAGCTGCTGGTCGAGATGGATGGCTTCGAGGGCAACGACGGCGTCATCGTCATTGCCGCGACCAACCGCCCCGACGTGCTGGACCCGGCGCTGCTGCGCCCCGGCCGTTTCGATCGCCAGGTGGTGGTGCCGATGCCGGATATCCGCGGCCGCGAGCAGATTCTCAAGGTCTACCTGCGCAAGATACCGGCAGCCGATGATGTCAAGCCGGCCCTGATAGCCCGCGGCACGCCGGGGTTTTCAGGCGCCGACCTGGAGAACCTGGTCAACGAGGCGGCGCTGTTTGCGGCGCGCCTCAACAAGAAAGAAGTCGACATGGACGACATGGAGAAGGCCAAGGACAAGATCATGATGGGCGCCGAGCGCCGCTCCATGGTGATGACGGAGGATGAGAAAAAACTGACGGCCTACCACGAGGCGGGGCATGCCATCGTCGGCCTCAACGTGCCCAAGCATGACCCGGTCTACAAGGTCAGCATCATCCCGCGCGGCCGCGCCCTGGGCGTCACGATGTTTCTTCCCGAGCAGGACAGGTACAGCCACAGCAAGGAGTATCTGGAGAGCCAGATCTCCAGCCTCTTCGGCGGCCGCATCGCCGAGGAGCTGATCTTTGGCGGCGAGAGCGTCACCACCGGTGCCTCGAATGATATCGAGCGCGCCACCGAGATTGCCCGCAACATGGTGACCCGTTGGGGGCTCTCCGAGCGCCTCGGGCCGCTTGCCTACGGTGAAGAGGAGGGCGAGGTGTTCCTGGGTAAATCCGTGACGACGCATAAAAACATCTCGGATGATACGGCCCATGCCATCGACGAGGAGATCCGCGCCTTTATCGACCGTAACTATGACCGCGCCCACGAGATTCTGACGACCTATATGCAGCAGCTGCATGCGATGGCGGATGCCCTGATGAAGTACGAAACCATCGACAAGGACCAGATCAGGGACATCATGGCCGGCAAGACACCGCGTCCGCCGGCAGACTGGGCGGGCACTGACCTGGATGATGGCGGAGATGCCGCCGCGCCGAAAGAGACTTCCGCCGAGGATGACAAGGGCGAAGGCCAGATCGGCGATCCTGCGAGTCAGCACTGATTGAATTAAGAGTCTGGCTGTAGGGCGCAATAACCGCAGGGCATTGCGCCGCATGGATGGATGCAATGTGCTCCGTTTATTTGCACCCTACATCTCTGAAAAGCCTGTTCATAATCGCGGTCAGAAGACCGCTCCTACATTCTGTCCAACATGTAGCTGTAGGAGCGGTCTTCTGACCGCGATTAACACATAGATCACTCTGCGCAGACTTCAACAAATCACAGCTTGGTTGAGAGGTTACTGTTCCGGGGTTTTTACGTATAGCTGTAGTGTCATTCCCTCCATGATCATTCGTTGCGCCAACCACTCTCTCGATCTCGGCGAACCCCGCGTCATGGGGGTTCTGAACGTCACGCCGGACTCCTTCTCGGATGGCGGCAAGTTCATCAAGCCTTCAGATGCTGTCATGCAGGCTGTCCGAATGGTCGACGATGGCGCTGCGATTATCGACGTAGGCGGCGAATCCACCCGGCCTGGAGCACAGTCGGTCTCTCTGCAACAGGAGCTGGACCGCGTCATCCCTGTCATCGAAGCACTCGCAGACGCGATTCCTGTACCAATCTCCATCGACACCAGCAAACCAGAGGTGATGCTGGAGGCGACGGCAGCCGGCGCCGGCATGATCAATGACGTCTCTGCACTGTCGGCGCCGGGCGCTATCGAGGCGGCCAGGGAGACGCAGCTTCCGGTGTGCCTGATGCATATGCAGGGCGAACCCCGCTCGATGCAGTTGCAGCCCGAGTATGAGGATGTTGTCGCCGAAGTCACCGCCTATCTGCAGCAACGCGCCGGCGCCTGCATCGATGCGGGCATTCCGGCACAGCGTATTCTGCTCGATCCTGGGTTTGGTTTTGGTAAAAAATTGTTTCATAATATAGAGTTATTAAAGAACCTTGATGTTCTTGCTAAACTTGGGTATCCTGTACTGGCGGGCATCTCCCGCAAGAGCATGATTGGCCGGATTCTGGATGACAGGCCTGTCGGGCAGCGTCTCTATGGAAGTCTTGCCGCTGCAGTCATTGCAGCCATGAAGGGTGCGTCTCTTTTACGTGTTCACGATGTCAGGGAGACAGTCGATGCGATACGGGTAACTTCAGCAGTGATGAAGCCATGAGCAGAAAATATTTTGGTACCGACGGTATCCGCGGGCGTGTCGGAGAGGAGAAGGTAACGCCGGAGTTTGTTCTCAAGCTTGGCTGGGCGGCCGGCAAGGTCCTCGGCGGCGGTTCGAACAGGGTGGTTATCGGCAAGGATACGCGCATCTCCGGCTACATGTTCGAGTCCGCCCTGGAGGCCGGACTCTCGGCAGCGGGTGTGGACGTGCTGCTGACAGGGCCGATGCCAACCCCTGGCATCGCCTATCTGACCCGCACATTTCACGCCTCTGCGGGCATCGTCATCAGCGCATCGCACAACCCCTATTTTGACAACGGCATCAAGTTCTTTTCCGACCAGGGCGTCAAGCTGCCGGATGAGACCGAACTGCAGATCGAGGCGATGATCGACCGGAAGATGAAGACGGTCGCTTCGGAAGCGCTCGGCAAGGCCGACCGCATCGATGATGCGCAGGGCCGCTACATCGAGTTCTGCAAGAGTTCGATTCCCCAGAGCATCGATTTTCAGGGGCTGAAAATCGTCGTCGATTGCGCCCACGGCGCAACCTACCAGATTGCCCCGAAGGTGCTTTCCGAGCTGGGCGCCGAGGTGGTCGCCATTGGCGCCTCGCCGGATGGCATCAACATCAATGACGATGTCGGCTCAACCCATCCACAGCAGCTGCAGCAGCGTGTCATCGACGAACAGGCGGACCTGGGCATGGCGCTGGATGGAGATGGCGACCGCGTCTTCATGGTCGATCACACCGGCGCCCTGATCGATGGCGACGAAATTCTTTTTATCATTGCCCGGGCGCGCAAGCAGCAGCAGCAGCTCAAAGGGCACGTGGTTGGCACCCTGATGAGCAATCTGGGCCTCGAACTGGCGCTGAAGCGCGAGGGGATAGCGCTGGATCGCACCGATGTCGGTGACCGTTTCGTCATGGAGCGCCTGGTCAGCAAAGGCTGGATACTCGGTGGAGAGTCATCCGGACATATTATCTGCCGCAACAAGACAACTACCGGTGACGGTACTATTGCCGGACTCCAGGTCATTGCCGAGGTCGTCCGCTCAGGGCGCTCCCTGCATGATCTGTGCGCGGACATGGAGAAGTGTCCTCAGCAGATGATCAATGTGCCTCTTGAATCCGGCAATGCGGCCGAGATCATGCAGCTTGCTCCCATTCAGCAGGCTGTCAGCGATGCCGAGGAGGAGCTTGGCAGTGACGGCAGGGTTCTGCTGCGCCCATCAGGCACCGAGCCGCTGATCCGTGTCATGGTCGAGGGCCTGGACGCGGCGCTGGTGAACAGGGTCACAGAGCAGGTCGCGGATGTCGTGCGCGACAATCTTCATGCATAACCGGCTACTGTAAAAAAATCCCACCACGGAACACACGGAATACACGGAAGAAGACTGCTGGTCGCAATAAGCGAAGCGCATTGTAGCGAAAGTCTAGGAAAACTCTTAAAGAATCATCTTAACCAGTCATTGCGAGCGCAGCGAAGCAATCTCATGCTGTTAAATGAAAGAGTTGGAGATTGCTTCGTCGCTACGCTCCTCGCAATGACGATTCGATCAGTTCCCCATTGCAAGTTTTTTCATGGGGGAAGGGCAAACAAAAAGCCAGTTGCAATATTCCGTGTGGTCCGTGATTCAGTGGTGAAAAATTGGCTCGTAAAAAAAGCCCCGGAAGAGTTTTTACGCTCGATCGGGGCAAGTAGCGGGAGGAATAAGAACTAAGTCGCTGCTTTTTCGATTCTGCCGTCAGTGTCAGCGGAGTGCCACAGCAGCGCCTTTTGGACCTGCGCCTTCTGTTTCATCACATCCTCACCCATCAGACCGATGACGGCCATCACGCCCTGTTGATAGGGAAAGATGACGCCCTGGTACTGGTCCCTGCTGATCGCCTGCAGTCGCTTGACTTCCCTGCCGGGGAGATAGATCACGGTGACGGGTCCGCTGGTGCCGTCATAGACAAAATGCATTCCCTTGGTTTTATCGATATCGCAGACATCTGCAAAATGCAGCGTGCCGATGGATGAGCGTTCGATACCAACGCTGAAATGCTCCAGTACATGCTCCAGCTCCGCATCGCTGACGACGGTGCTTACATGCAGCGCCTTGATGTCGTCGTAAAGGTGATCGATCATCATCTCCGACACGGCGACCTGCGGGCGAAACAGCAGGGTCACGGCAAATACCAGCGTCGCCAGGATGCTGGCGGCGGCAGCCAGCGACGGGCGCCAGCTGTTCCAGTCAAGGCGCCAGGAGTGTTCGCCCTGTTGCACCCTGTTGCGGTCGATGATGCGCTGGGCAAGGCCGTCAGGTACAGTGACATCGAGCGCATCCGCCAGCTTGCTGTCAAACTCCACGCACTGCTGCTGAAACTGCCGGTTGTCACCATCATCAAGCGCCTGCTGAAACTCCGGATCCAGAGAGTCGGGATTGGTGATGCAGGCTTTTCTGAATTGTAACTGGTTCATTTTTTCACAACCTCACTACGACTGAAGTGTTGGTCTCTGTCAGGGCGCTCTTGAGTTGCTGTTTCGCCCTGAAAATTCGTGTCATCACGGCATTCTCCGAGATCTCCATGGTTTGCGCTATCTCCCGGCAGCTGAAGCCGTGAACAATCTGCAGAACCAATGGCTCCCGGTATTTCTCCTCCAGTTCCAACATCGCCTTGCGAAGTATCCGTTGTTCGATCCTCGCTTCCGGCTCATCCTTGTGATCGGCGCTCAGCGGCACATTATCGATTTCGACCAGGTCGGGCTGTATGCGCTGAAAGCGTCGTGCATTCTCGTTGCGCAGAATCGTTGTCAACCACCCCTTCTCTGCCTTTTTCTCCTTCAGTTGGTGGAAACTCTTCCATGCCCTGGTGAAGGTCTCCTGCACCAGATCCTCCGCAACCTGCCTGTCGTGCGCCAGCCATAATGCATATCTGAACAGGTCGGTCGAGTAGCTCTCCACCAGCGTTTCAAAACGCTTTTGTTTGCTTCGTATCATATTCTCTTGTCCGGACAAAGAGTGCCTTTGCATATAGAGACAGAGTACAGCTGGATTTCCTTACAGCCGGAAAGAAAAATTTATCATTTCCGTAAGAATTCCTGTTCTTCAGGTTCTATTGTAACGCGCGGCTTAATGAAGTAGCCTTAAACCGCGTGTAAAACGTATTTTCGTTCTCATTCAATCTAAAAGAGGAATAGCAAAAATGAAGCAATATAAAAAGATGTTGATGGCTGCGATCGCCGGTGCTTTCGTACTTGGTCTCTCGACGGCAGCTTTTGCCGGCAAGCCGGGTATGGAGAAGTGCATGGGTATCGTCAAGGCCGGCATGAATGACTGCGGCACCAGCAAGCATGCCTGTGCAGGTCAGGCGACTGCCGATGGCGACGCCGAGGAGTGGGTCTACGTCCCTGAAGGAGCCTGCGAGAAGATCGTCGGCGGCAAGGTCAAGGCTGCAAAAAAGTAAATCAATAACGATTATCCGTGAAGCCGGGCTGACTGAATCCGCTTGCGGGTTCAGTAGCCTGGAGCGCCGGGAGAGCAGTCTCTTTGCGTTGAAACAACGGAAGAGGGGAACAAGTAATGAAAAATTTCTTTGCCGATTTCTTAATGGCGGAGTGCAAGCCGACCGACCTGATCCTGAAACCACTGCTGTTGCTTGGTTTCCGTCTCTACGTGGCCAAGGCCTTTTTTGACTCGGGTCTGACCAAGATCCAGAGCTGGTCGACCACGCTGGATCTGTTTCGCTATGAGTACTCGGTGCCGCTGCTGTCACCAGAAATTGCTGCCTGGTTGGGGACGGCCACAGAGCTTATCGTGCCGGTAGTCATCGCATTCGGCCTGCTGACACGGCCCGCGGCACTGGTGCTGTTCATCTTCAACATCGTTGCTGCTACCTCATATCCCGACATCTCGCCTGCCGGAGAGTGGCAGCATGTTGTGTGGGGAGTGATGCTGGCGGTGGTTTTCGTCTTCGGCCCCGGAAAGATCTCGCTGGATCTGTTCCTGAGCAAATACCTGAAGCGCTGATCAAGAGATTACGAACGCAGGTTCTCAATCATCCTTGCATAATCGCGGTCAGAAGACTGCTCCTACATCTGGTTCAACATCGTTGCGTAGGAGCGGTCTTCTGACCGCGATTGAAATGAGAGTCTTGTAGGGTCGCTATAACCGCAGGGCATTGCGCCGCATGGGTTGCTAGAAATCAAACGCCAGCCCGAAAAGCGGTCCGTGGGTGATCGTATCGTAAGCGAAGCGCTGTGGGGTTCCCTTGCGGCCCTCTTCGTAATCGACTCCGGTCGCCTTGTAGGCGATCTCCAGGGAAACGGTGTCGTTGAAGCGGTAGAAGACGCCGGCCGCAGTTGACCAGGTAAAATCGGACTCTATCCCAAAGCCCCCGATATCTCCCCGAACATAGGGGGTCCAGGCGGAACCGGTCTCCTGGGTCCAGCGCATGCCGATGACCGGATCCACCCAGTCGGGATTCTTCTTCGCACTAACCGATCCGGGAAAGGCGGCAGGGTCCACCTTGAGGCTCAGGTCGTTGTCCCACCAGCGAATACCGCCGTAGATATCGAGGATGCCGGCGTTTTGTACCAAACGGCGGTTGACGAAGGCCTCCAGCACACCCTGTCGTGCGCTCGCCTTCACGACTCCGGCACGGCCGCTCTTCTCGTGACTCAGATCCATGAAGCCGTAGTCGAGAATAACTCCCCAGCCACTCTCGTGATGGGCTTCGAAATGGACCATCGCCGCCATATCGAGGTTATCAAGGATCGTATTGAAATCGACAGCCACTTCGGCCCCACTGACCCGGCCGACGTCTGCATCGCCATCGATGCTCGTGACCATGCCATAGGGTTCGATTCTGAATTGCCAGTCGTCGGCGGCCATCGCCTGCAACGGAAGGTATGACGCAAACAGGGAGGCGATTAGAATTTTTTTCATCATGTTTTCCTCA
>JBDLII010000033.1:0-15953 GCA_039714995.1 Pseudomonadota bacterium
TTGTGTTCCGTGTTGACTTCGTTTCTTGAATTTTCCAGCATCTGAACAATACTATAGGTATCCCCAGTCAATTCCTGTAGAGAGGTGAATCATGGAGATGGCAAAGACATTGAAAAATTTTCTGGAACAGCAGGGCGTGGAGTATGAGCTGCTGATGCATCGTCACACCGATTCGAGCGTTAACAGTGCGCATGCGGCCCATGTCCCGGAGTCGCAACTGGCCAAGCCCGTCATCCTGGAAGATATGCAGGGCTATGTGATGGCAGTGATTCCGGCGGATCATCATGTCAAGATCGGCGAGCTCAACAGGCTGCTGGACCGCAATATGGGGCTGGCTACCGAAAGCGAGATTCCGGATCTGTTTACCGACTGCGAGCCGGGCGCAGTGCCGCCCGTCGGTCAGGCCTATGGCATGCAGACCATTGTGGACAACAGCCTCGATGCATGCAGCGATATCTATTTTGAATCGGGCAATCACGAGCAGCTTGTTCATATGGATGGCGTTGCATTCGGGCAGTTGATGAAGAACGCCAGGCATGCATCCATTTGCAGTCATCAGGGAAACTGAATCCGTACTATCTATGTCATTTCGACCGTAGGGGAGAAATCTTCTCTTTCAGACTACAGAAAGTAGCGTGTAAAAACACTTCTCGCTTTGCTCGAAATGACAATCAAATTGTTTTCCCTACCGGGATGCAGGTGAGGGACTCTCATCAGCCTGTTTGGTATTGTCATGCAATTGTCATGTTTCAGGATGTAAAATAGCCGGATGAATCGTTGCGGCGCTGACACATGACAACACGCATTCTCCTTGTCGAAGATGAAAAACCCGTGCGGGAGATGATCCGCTTTGCCCTGGAGCGGGAGGCTTATACGGTTGACGAGGCCGAGGATGCCGCGGCCGCTACATTCCATATCTCGCAGCAGCGTCCCGACCTGATGTTGGTTGACTGGATGCTGCCCGATGTCAGCGGTGTCGATCTGATTCGCTCACTGCGCCGTACCGAGCTCAACCGCGACATTCCAGTGATCATGCTGACGGCCCGCGGCGAGGAGGATGACAGGGTGACCGGACTTGAAGCGGGCGCCGACGACTACATGCCCAAACCTGTGGCGATTCGGGAGCTGCTGGCGCGTATCCGCGCGCTGCTGCGCCGCAGCAGAAGCTTCAGCGGTGACGAGATGCTGGAGGCGGGTACCGTCAAGCTCAACCTGGCAACGCACCAGGTGACGATCGATGGCCACGATATTCATTTCGGGCAGACCGAGTACCGCCTGCTGAAGTTCTTTCTGCAGCATACCGAGCGGGTCTACTCCCGCGCGCAGCTGCTCGATTATGTCTGGGGCGAGACCGTCTACGTCGAAGAGCGCACCGTTGATGTGCATATTTTACGCTTGAGGAAACTGCTGAAACCCTACGGACTCGAGTGCATGATCCAGACTGTCCGGGGGGCCGGTTACCGCTTTGCGCAGGTCGCGCAGACGTGAACAGCGCCTTCTCCACCGAGCGCTGGCGTCTGGTGCTGCTGGTCGTCTCCATTATTGTCATTGGCCTGCTGACAGGACGGTGGCTGCCGGCTGTCGTGATACCGGTCACGCTCTATATTCTCTGGAATCTCTACCAACTCCATGCGCTCGAAAAATGGCTGCGTCAGGGGGCGGTCGATAAAAAAGCCCCTGATGCCGGTGGTGCCTGGGGAGAGATCGTGCAGCATATCCACCGTCGCCAGTTTGCTGCCGCAAAAGGAAAAAAACGCTTGGCGAACATGCTGAAACGTTTCAATACCACTATCTCGGCATTGCCGGATGCAACGGTGATTCTCAACGCTTCATACGAGATCGAGTGGGCTAACAAGGCGGCGCAGGAAGTGCTGGGGATCGACAGGAAGCGTGATATCGGCCAAAGGATCGACAATCTGATTCGCCACCCCGATTTTCATAAGCTCCTTGGTAAAAAGAGAAAAAAAAGCAAAAAAAATCTCGAGCTGCAGTCTCCGGTAAATCCTGCCGTTACCATCGCCCTGCGTCTCGTTCGGTATGGCAAGGGGAGTGATCAATATCTGCTGCTGGCGCGTGACATCAGCGAGCGGGTCGAAGCGCAGCAGACGCGCAAGGCGTTTATCGCCAATGCCTCGCATGAGCTGCGCACGCCGCTGACGGTCATTTCCGGCTATCTGGAGATCATGCAGTCGGAGCCCGGACTCGGCCAGGAGATGCGGGAGCCCGTTAGGGCAGCGGCCGAACAGGCTGAGCGCATGCAGCGAATTATCACCGATCTGCTTGCGCTCTCCCGCCTGGAATCGACCGACCTGAAGGAGAGCGAGGGAGAGCCGGTCGAGGTGGCGGAGATATTGAACAGCATCAGCAGCAGTTTCTCGCTGGCCGAGGATGACAGTGCGCACCTCATTAATCTCGATGTCGATGCTGCCCTCGTCATCCACGCCAGGGAGAGCGAGATCCATAGTGTCTGTCTCAATTTGATCAGGAATGCGGTCAAGTACTCGCCTCCGGGGAGCACCATCGATATCCGCTGGTATCAAAACAGTCTGGGACAGGCCTGTCTCGATGTCGAGGATAATGGCCCCGGGATTGCGCCCGAGCACCTTCCTCATGTGGCTGAGCGCTTCTACCGTGTTGACGAGGGGCGCTCCAGCGAAAATGGCGGGACAGGTCTGGGGCTTGCGATCGTCAAGCATGTGCTGACGCGTCACGGCGGCCACCTGTGGATTGACAGCCTGCCGGGAGAAGGATCGACCTTCAGGGCCTGTTTTCCGAAGTCCAGGGTGCTCTCCTGAATGAGCCGCTGTCATTAAAGGTTCATATTTCTGTCATAAACTGTTCATAGCTGAAAATCATACTATCCCGGCTAATTTATCTGACAGGAAATCAAGCAATGAAAAAAGTCGTATTATCTGCTGCGATAGCAGCTCTTAGCATCAACACCGCACAGGCGGCCGGACGCGACATGATGAGCGTCGTGGGTTCATCCACCGTCTATCCTTTCGCTACAGTCGTCGCCGAACGTTTCGGCAAGGGGTCGGATTTCAAGACCCCCAAAATCGAATCGACAGGTACAGGCGGCGGCATGAAGCTGTTCTGTGCCAGTGACGGCATCGACACGCCGGACATGACCAATGCTTCGCGCCGCATCAAGAAGAGCGAGTTCGAGATGTGCCAGAAGAACGGCGTCAAGGAGATCACCGAGGTGATGATCGGTTATGACGGCATCGTCATCGCCAACTCCAAAAAAGCGGAGCCGATGAAGCTCACACGCAAGGATATCTTCCTCGCGCTGGCGAAAGAGGTTCCGGCCCAGGACGGCAGCGAGAAGCTGGTGGCCAACCCCTACAAGACCTGGAAAGAGGTCAATGCGGAGCTTCCCGCTGACAAGATCGAGGTGCTGGGCCCACCGCCGACATCCGGAACCCGCGACGCCTTCGCCGAACTGGCTCTGGAAGGCGGCTGCAAGAAGATCGACTGGATCAAGGCGATGAAAAAGAGCGACAAGCAGCAGTACAAGAACGTCTGCCACTCCGTACGTGAAGATGGCGCCTACATCGAGGCGGGCGAGAATGACAACCTCATCGTGCAGAAGCTCGATGCCAATCCCAAGGCGCTCGGCGTGTTCGGTTTCAGCTTTCTTGACCAGAACTCGGACAAGGTGCAGGGTTCGCTGGTCGACGGCACCGAGCCTACCTTTGACAATATCGCAGACGGCACCTATCCGGTTTCGCGTCCGCTCTACTTCTACGTGAAAAAAGCGCATGTCGGCCGGGTTCCCGGAATGGCCGAGTACCTGGCGGAGTTCACCAGCGAAGCGGCGATGGGCGATGAGGGCTATCTTGCCGACAAGGGGCTGATCCCGATGCCGGAGAAGTTGCGCAAGGAGGTTCGTGACGGCACCATAGGCCTGAAGAACCTGGAGCTCTAACGGAAATTCCCTTAGACTTACGAGACTCACGGCTGCAGGGATGCGGCCGGAAAGGCGAGTCTCACTAACCTATGCGTCATCGCGGTCAGAAGATCGCTCCTACATCTGGTGCAATATTTTGTAGGAGCGATCTTCTGACCGCGATTGAAATGCGATAGCATTTTACTCGCAGCACCTACTCAGTAAGTAGTTAGCCGGAAACGATTTCTGATCCCCTCTCATGTGAGAGATTGTTTTAACCTGAAGTATCAAACACCATGAATTCATCCACGCTGCTGCTGACACTTGTCGGACTTGCCATCCTGGGCTACCTTTACGGGCGCAAGCGTTCACTCGCCGTCGCGGCCGGCAGCGGCGGAGTGCGCCATCTGCACTCCCTGCCATCCTATTACGGCTACATGACGGCATTGTGGGCAGGATTGCCCGCATTGATTGCGCTGCTGTTGTGGAGCATCGCCGAGCCGCTGGTATTGAACCAGCAGCTGATCGCGACCCTGCCCGCCGATGTGCAGAATCTTCCCGAGAGCCAGCTCGGGCTTTATCTGAATGATCTCAAGCTGATTGCGGCTGCGCCTGATACTGCGCAGCAGGCTGACACTGTCAAGGTCGCAGCGATAGAACATCTGCAGCAGATGCAGCAGCAGAGTTCCTGGCTGAAAGCGGGGCTGGTCATCGTGCTGGCGCTTGCCGGCATTGCCTGGGGAACCGGCAGGGTTTCACAGCACTACCGGGCGCGCAATGCGGTTGAAAGGGTCGTGCGCATAATCTTGCTGCTCTGCTCCGGCATTGCCGTGGCGACGACTGTCGGCATTGTGTTGTCGGTGCTCTTTGAGGCGCTACGCTTTTTCGAGGCGGTGCCGGTGACGGACTTTCTGTTTGGCCTGGAGTGGAGTCCACAGACGGCCATGCGCGCCGACCAGGTGGGCTCCTCCGGCGCATTCGGCGCCGTACCGCTGTTCCTTGGAACCATGATGATCGCCGGCATCGCCATGGTCATCGCGGTGCCGGTAGGGCTGATGACGGCCATCTACCTGACCCAGTTTGCCACGGCAGGATTCCGCAGCCTCGCCAAGCCGATGCTGGAGATTCTGGCTGGCATCCCGACTGTCGTCTATGGCTTTTTTGCGGCGCTGACCGTGGCGCCGCTGATTCGCAACCTGGGCGAGTCGCTGGGGCTTGCCGTGGCATCCGAAAGCGCGCTGGCCGCCGGTGTCGTCATGGGCGTGATGATCATCCCTTTTGTCTCGTCGCTGTCGGATGATGTCATCAATGCCGTTCCCGAGGCGATGCGCGAAGGCTCCCTTGCGCTGGGGGCAACAAGATCAGAGACGGTGCGCAAGGTGATCATCCCTGCTGCGCTGCCGGGCATCGTCGGTGGCGTTCTGCTGGCCGTATCACGCGCCATCGGCGAGACAATGATCGTGGTGATGGCTGCAGGGCTGGCGGCGAAAATGACGGCAAACCCTCTGGATGCCGTGACGACAGTCACGGTGCAGATCGTGACGCTGCTGACAGGCGACCAGGAGTTTGACAGCCCCAAGACCCTGGCGGCCTTTGCCCTGGGCCTGATGCTGTTTTTGACAACCCTGCTGTTGAACGTCATCGCCCTGCATGTGGTGCGCAAATACAGAGAGCAGTATGAATAAAACGGAACAGGTCAGGCGCAGCCTCAAAAAGCGTCACCGCCAGGAGAGGCGTTTTATCCTGCTGGGCAAGCTGGCTGTCCTGATCGCACTCCTGTTTCTCGCCTTTCTGCTGGCTGATATCTTCATCAAGGCGTGGCCGGCATTCAAGCAGACCTGGATACAGCTCGAGATCAGTTATGATGCGGAAAAACTCGGTGTTGATGCGGCTGCAGACCAAAAAGCCCTGAAACAGGGTAACTACCGCGGCGTGCTGAAAAAGTCACTCTACGCGATGTTTCCTGATGTGACCGAGCGGCGGGACAAAAAGGCCCTCTTCAAGCTGCTCAGCAGCGGCGCCGAGTATCGGCTGCGGGACAGCTTGCTTGCGCAACCGGAGATGCTGGGCACGAGGCAGCAGATCTGGGTGCTGGCCGATGATGATATTGACAGCTATATCAAATCAGCATCACTGCGCGATGCGGATCAGAGTGATCGCCGCATCAAGGATAACCAGGTTGCCTGGCTGGACCGGCTTGAGGAGCAGGGTCGCCTGGAAACCAAATGGAACTGGTCGTTTTTGACATCGAGTGATTCACGCGAGCCGGAACTGGCCGGTATCGCAGGGGCACTGAAAGGCACATTCCTGACAATTCTGGTTACCCTGGCCCTGTCGTTCCCGCTGGGACTGGCTGCTGCGGTTTACCTGGAGGAGTTCGCGCCGCAGAATCGCTGGACAGACATCATCGAGATCAACGTCAACAACCTGGCGGCTGTGCCCTCGATTGTCTTCGGTCTGCTGGGACTGGCGGTGTTTATCAGCTTTTTCGGCGTGCCACGGTCGGCGCCGCTGGTCGGCGGCATGGTGCTGACGCTGATGACCCTGCCGACTATCATCATCGCCAGCCGCGCCGCCCTGAAATCCGTGCCGCCCTCGATCAAGGATGCCGCGCTGGCAATGGGCGCATCAAAAGTGCAGGCTGTGTTTCAGCATGCCGTGCCGCTGGCGATGCCCGGCATCCTGACGGGAACCATTATCGGCATGGCGCAGGCGCTCGGCGAGACGGCGCCGCTGTTGATGATCGGCATGGTAGCCTTCATCGTTGATATCCCCCAGGGAATTACCGACTCCGCGACGGTGCTGCCGGTGCAGATCTATCTGTGGGCCGACAGCCCGGAACGCGCCTTCATGGCGAAGACATCGGCGGCAATCATCGTGTTGCTGCTGTTTCTGATAACAATGAACTTGCTGGCAGTGATACTGCGCAAGAAGTTCGAGCGCAAGTGGTAGGAGAGCAGCTATGACCCGGGCAGCAGTTGATGCGTCTGCAGCATCCCAAACGGCAGAAGCCGTGCAAGAGGCTGAAGCGGTTGAACTTGTCAGACCGCAGGAGACGGCTGATACAGCCGGCATTCACCAGGAGATATCCGGTACGGTAGGCACGCCGTTCAGTGACAATGCCAAGATGTCAACGCGCCATGTCGATGTCTTTTATGGCGACAAGCAGGCGATCTTCGACGTCAGCCTGGATATCGGCGAGAAGGAGGTCATTGCCCTGATCGGCCCCTCCGGCTGCGGCAAGTCGACCTATCTGCGCACCCTCAACCGGATGAATGATACGATCCCCGGCTGTCGCGTCACCGGCGATTTTCAACTCGATGACGAGGATATCTATGCGAAGGAAATGGATCCGGTGCTGCTGCGCGCCCGTGTCGGCATGGTGTTCCAGAAGCCGAATCCCTTTCCCAAGTCGATCTACGACAATGTCGCCTATGGCCCCAGGTTGCACGGGTTTGCCAGCAACCGCGCCGAACTCGACGAGATCGTCGTCAGCAGCCTGCAGAGAGCGGGGCTCTTCGAGGAGGTGAAGGATCGGCTGAATGTTCCCGGCACCGGGCTCTCCGGCGGACAGCAGCAGCGGCTCTGCATCGCACGCACCATTGCTGTCAGCCCCGAGGTCATCCTGATGGATGAGCCGGCCTCGGCACTGGATCCGATCGCGACTGCAACGATCGAGGAGTTGATCGATGAACTGCGCGAGAACTACACCATCGCCATCGTCACGCACTCCATGCAGCAGGCCGCACGCGTCTCCCAGCGCACCGCTTATTTTCATCTCGGCAAACTCGTCGAGGTGGGAGAGACCAACCAGATATTCACCAATCCCGCACATCAACTGACTGAAAACTACATCACCGGACGCTTCGGTTGAGCGGAGAGGAGAGAGAGATGGAGACAGACCTGAATATAACCCAGCATATTTCGCAACGCTTCAACGAGGAGTTGGAGGAGGTGCGCAGCCTGGTCATGAACATGGGAGGCATGGTCGAGCAGCAGGTCAATGATGGTGTCCAGGCTCTGCTCAAGGCCGACGCCCAGTTGGGAGAGAAGGTCGCTTCGTCCGACTACGTGGTGAACGCCATGGAGGTGGACATCGATGAGCAGTGCACCCTGATCCTGGCGCGTAGGCAGCCGGCAGCCAGTGATTTGCGCCTGGTCGTCTCGATCATCAAGACCATTACCGATCTCGAGCGGATTGGTGACGAAGCGGAGCAGTTGGGGATCGCCGCCATCAAACTGGCCGATCAGAATACCAAGCCATCCCGGTATGTCGAACTGCGTCATCTTGGCGATCATGTCAGGGGGATGTTGCATGATGCGCTCGATGCCTTTGCGCGCATGGATGTCAATGCCGCTCTGGAGACGATTCGGGCTGCTACGGTACTCAACGATGAGTGTGACGCTATCTCCCGTCAACTGATTCTGCAGATGATGGAGGATCCACGCCAGATCAAGAACGCACTGCAAGTCCAGTGGTGCGCAAGATCCCTGGAGAGAATCGGCGACCATGCTGAAAACATCTGTGAATATGTCGTCTACCTGGTGAAGGGACGCGATGTGCGCCATATCAGCCTTGATGAGATAAAATCACATGTAGAATAGATCGTTATAGAATATAATTAATATAATATATAGATGTAGAACTCGGGTCCTGTAAAGAAACTGCAAGGGGCTGTTTGACATGAGCGAGCTGTTTTCTGCAGCCAGAGAGGCGCTGGTCGAGAGCGACCCCCGGGAGAAGTGCCGCCTGACCACAGAACTGTCATCGGCCTGGAAAAGCGGGTCGCTGGCATATGAACCAGGCGCCATCCTGCCGGATGTTACTCTGGCCGGTCGGCCTGACAAGCCGGAACTGGTCCATCCACGAGACCTCCCGCAGCGCAGCCTGAATAGCCGCGAGGGCAGGGCGGCCCTGATCCACGCGCTGACCCATATCGAATTCAATGCTATCAATCTGGCCCTGGATGCCGTCTTCAGGTTCCGCCGCATGCCTGCGGATTACTACAGTGATTGGCTCAGGATTGCATCAGAAGAATCTAAACATTTCAGAAAGTTAAGAAAAAGACTTAATAAGATGGATTGTCATTACGGCGACTTTCAGGCGCACAGCGGACTGTGGGATATGGCCATGCGCACCGCGCATGATCCGCTGCACAGGATGGCGTTGATACCACGCGTCATGGAGGCGCGGGGCGTGGATGTGACTCCCGGTATGATCAAGCGCTTTCGCAGTGTTGGCGACCTGGAAACGGTCAATATTCTCGAATTGATCCTGCGTGAGGAGATCGGCCATGTGATGGCTGGTACGCGCTGGTTCCGCTACCTGTGCGATGAGCGGGGTGTGGAGGCTGACTCCACCTATCTCGAGCTGGTGCATCAATACATGGGCAACAGCCTGCACTGCCCGGTCCACCTCGAAGCGCGACTGGAGGCGGGCTTCACGGAGTCAGAGCTCGAGCAGTTGGCCCACATGTGCCGTAAAGCCTGATAGTCACCGTTCTTTCATTAACAAGTTCTGGTTTACTCTTCAAAAAAAAGACGCGGATAACCGCGTCTTTTCAACTCGCTGGAAAACAGAGAGGCTTACTCTTTTACGGCTTCCTTGACATCTTCGGCTGCCTTCTCGACGGTCTCGCCGGCAGCTTCTACCGCCTCTTTCGTCTCCTCGACGGTCTTGTCAGCTGACTCTTGGGTTCCGCTTTCGCAGGCTGCGAGCGCCAACGCGACAAGAGCAATCAATGTGATCAGGAGTGGTTTCTTTAACATGGCATATCTCCGTAACGAAATTAAAGGTGGCATTTTACTACAGCTTCTATGAACACTGTACGACACGAGGCACAATACCATCGCGTTCCACAAACCTTTACCAGGTTGTTTTGATTCGTGATAAGTGCTGTATCAATATAGCTAAAATAAGCCTTTGTGTCATGCCTGTTTTCATGAACGGCACTGTGGGTTGTGTTGCAATGCCCGGTTCTTCCTGGGAGAGGGATACAATTACAACCGCTCTTCGCTAAGGCCAGCAGGCGTTGCCTTAAGCAACATACCGCTGCCTGCATGCCACTCTCCCAGGACGATGCGCTCGGCGCTCACCCCATCGATCTCGAGGTGATGCGTCGCCTGACGGTGCGTGTGGCCGTGTATCAGCCTGTCCACCCTGTGGTTCTGCATCACGTCAACCACCGCCTGCTGGTTGACATCCATGATCTCTTCGGCCAGCAGCGAAGTCGCCTCGCCGCTCATCTTGCGATACTCGGCTGCAATGACACGGCGTTCATCAATGGATTTTGAGAGGAAGGCAGCAATGAACCCCGGGTCGCGCAGCTTGATGCGTGCCTGTTGGTAGGCGGAATCATCGGTGCAGAGCGTATCGCCATGCATCAGCAGGGTGCGATGGCCATAGAGATCGATGACCTGTTCTTCACCAAGCAACACAGCGCCGCATTGTCTGCAGAAGGCCTCTCCAAGCAGAAAATCCCGGTTGCCGTGCTGAATAGAGATGGTTGTTCCCGTATCGCTCAGCGTTGACAGGGCATTCCTGATGTCAGGGTAGGGTGGCTCGTCATTGTCATCACCGATCCAGGCGTCGAAGAGATCGCCGAGGATATAGAGCGCTTCGGCGCGTGGAGCGCGTTCACGGGTAAAGGCGATGAATGCCTCCACCACCTGCGGTTGTTGCGGCGACAGGTGCAGATCGGCGATGAAGAGCGTTTCGGCTTCAGGCGTCAAGGATCTCGGCCTTCTCGACGGTGACGGGTTCGACAGGAACATCGCCATGCCCGGCCTGGTTGCCGGTCGCCACCTGCTCAATGCTGCTGACCACATCCATGCCGTCGCTCACCTTGCCGAAGACGCAGTAGCCCCAGCCGTCCTGCCCGGGATAGTCGAGGAAGTTGTTGTCGCTGACATTGATGAAGAACTGGGCGCTGGCCGAGTGCGGCTCCATCGTGCGGGCCATCGCGATGGTTCCCGTCTTGTTGCTGAGGCCGTTGTTGGCTTCATTCTCGATGCTGTCACGGGTGGCCTTCTGCATCATGTCCGGCATGAAGCCGCCGCCCTGGATCATGAATCCCTTGATGACGCGATGGAAGATGGTGCCGTCATAGTGGCCGTCGGTGACATACTGCTTGAAATTTTCGCAGGTGACGGGGGCTTTCTCTTCATCCAGTTCGATGAGGATGTCGCCGTGGCTGGTTGTCAGTTTGATCATGTATCAGTTCTCGGTTAAGGAAAAGGGATTTGCCAGGTTTGTGTGGTTCTCAATGAGTCCGCACATAATCGCGGTCAGAAGGCCGCTCCTACATCAGGCGTGAATCAAACTGTAGGAGCGGCCTTCTGACCGCGATTGATGCGATTGACGTTAACTCATCAGGCGAGGTGATTGAGAGCCTGCGAGGCTGTTATTTCACGACCGTCACTTTCTTGATTTCAATCGTCTCCTTGGGTACATCACGGCGGATGAACTTGTGTGAGCCGGTAGGTGTTTTGGCAATCGCATCGACCACGTCCATGCCGCCGGTCACCTTGCCGAAGACGCAGTAGCCCCAGCCGTCGTGGCCCGGGTAGTCCAGTGAGTCGTTGTCTTTATGGTTGATGAAAAACTGGGATGTCGCCGAGTGGGGCTCTGCTGTACGCGCCATGGCGATAGTCCCGCGCAGGTTTTTCAGACCATTGGCAGCTTCATTCTTGATCGGAAGGTGGTTCTTCTTTTTCTCGAAATCGGTGTTGAAGCCGCCGCCCTGGATCATGAAGCCGTTGATGACGCGATGGAAAATCGTTCCAGCATAGAAGCCCTCGTCGGCATACTTGATGAAATTTTCAACGGTTTTCGGCGCCTTGTCCGGATAGAGCTCCAGATGGATATCACCCTTGCTGGTCGAGATGACGACATCCACCGGTGTCGACTCTTCTGCAGCGGGGGAGTCCGCTTGCTGCGCATCTTCGGCACAGGCAAGGGTGGTGAATGACAGCAATAAAAATGACAAAAAGAGTTGTTTCATGCATCTTCTCCTGAAAAATAATCGCGAAAATAATACACTATATGGCTTGTGTGTAACATCTCAATAACACCTGTCGAGCCTTTCATGCTGCGTATCTACAACGACCTCTCACGAAAAAAAGAAGAGTTTATTCCGATTGAACCCGGCAAGGCGCGCATGTATGTGTGCGGCATGACGGTCTATGACCTCTGTCATCTGGGTCACGCCAGGGTGATGGTCGTCTTCGACGTGGTCTACCGCTATCTGCAGCAGCGCGGCTACGAGGTCGACTATGTGCGCAATATCACCGATATCGATGACAAGATCATCCGGCGCGCCAATGACAACGGCGAGCCGTTCATGGCATTGACGGAGCGCTTTATCGATGCCATGCACGCGGATAGCGATGCGCTGGGCAACCTGCGGCCCTCTTCGGAACCGCGGGCGACGGATTTCATGGCGAAGATCATTGCGATGATCGAAGCCCTGATCGACAATGACCACGCCTACACGACTGCCAGCGGCGATGTCTACTATGCTGTCGCCAGCTTTAACGGTTACGGCAAACTCTCAGGCAAATCCATCGAGGATCTGCGCGCCGGGGCGCGCGTCGAGCCGGGCGACGCCAAGCGTGACCCGCTCGACTTCGCCCTGTGGAAAGCTGCCAAGCCGGATGAGCCGGCCTGGGACTCTCCCTGGGGGAAAGGCCGTCCCGGCTGGCATATCGAGTGTTCGGCCATGTCGACCGACGTGCTCGGCAACCATTTCGATATCCACGGCGGCGGCGCCGATCTCACCTTTCCGCATCACGAGAACGAGATCGCCCAGTCGGAGGGCGCCACCGGCGAGCCGTTCGTCAACTACTGGATGCACAACGGTTTCGTGCGCATCAATGACGAGAAGATGTCCAAGTCGCTGAACAACTTCTTCACCGTGCGCGAGATCCTCGAGCGTTATCAGGCCGAAGAGGTGCGCTATTTTATCCTGACCAGCCACTACCGCAGTCCGCTCAACTATGACGAGGAGCATCTGCAGAATGCGCGCGGCGCCCTGACGCGCTTCTACACGGCGCTGCGAGGCCTTCCCGATGTGCAGCCGGCAGGTGGTGATGCCTTTGTCGAGGCATACATGGCCGCCATGGATGACGATATCAACACCCCGGTTGCATTGGCGGCGATGTTTGACCTGGTGCGCGAGATTAATCGGGTCAGAGAAAGTGATTTGCAGCAGGCGGCGGCCTTGGGCGCACAGCTGAAACAGCTTGGCGGCATCCTGGGGATTTTACAGCAGCAACCCGATGACTATCTGCAGGGTGGTGATATGGCCGGCTTGAGCGACGCTGATATCGATGCGCTGATCCGGCAGCGCAGTGATGCCAAGCGCGATAAAAACTGGGCCGAGGCCGACCGCATCCGCGACGAACTGAGCGCACAGGGCGTTGTGCTCGAAGACGGCGCCCAAGGCACTACCTGGAGGAGAGGCGCATGAAAACGACGGCGGTTGATATCGACGGGGTGGTCGTCGGCGGCAGTGCGCCTGTCGTGGTGCAGTCGATGACCAATACGGCGACCGAGGATGTCGAGGCGACCATCAGACAGGTCGCCGAGCTGGCTCATGCCGGCTCCGAGCTGGTGCGCATCACCGTCAATACCGAGGAGGCCGCCCGGGCGGTGCCTTTGATTCGCGACGGCCTTCAAAAAATCGACTGTGACGTACCGCTGATCGGTGATTTCCACTTCAACGGCCACCGCCTGTTGAGCAGCTACCCGGAGTGCGCCAAGGCGCTGGCCAAGTACCGCATCAACCCGGGCAACGTCGGCAGCGGTGCGAAAAAGGATGCCCAGTTCGCCACCATGATCGAGCTGGCCTGCAAGTATGGCAAGGCGGTGCGCATCGGCGTCAACTGGGGAAGCCTCGACAAGCAGCTGGTGACGCGCATGATGGATGAGAATGCGCAGTCAGACTCGCCGCTGGAGAGTGACGAGATGATGCACGAGATCATGGTCGTCTCGGCGCTGGAGAGCGCCAGGCGCGCCGAGGAGATCGGGCTTGACGCTGACAGGATCATCATCTCCTGCAAGATGAGCGGTGTGCAGGATCTGATCAGCGTCTACCGGCAGCTGGCGGAAAAGTGTGACTATGCACTGCATCTTGGCTTGACCGAGGCGGGAATGGGGTCGCGCGGCATCGTGGCCTCCACCGCGGCGCTTGCGGTGCTGCTGCAGCAGGGCATCGGCGATACCATCCGTGTCTCGCTGACGCCGCAGCCTGGCGAGCCGCGCACCAGGGAGGTGGAGGTGGCGCAGCAGATTCTGCAGTCACTGGAGCTGCGCTCATTCGCGCCGTCTGTGATCGCCTGTCCGGGGTGTGGACGCACCACCAGCACCTATTTCCAGGAGCTGGCGAAGGAGATCGAAGACCACCTGCGCCGGCAGATGCCGGTGTGGAGAGAGCAGCGCCCCGGTGTCGAAAACATGCATGTCGCCGTGATGGGCTGCATCGTCAATGGTCCGGGAGAGTCCAGGCACGCCAATATCGGCATCAGCCTGCCTGGCACAGGCGAAAGCCCGGCGGCGCCGGTGTTCGTCGACGGCAGGAAATTCGCCACCCTGAAGGGCGACAACATCGCCGGCGAGTTCATGGCGCTGCTGAACGACTATGTCGAGAGCCACTACCATGACTGAAGAGGAAGCGGAGGGGTTTGAACTGGATGCCCGCCTGGCAAGCGACTGCCTGCCGATGGGGGAACTCGACTGCAGCCGGCTGCTGCTGATGAACAACGCGCTGCTCCCCTGGTTCATCCTTGTTCCCGTTACGCAGGCGACGGAACTCTACCAGATGCCGCAGGCGCGGCAGTTGCAGCTGCTTGCAGAGATCAATCTGCTCTCTGACTATATCAACAGTGAATTTGCTGTTGAGAAACTGAATGTTGCCGCGATCGGAAATATCGTCAGGCAGTTGCATGTGCATATCGTCGGCAGGCATTCGTCAGACTACTGTTGGCCTGGCGTCGTCTGGGGCGCACCACAAACCGAACCCTATTCGGATAGGGAGGTCCAGCGCATCAAGGCCTCGCTGAATACCCGGCTCAATTCACACATCAAGCTGCATGCTTGACGAGATTTCTCCCTACGGTCGAAATGACATGAAAGAGGATTCATTCAGAGATCTCTAAACCACCGCCTCTGCAGGCGAAGCGCACAAATGTTCAGCCCGCCAGCAGAAACAGCATGACGCTGACGCCCAATATCACCACCGCTTCGATCAGAAGGCTGGAAATCCTGACTTTGGGAGGTTCGTGCAGCATATCATTTGCGGTATGTATATTCATCATAACCTTTTGTGATGCATTGTACATACAAATATATTACAGCATAAATACATGGATGACAAGTGATAATTCACAAAATAATTACTGGAAATAATCGGATAGGAGGTAATTCCCAAGGGTTTTCTTATTAATATGCGCCAACCTCTCTTTTTGGAGGGTAGGGTGTGGTTGGAGTATCATTCGGTTCAACGGTGTTTTTCAACGGCCTGATTATAATAAGGTATGACAGGCGCACTACAGTGACATTCAGGATAATGAGACGATGACAGTTCGGATAGGTATCAATGGTTTTGGCCGCATGGGCCGCCTGGGATTGCGTGCCGGCTGGGGCATGAAGGGGGTTGAGTTCGCCCAGGTGAACGAGATCGCAACCGATGCAACTGGCTCGGCGCATCTGCTCAAGTTTGATTCAATACACGGCGTTTGGAGGGAGGAGTGCGAGGACGATGGCGAAGCCCTGATTGTCGGTGGTCAACACATCAACTACAGCAGCACGCCAACAATCGCCGGTAACAGCTGGTCTGGATGCGATATCGTGATCGAGGCGACCGGCAGGCACCACAAGGATCCGGAACTCCTGCAGGCCTACTTCGATCGGGGCGTGAAAAAAGTCATCGTAGCTGCACCGACAGAGAGGGCGCTCAATATCGTTTACGGCATCAACGATCATTTGTACGATTCTGCTGAGCATAACCTGGTAACAGCCGCCTCCTGCACCACGAACTGCCTGGCCCCCGTTGTCAAAGTC
>JBDLII010000034.1:0-15554 GCA_039714995.1 Pseudomonadota bacterium
GGAGTCTGCCACAGGTCGACCTTGGTCATCATGCCGTCGCGGCCCATGATGTACCAGAAGCGTCCCGGGTTCTCGGCCTTGAGGGTGTCGTGATGCTCCACGGTCTTGAGTACGTGGACGGCATAACCGGTGTCGATGTGCGCAACAATATCTTTCTTGTCGCCGTCGACAACGGCGATCTTGCCGACATCACGCTCGATGACCAGGAAGAAGTTCTCCCAGTTGCGGTCATGCATCGGTTTCGTCGGGTAATCCTTGGGATCGACGTGGACTTCATGCCGCTCCTTCATCAGGGCAAGCGACATCTCTGGTGGAACAGGAGGCTCCATCTGGATATAGGTCGCCAGCAGGCTGATCTCTTCCTTCGAGAAGATGTCGTCGAAGTTGTTCATGCCGCCCTCTGTACCCAGGGTGATGATCTTCTCCAGACGCTCCTGGCCCTTCTCCAGGGTATCCTTGGGCTCGAGGCTTTTACCGGTAGCGCCCTTGCGCAGTACACCGTGGCAGCCGGCGCAGCGCTGAAAGTACAAGCTCTTGGCGTTTTCAAAATCCGCCTCGGACAGTGTCGGCTGTTTGGCGGCCTCTGCTGATGCCTGCATTGGTATGCCTGCAAGCGCCAGGCTGATGGCGCCGCTTAACACTGCGCCGATACGTTTGTTTCTGGTCATGCTTATCTCCTACCTTATGGAAAGCTCTGTTTTGGGAATTCCCACCTGTCCACCCGTGGCAGACACGCTAACGATTTAATCCTATTGCGATGCCGGACTATTTTCATTGATTTGAGTCAAGCATTTGGTGATTGTAGTAAAATAATGATTTAGATCAAGTGTTGATGCGATTTGGTTGAATCTCTATTTTTGATGCTGATAATCTAAAAAGGATCGTCTTTTTAATATTGAGAGAGTGAACAATGGGTAGAAATACAAAAATGTTGTTGTTGGTACTGTTTGCAGGAGCCTTGCTGGTTGCGGTGATCCTGACCTTTATTGCGCTGGGCGCCGCGCATCCTGTTCCATGGTTGCTGGGTGCCCTGCTGATTGCAATTCCTGTGCTGATGCGGTGGAGTGAAAACCGGCGGTTTGCGGTGTGGAAGGATGAATACAGCGTGGGTGTCGATTCACTGGACAACGACCACAAGAAGCTCCTGACTCTCATCAACCATCTGCAGACTGCTGTTCACTACCAGACAGGGGAGGAGTTTGAAAAAGAGGCGCTGGACGAAGTGGTTGCCTACACCAGGTATCATTTCGAACGCGAAGAGAAGATGATGCAGGAAGCAGGTTATGCGAACCTGGAAGCACACAAGGAGATACACAGGGAGATGATCGCCAAAGTGGATGAATTCACCAGGGATTATGAGAAAAGGGGACACGAGGCGCTGGAGGATGTCGCACTCTATCTGAAGAACTGGCTGATCGATCATATCAACGGCACCGATCAGGAATACAGCGCCATCCTTAAGCAAAAGGGAGTGGGTCAGGCGTAGTGCTGCCATCCAAGCGGAGCCTAAAACCTGTTGTGGTTGTTTTGTGGCTCTGTTTCCCACACTCCGGTCTCGCTGGGAAAGCCCCTGATTTTGATATTGTCACGATGAAAAACGGTGACATTCACCAGGGTACGGTCGCCGTGGAGTCCCTCTCCGTCGAGACCGGAGTTGGCAGAATAGCAGTCCCATACAACCGCTTGCACACGCTGGAGAGAGGCGGGGGCAGGCAGCCCGATATGCTGATCTCGCGTCAGGGTGAGCGCTATTACGGACAGTTGGTGGAGGCAGAGGTCACGATGTTTCGCGTTCTTGATGCGACACTTCAGCTTTCAATCAGTGATGTCGCCGCTATCAGTTTTGCATCCAGAGGCATGCGTGCATCCTCCTTGCGGAAAACAGCGGATGCCGTGATAACCCGATTTGGCGATCGCTTTTTGGCACGTGTTCTCGGCAGGAGTCTGCTGTTAAAACGATCCTCCTCGATCGAGATTGTTGACACGGAACATGTGCGATTTATCGACTTCATCTCTCCTGATGATGACGATAAACCATCGGTGCAGATTACCCGTCGGGATGGCTCCATTCTTCAGGGGCATCTCACCAGGGAGCGGCTGCAGATTGAACTTGCTGACGCTGGCGTTCTCGACCTCGCTGTTGACGCCCTCTCCAGCCTGCGCTTCAATAGCAAGAGTGACGATGGCGGTCCGGATTTTCGTCATCACTGGAAAGAGCCGCCGCCCTCCCTGTTTCAGGATCCGATGGTGGACGGAGCACTTGCCCCAGAAATGATCGTTGTCCAGGGTGGAGAGTTTATCCGCGGGGATGCGCAGGGCGATAGTGACGAGCGCCCGCCCGTATCCGTCAACCCGGGAATGTTTGCAATCGGCGTCTTTGAAGTCACATTTGATGAATATGACAGATTTTGCGCCGCTACCGGGCGGGAGATGCCCGATGACCAGGGCTGGGGACGCGGCGACAGTCCGGTGGTCAATGTCTCCTGGCAGGACGCCACGGCCTATACCGAGTGGCTGAGCAGAAAAACCCGCAAGCGCTACCGTCTGCCGACCGATGCCGAGTGGGAATTTGCAGCGCGGGCGGGAACGGCGACGACCTATTGGTGGGGTGATGAAACCGGTACTGCCAGGGCCAACTGCGAGGGATGTAACTCACTCTGGGATGGAGCGCAGACTGCTCCTGTCGGCAAATTCCCCGCCAACCCGCTTGGCCTGCATGATACCGCCGGCAATGTTTTCGAGTGGGTCGCCGACTGCTACCATGACAGCTTTGCCGCTGCGCCGGCCGATGGCTCGGCGCTGGAGAAGCCGGTGTGCGGCAAGCGCGTCATCCGCGGCGGAGCCTGGAGTTTCCCCGCCAAAGAGATCCGCTCGGCCAACCGCTGGCGCGATTTCCCCGCCAGACGCAGCGACGATACCGGCTTCCGGGTAGCAAGGGATGTCGATTAAGAAAACTCTGAACGAATCATGTAGAGCTGTCATTGCGAGCGAAGCGTGGCAATCTCAAGATTTGAAATCAATAGATCGAGATTGCTTCGTCGCTTTGCTCCTCGCAATGACGATTCAATCAGGGCTTTATTAATGACTGGTTCCCGCGGAGCGTGTGATCTTGTTGTAGACGTTGTATTTGCCGACAGGCTTTTTCATCGGTATCCGTTTGACCTCCTCGAGTGTGCTGGCGTCATAGACCACCAGTGCGCCATCCATCTCCCAGATACTGACCAGCGCATAACGGCCGTCGCGGGTGAACTCCACATGCGCCGAGGTCTTGCCGGGTGAAGGGCGCAGTGTTTTGATGATCTCCAGGCTCTGCTTGTCGATCACATGCATGGCGTCCTTCTCCTTGCCGAAAAAGACATCGACCCAGGCATAGCGGGAGTTTTCATGGCTGCGCATGAAAAAGCCGGAGCCCAGCGTCGGGATTTTCCTGATGGGCTTCCAGGTTTTCATATCAATGATGGTAACGGCGCTCTCCTTGAGGTTGGGCGTTGCCAGCACAGTCTCATCGCCTCTCCGCCAGGTGATTCCCGAACTGAGATGTGGCATGCCGGGGATGGCGAGGTCGGCGACCTTGCGTCCAAGATCCAGATCGACCACCTGGCCTTCGCCTGAGCGCGATGCGCTCAGGATATGCACATACTCCTGGTCAAAAAAGAAGTCGTCGAGGACAGCATCGAGTTTGATGCGGCGTATCGGCAGCAGTTCGGTTGTAGCTTCACCGGACTCCTTGCGATAATCATGCACCCAGGTTCCGAAACCGGCCGGAGGCGGGTCCCGGTAACTGATCTCCCACACCTCGGGACTGTCCTTGAGCGCTGCGACAAAGCTCTTGCGCGGGCGCGCATCATAGACGGCCGAGACCCGAGAAGGCTGACCATCTTTGTCCGCAACCGGAATGATCTTTACCAGACTCAGGTCGCTGGCATCCAGAACAACAAGTGTGTTCGGCATGTAATTGCCAACGATGACGAAACGATCGTCGCTGGAGATGGCGGTATTGCGTGCATTGATGCCTACGCGGATTTCCGCCTCCATTTGCAGCCGGTAGAGATCGAACTTGCTGATCCAGCCATCGCGCGAGGTGAAATAGACGTAACGCCCGCTGGCGTTGTATTTCGGCCCGCCATGCAGGGCAAAGCGCGAGGGGAAGCGGTGGAGCGGCTCGAATTTGTCGCCGTCGAGCACGGTGACATGATGATCCCCCGACTCGACCACCAGAAACAGGTTCAGCGGGTCGGCCTTGAACACAGGCTTGTCGGTTTGGGAGTCGACAGGGTATGTCACATGGCTGGCGAGAATCTCCTTTTCACCCCAGACCGGCGTTTCCGCCAGTGGCGTAAAGATGTAGTCGACCAGCTCCTGAATCTGCTGCTTGTTCAGTTTGTCGGAAAACGGCAGCATCTGTGTCGCGGCCCTGCCGTTGGCAATGGTGTCATAGGCCTTGTTCTTGCGTAGACGCTTCAGGTTTTCAGGCAGCAGCGCCGGTCCCGAGATGCCCAGGCGGTTGGCGCCGTGACAGGCGCCGCAATGTTCCTGATAGAGGAGATTGGCGTCGCGTGCTTCGGCATACAGCGGGCTGGTCGACCCTATCAGCAGGAGAGATAAAAATAGAAATTTCATGATTAAAGGGTAAGATGATGCATTCATCAATATTCTGATCCGGATAACATTGTAACGTCTCAATATCTCCGTGCATTGATCTGAGTCTATGCAGGGTTGGGGTTTGCTTTCCAGGGACGTGTGAATACATCCCTGGTCGCTTCCGGCATCCATGCCTCTGGCGACATTAATACATCCATGTATGTCATAAACTCTGCTAAAACATCCCTGTTTTAGACAGCCTTGGAAAGCAAATCCCAACCCTGCTTTCTGCACGAGGTTATCAAGAGTCAGCGCAAATTGTATTATGGATCATCAATCAAGGAAATCACCATGCGATACCTGTTCATTATCCTGTTGTCGACACTATTTTCTTCCACTGCTCATGCCGAGGAGAAGATAACCCTGGAGAAGCCTCCCGCCTCGCTGAAACAGTGGTACAAACCGGACAACAAGCGTAACGTGTGGCATCACAACATGTTCAAGCTGCGCCGTGAGATTCAGGCTGTCAATGAATACATGACTGCCGGGGATCAGCCGCACACCGAAAAGTGGGCGCTGCGGCTGGTCGAGCATTATCGCAAGATTGCCGAGATGGTTCCGGAATGGAAGGATGAGCTGGAGTTGGAATGGGCACAGAAGCTTGAGACGGCTGCAAGAGAGGGCGATTTCGAGGTGTTGGGCAGGGCGTTGAAAAAGCTGCAGACCAGCTGCAAGGGTTGCCATGGCGATTACCGCGCACAGGTGGCGGCCATCTATCGTGCGCCTGATTTCAGCAACATCACTGTGACGCTGAATGGCGAGGAGACGAGCTACCTGGATTTCATGAAGATCCTGATGCGGGATGTGAACCGTATCAAGATTGCGGCGGAAGATGGCGACCCATCCAGGGCGCAAACAGCGTTGAAAGAGGTGCGGGCCGGTGTTGCGACGCTGCGCTCGAGTTGTGACAGTTGCCACAAGGAGCCTGAAGCCAAAGCCTACTATCTCGGCAAAAAGACGGACGAGTTGCTGGATCAACTGGAGGCGGATATCGACACGGGAGAGAGCGGCCACACGCTGGGAATCCTGGCGGTGCAGGCCTGCGCCCACTGCCATGGCAGCCACCGCATCGTCTATGACCTAAAACATGAGATTGAATGACTGAGTGAAAAAAATAGAAATTGACAATACCCCCTGTTTTCACGACGATGTACAGAGCCGATAGTCAAATTTCCTCATGGAGTTTCAGATGAATACGTTAACCCCATCCTTGCCCCGTGCCCCGATGATGCCAGGGCCCCTGGCGCTGCCGTTGGGGTTGCTGCCGACTGCCGTCAACAGCAGGGTGCTGGCCGTGGTACTCAACAAGCTGTTTGCCCCTGAGTTGGAGGATGGCGAGCTGGACTTTCTGCAAGGCAGGGTGATGATGATTCGCGTCAGCGATGCGCGTCTCTCCTATTGCATTACGCTTACTGACGGGAAACTTGTCGCCGCTGCGGGAAACGACGCTCATCACTTGAGCATCGAAGGGTCGGTCTATGACTTTCTGCTGCTGGCCACCCGGCGTGAGGACCCCGATACCCTCTTTTTCAACCGCCGGCTGCGTCTTGGGGGAGATACAGAGCTGGGTCTCTATGCAAAAAACTTCCTCGACTCCCTGGAGCTGGATGATCGCCTGGGTCCGGCGCTGAAGCTGCTCAACGGCGTCACCAGCCTGGTCGGACGCCTTCCGTGACTCTCGCCCTTCCCAAGAGGGAAGGATCTTCTTATTCAGGCCCGGATGACAGACCGGACAGGCTCCTGCTGGTTGAGGGACAGCCCTCCCATCCCCTGGCGGGAGCCCCTGCGGACAAGCTCACTCTCCACAGCATTCAACACCGCCCACTTTTTGGAGCACCACATGGGGTTCAGCAGGATCTTTGTGGAGGCGGTTCCGGTGATCCGGTGGAAGAGCACCTCGGGGGGTGTCCGTTCAATCATATCGGCAGCGGTCTGAATATACTCGCTCATTGACAGGGGCTGGTAGTCTCCCTGCCGCCACTGATTGGCCAGCCGGGTACCTTTGACCACGTGCAATGGATGGAGTTTCAGGCCATCCACTCCCAGCGTCAACACCTGCTCCAGGCTCCACAGCGCCTGCTCGCGCCCCTCTCCGGGCATGCCGACAATCAGGTGGGTGCAGACAGGAATTCCACGCAGCCTCGCCGCTCTGAGGGTATGCCGATACTCGGCAAAGCCGTGACCGCGATTGACCAGCTGCAGTGAACGCTCGGAGGCTGACTGCAGTCCCAACTCCAGCCACACTTCATATCCCCGGGATTGAATATCCTCCAGCAGATCAAGCACCCTGTCAGGCACGCAGTCGGGGCGGGTTCCAACCGAGAGTCCCACCACATCCGGCTCATCCAGCGCCTGCTGGTAGAGCTTGGCCAGATAGTCTATATCCGCATAGGTGTTGGTGTAGGCCTGGAAATAGGCCAGAAAACGTCTGGCGCCGGTGCGCCTGGCAAGCACTTGGCGTCCGGCCTCTATCTGGCTGGCGACGTCAGGAGCCTTGCGCGCGGCAGGATTGAAGGAGACGTTGTTGCAGAAGGTGCAGCCCCCCCGGCCTTTGCTGCCATCACGGTTCGGGCAGGTAAAGCCGGCGTTGATCGCCAGCTTGTGCACCCGCTCGCCGTAGCGGCATAGCAAATCCTGTCCGAAGGTATTGACAACGTCAGATAGTGCCACAGCTGCTCCTCAATTCAGTCATTCAGTATCGATACAGAAGCAAGGTAGCACGGATCTGTTGATGCGAAAACCCTGCAGCGGATCCTCTCTATACTGAGAAGCGAGTGTGCAGGGAGAAGCGTAACGTCGTAGCGAGCAGCTTTCTCAGGTTCACTGGTACAATGTCCGTTGAATTGGCGCGGGGAGAGAGTACTGGTACTGGAAATGACGCAGGAACCTCAGAAAAAGAATCTGTTTGTTATATTTGCGGTTCTGGGCTCATGGGCCGGAGCCGTGGCGATGTTATTTGTGATGTATGACATGATGTTGTCGATGCGATCGATGCGTAATGACATGGGCTCCATGTCAAATTACATGGCGACGATGAGTGCCGACATCAAAGGGATGCAAGGCAGCATGAAGGGTATGAGCAACAACATGGCTGCAATGAACAACCATGTTTCAACAATGTCGGCCAACATGGACGTGATGAGCAGGGAGTTTGTCGAGGTTGATACGCACGTACATGATATGTACAAGTTAATGTCAGATGATCTTGATGCGATGCGATATAGCATACAGGTGATGGCGCCATCAGTTTCAACGATGGGGCCGACCATGTACTGGATGAGAAGAGACATGGGCCGTGGTGTTGATTCATTCACTAAACCAACTGACTATATTCAGAACATGCTGGATTAACGCGGGCGGGCAGAGGTCTTCAATATCCAGACCGGCATAAAAATCATGTAAAGATGCATGGGTAGCTGATATGGTTACAACTTATCCAAGCGGAAAGACATCGCGAATCGGATCTTTTTGGGGCATTTCACTCCCTTCGGCGGTTTTGGTAACGGCTTGGCGGCGATAACCGCGGATTTTGCTGCGCGTGACAGCAGTGCATGACCCTTGTTCACCCTTAGATTCGAAATAGTTCCATTGCAGGCCATGGTGAAAGAGACACCTATCCTGCCCTGCACATTACCCCTGCGTGCTGCTGCCGGGTAATGCTTCTTTGATTCAATCCTTGCCAGCAGAGTAGACTTATAGCGGTCCCGTTGCTTGCGGCTCTGTGTAACCTGTGCTGCAGAAGCCGGCTGCTGTTTCGACTTTGACTTCTGTTTTGGTTTCGGCTTGGGCTTGGGTTTGGGCTTTGGTTCGGGCTTTGGTTTGGGCTTAGGTTCCGGTTTTGGCTCTGGTTTCGGCTCAGGCTCAGGTTCAGGCTCAGGTTCAGGCTCAGGTTCAGGCTCAGGTTCAGGCTCAGGTTCAGGCTCAGGTTCAGGCTCAGGTTCCGGTTCCGGTTCAGGCTCAGGGTCTGGTGGCACGGGAACAGGTGCTGAAAATGCGATTCTGACGTGAGATATGATGGGAGCATCCGACTCTTCCATCGCTGTGGAGAGCTGCGTGTTCGCTGAACCAGCCAATAGCGCCAGGTGCAGAGAGAATGACAATACAACTGCAGCAAACCGCCAACCGACATCAGCGAATTTCATGGTTTCTCGGTCAGAATATCCACTGCTTTGGCCCCGGCTGCTTCAGCAGCATCGAGCACTTTTACCGCAACACCCAGGTGGGCTTCGTTATCGCCGCGTATCCGCACGATACGCTCTTCCGAGTTATCCAGGGCATTGCGTAAATGCTCCACCAACTCATCATCGGGAGCCAGGTGATTATTGATCAGAATCTCACCTTCAGAACCAATAATCACCGTAACAATCTCTTTGTGCTCAGAGGCAGCGGGCGCATGATTGGCATCAGGCAAATCAACAACCAACGCCTGATCCTCGATGAAATGGGCGGTCAACATGAAGAAGACCAGCAGCAGGAATACAATGTCGATCAAGGGCGTAAGGTTAAGAACGACATTGCTGTGCCTGGGGCGTTTATACCCCATCCGTTATCCCCTCCCAATAGGGTGTGGCATCGGGAGACTCTTTCGCAGTGACCGTTCCGCAACTGCGGCGCTCAAGCAGCAAGGCGACACAACGCTCCATTGACTGTGCACGGCGATCCACAATACCTTCAAGAAAATGCAGCATAATAAGAAGCGGAATCGCAACGCTCAGGCCGACTCCGGTTGTTATCATCGCTTCCCAGATACCGCCAGCGAGCGCCTGGGCATCCACCCTTCCTCCTGCCTGCTCAATCACCATGAATGCCTTGATCAAGCCAGTGATGGTGCCAAGAAGCCCCAGCAAGGGCGCTGTGTTGCTCAACACGCCAAGGGTACGTAAACCAAGCCCCATCCGTTGAAGCTCGTCATCCCTGATACGTTCACCAACCCGCGCAAGATCCTTGACACCCTGGCGATCGGCTTCCAGCATCCCCTGGATAATTCTCGCCTCAGGACCGGCCAGGTCGGCGACCGCGGTCTGCGCGTTCTTGCTATCCAGCAGTCGATCAAGATTTTGTCTCACATCCCGGGGCAATCGGCGCAGGCGCACGAACAGAAAATAGCGTTCCAGGACGATCGCCACCCCAACAACCGAATAAGCGGCGAGTACCCATACAATCGGGCCTCCCCTGGCAAGCATCTCTATTATTTCATTCATGGTGCAATCCAGTTCATGGCTGTGGCGACTCCCATGAACATCAGAAACGCGACACTGGTCAACTCCAGCGCGCCGCGCCATTGCCTCAGGTGCTCCCTGATCTGGTTAGTGAAATGAGCAACACCAAAGGCGAATACCAGCGTTGGAATCACAATGGCGCCAATTCCAAAACCAAGCCCCAGAGATAAACCCGCAAGCGCACTCGCGGTAGTCGCAGCTGCAAGAATGATCGTTGTCAGCGGCGCACAGGGATTCAGCGCCATCCCCATGCCCATCAGGAAGAGTGACCCGGGCAACAGTGGTTTTGTCGGGCCGGAAATAGAAACAGCCACAGCCTCCCGTGGATAATCATCCGATTTTGAGCAGGTCATACGGCCTGTGTGGCGCCGTAGGAGAATTGCTAGTCCGGCAACAACGGTAGCTCCGCCAAGAAGCCAGCGCACCCATGGTGCAGCAATCCAATGTTGAACAAGGAGTCCCGCCGCACCAGCCGCCAGACCGAGCAGCGCATAACCGACGAGCCTCCCCAGCGAAAACGGCAGCAGTGTCCGCCAAGCAAATCCTTTTCGGTCACCATTCGCCATCAGCACCGGCCCCAGGTAAGGCAGGCAGGCGATATTGCAGGGGCCGGAGCCGAAGCTGAGACCAAGCAGGAGTGCACCGCCAAAGGTAAGCGTGACTGGTACGATAGGCATCATGTCGCAGCTTTCCCCGCTTTAGCGCGTCTCTTCAGAGATGCAGCCAGAGTCGTCTTCTCCCAAAGTTTCTGGGCCTTATTGCGCCTCTTGAAATAGGCAGGGCTTGCTGAGAATACCGGAAAGCCGAGATATTTCAGCTGTAACACATCCTTGTCAGGGCAGAATTCGACGCAACGGCCGCACAACGTGCAGTCTTCGAAGGTGACATCCCGTTTGTTCATCTCCGTATGAATTTCCCGGATATCCATCGGACACACCTTTGCGCAGAGCCCGCATTTGTCACAGCGTGGTTTCGCGTTTTTCACCAGCCTTAACAGCCCAATCTTCCTGAATACCGCATGCAGCGCCAACATCGGGCAGATTCGGCAGAAAGGCTGGCGCACCGTCAGCCCCAGCGCAATAATCAAGCCGAATAGAAAATCGGCTATCAGCGAAAATACCAGTGTCGTCGCGTTGGCCGTGTTGACATAAACCTGGCTGGCATCACCAGTTGCAAGTGATGTCAGAATCCGGCTCGGGCAGATCCTGCAGAAAGGGTCGCCAAGATCGTGATTAAGCCAACCAAGTCCCGTCAACAACGGAAACAGAAATACCAGAACCACCAGAATAAGCCATTTAAGCGGACGCATTCTGCGCACCGTTTCTGCGCCCAATGATTCGTGCCGTCGCAATCCCAGTTTCTGACCAACGATATGCAGAAACTCCTGAAAGGTGCCCAGGGGACAGATCCAGCCGCAAAACGCCTTGTTGAGAATCACGAAGAGAAGCACAAAGGTCCCTAACGTGATCAGCGTCGGCATCAGTCCCATCATGAAGTTGCCGCCGTTGGCGATCACTGTACCAAGGCGATGATCCATCTGGTGCTGGAAGGGGATCAGCGTACAGAGATCGGCCGCCTGGGTATCATAGGCGCAACTCAACGCCGGCAGCGCGATACTGATCTTATCCGCCAGATAGGGGCCGACAATAACGCCGCCATAGACAAAGAAGGCAAAAGCCACGAGTTGGACCAGTTTCCGGATGACCGAAAGATTCCTGAACGGATTCATCTACCCGGCCTCCTTCGAATCACGCCCACGGACACGGCCCAGAAAGCCGCCGACAAGCATCCCAATACCGATCACCAGAACCCCGAGTGAGGTCGAACGCCAGTGCTTCGGGTTGATCTCATACTCCGCGCCCAGATGGGTGCGATAACGCATATCGCCATCCTGGTGCTCAACGGTGACGGCGAAGTCCGCCCTGCGCTCGTCGCGCTGCCATTCAACCACATCAAAAAAATCATCGGGAATATGCAGCCGGACGCGGCCGTCTTTATCGGAAACAGCATCCGAGCCGTTTCCATGAGCCGTTTTCAATACAACCCCGACATTGGCAAGAGGTTCACCCTTGAAACGCACCACGAAGGGCCATGACTCCCCTGACTGGTAACGCCGATGCTCCCGGGGAAGAGGATCCGGCACCACCTCAAGCGTACTTTTGCTGATGGCAAGCAACTCGGCGGGGCTGTGGCCTGCGGGTTTGCCACGGCGATAGATATATCGCATGTAGGACTCCTGCAATCCCTGCCGCTTACGCTCGACGGCGACTGCGTGGTAGTTATCCACGCCCGTCATCGGCAGATCGAAATAATCACCGCTGACCTCGATCTCCACGGAATCGCCGTCCGGCTTCCACATTCGCATGACAGAGTCATCTCCGTTCATCAACATGTACGCCTTCCCGCCCGGACGCGCTGACGACTGACCATGCTGATGGCCACCGCCACGGTTCATGGGATGGAACATCAACTCCCCGTCAAGCAGTCCGCCAGCAAATGCGACTCCCTGTAGAACAGCGAAAAGGATGAAACCGGAAATCAGGCCTGCCTTGATTGCCATGATGAACCCCGGTCAGAATGAGTAGGTATAGGTCAGCATGGCGTTACGTCGCTCACCGGCCGAATAGTAATCCTTCTCATAGGGAGTTCCTGCATTCGAACGCTTTGCCTCCACCGCGTATTTCTCGTCGAACAGGTTGCCGACATTCAGCGCGAGAGAGTGCGGTCCCCTGTCATAGGCCAACATCAGGCTGGTTAAAAATTCATAGCCCTCATACTTGCCTGAGTTGATGCTGTCCATGTAGTAAGAACCATAGGTATCGGCCTGCAAGCGGCCGCGGAAGCCGTTCGGATGTGCATAATCAAGGCTGACGCTGTACTGATTACGCGGCATATAGGGCATGTAATTGCCCGAATAATCATTTCTGCCATCGGTATAGTCGTCATACTTGTAGTCCATGTGGCTGTAGTTGAACCCAAGCCAGAAGTAATAGGGAAGGCGGACACGGCCGGCAAACTCCAGGCCATTCTTGGTGGTCTTTCCGGCATTGGCGAAAAGAGTTTCATCATTCTCGATATAGGAGACGATCTCATCGCTGACCTTCATGTGATACAGACTGAGATCAAATGACCAGTTTTCGGCGCGCCCCTTCAATCCCACTTCATAGTTGCGCGTCGTTGAAGCGTCGAGTTCAGTGTTTTTCTTGATCTCGGAATCGGACGGAACCTGGTCGGACTGGGCAATCAATCCGAACAGATTAATCTGATCGGTCACGGCATAGGTGGCGCCCAGACGCCCCGAAAAGAGGTTGAAGGTTTTGTCGGTGTCGAATTCACCGGCTCCCGCAACATATTGCCCGGAAGCATAATCGTACTTCCCATCTTCCTCGGTGTGGATGTCGAACTCCGATTGATCAAAACGTATCGACAGATCCATCGTCAACCTTTCGATCGGATGGATTGTCTCCTGGGCATAGACACCCATGAGGGTATTGGTTGTATCCTCTGTTGAAAGCAGATCACCTGGTCTGTCAGACAAGGTTCTGAGAATCCTGCCGGCCGAGCGCCCGAATGGTATTGCAACCGTATCCAAATACTCGTATTTTTTTGCACCATCCGTATCATCAACGCGAGCTGTCACACCGGCAACCAGTTCACTTGGACCGAAGAGTTCATGGTTATAGACAAACTCGAGGTCGGTGCCGAAGACATTGGTGCCGGGATTATCATTGATGGCGCCAGTAACAGGATGGAAATGGTCCCAATGGTTGAAATAGATACGGGGCTTGAAGAGCAGATTGTCGTTGATCTGTTTCTCGAGGCGGGAGTTGAAGAACCAGATTGTCGAATAACGGCCGGAGTGCTTGAACGCGGTTCCATTGTCCTTCTGCTCACCGCTTTTTTTGAACTCCTCGAATTGATCAGCGTCCATGGATCCCGCAAGTTGGATGTCCGCCTCGGTATAACTCAGCTCCGTTTCAAGGGTGGATCCGTCGTCAAGAATCAGCCCGTGCTTGAAGCTCAACTGGTTGGATTCAAACTCGTTCCAGTGCCGCCAATCGTTATCGGTCTTGCGATGCGAACCGGTAATCGAGTAGAAGTTGTTTTCGTTGATCTGGCCGCCGTAACGGAAATGGAGATTCTGGCTGTCGTAGTTCCCGAGGCCCAATCTGAGACGATTGATCTGCTCGTCAAAGACAGACTTGGAGATAATCTGCAATGTACCACCGGCCGAACCTCCTCCGTAGATGGAGCCCGGGCCCTTCATGATCTCGATACGCTCAATGTCCTGGGTATCTATAAAGTCAAAACGTGAAAAGCTGTCGGGATCAGTCATCGGAACGCCATCACGTATCACGGCAATCTCACGCACACCGTAGTTAGCCTTCTGACCAGCACCACGAATGATCAGGCGGGCATCGTAGCCGCCATTTTTCGACTCCATGGTCACCCCTGGCGTGCCCTGAATTGCGTCCTTGATGTTGAACATCTTTGCACTTTCGATTCTTTTCTCATCAACAACAGTGATCGGAGCAGCGACATCCTTGGTCGCACGCTCAACACGAGTCGCCGTTACGCTGATGGTGTCCAGGTCATCAGAATCCGTAAATTCATCCTGTTCCGGTTGAGCCTCTTCCGCGATCGAACCCTGAGCCATGACTCCCACAACAGCACCAATGATTATTGCCTTGCGCATCTTTCATCCCATATGAATAAATAAGCGTAGGAACTTATTCCGAAATAACCACATGGGGCTTGATGTATCTCAAGTCAGTGAGGGAAATTCAGCCATCGGTGAAAAAGTGCGTCATATCACACAGTAGAAAGGGAAATAACACACTCAACCACTGCGCAAGTTCACTGTAGTGACCCTTCACAATGAGGATATGGGATGGTCTATCCCGGCATGCCAGGAGGTTTTGCGACGTCTGATTATTGAAGTGGCGGCAGCCCTCCCCCTGAGGTTAGGGTATCGCTTTTTGGGGTGAGTGATTGATATTGAAAATAATTCCTAATATGCGCGGATTAGCCGTCTATACTTTATCTTGTGTGCAATTCCGATGAATCCAAGAACAGAGGAGAACAGGACTATGTCAAAGCGCGATCGATTGTCTCGCAAACAGGATGAAACGGCTCATGGTATAAGTCGTCGAGAAATGCTGCTTGGGCTGGGCGCTGCCGCGTCGATGGCCTATGCTGGAAACGCCTTTTCTGCCATGCCGGGCCATGATCACAGCAAGCATACTGCTCAACTGCCTGATGTCTTGAATGCCATGAACAACTGTCTGGACAAGGGGCAGCGCTGTATAGCCCATTGTCTCGTCGCCTTCCAAGAGGGTGATGTGGAGCTGGCGGACTGTGCCGCCAAGGCGCATGAGATGCAGGCCATCTGTGGCGCCTTTTCTTATCTGTTAGCGGCAAATTCTGGCTATATCAAGGCTTATGCGGGTATTTGCGAACAGGTCTGCAAAGACTGCGAGGAGGAGTGCATGAAGCACAAGGAGCACATTGAGTGCAAGGCGTGTGGTGATGCGTGCGCAGAAGCAGTTGACCAGATAAAACTCCACCTCAGTTAGGGAACCTCTGAACTAATTGTTTTTCCCGTCATTGCGAGCGCAGCGAAGCTTCCGCATCCTGCTCACGCCCCTCACCTACATCCATGTAGGCGAAGCAATCTCGTTCATATAAACCAAT
>JBDLII010000035.1:0-15448 GCA_039714995.1 Pseudomonadota bacterium
TGATCGCTCGCTCCAGAAAACGGAAGGAGTTGATGTTTTTCAACTCGGTGCGCGTGCCCAGCTGCTGCTCTCCCGCCGGGCGCACCGAGACATTGGCGTCACAGCGGAAGGAGCCCTCCTGCATGTTGCCGTCGCTGACCCCCAGGTAGCGGACGATCTGGTGAATCTTTTTTGCATAGGCGACCGCCTCGACGGCCGAACGCATGTCCGGTTCCGAGACGATCTCCAGCAGCGGCGTTCCCGCGCGGTTGAGATCGATGCCCGTCATGCCGTGAAAATCCTCGTGCAGCGACTTGCCGGCATCCTCTTCCAGGTGGGCGCGAGTCACACCAATGGTTTTGACAGCGCCATCCTTGAGGATGATTTCGACATGGCCGCGGCCAACGATCGGAAATTCGAGCTGGCTGATCTGGTAGCCCTTCGGGAGGTCGGGATAGAAGTAGTTTTTGCGGTCAAATACCGAACGCCGCCCTATTTCGGCGCCGATCGCCGCGCCGAACATCACCGCCATGCGCACTGCGTCACGATTCAGCACCGGCAACACCCCCGGCATACCCAGATCGACAAGGCAGGCCTGGCTGTTGGGCTCGGCGCCGAATGCGGTCGACGCACCAGAGAAGATCTTGGATCTGGTCGCCAGCTGCGTGTGGATCTCAAGCCCGATGACTGTTTCCCACTGCATGGTCACACCCCCTCCGGCAGTTGTTGATGCCACTGCGTCTGCTGCTGAAACAGATGCGCCACATTCAGCAGCCGCGCCTCGTCGAAATAGTTGCCGATAATCTGCAGCCCCGCCGGCATGCCTGCGACCGGCGCACAGGGAATCGAGATGCCCGGCAGACCGGCCATGTTGGTGGCGATGGTATAGACATCGGAGAGATACATGGCCACCGGATCATCCGCCTTTTCACCCATGGTGAAAGCGGTGGTCGGAGAAGTCGGCCCCATGATCACATCAACCTCCGAAAATGCCTGCTTGAAATCATCCGAGATCAGGTGGCGCAGCTTCTGCGCCTTCACATAATAGGCATCGTAGTAGCCTGCCGACAACACATAGGCACCGATGAGGATACGGCGCTTGACCTCCTCGCCGAACCCTTCCGAACGGGAGCGCTTGTAGAGATCCTCGAGATCCACCGGGGCGTCGCAGCGGTAACCGAAGCGCACCCCGTCGTAACGCGACAGGTTGGATGAACACTCGGCCGGAGCAACAACGTAATAGGTCGCCACGCCCAGCCCGGTGTTCGGCAGCGAAATCTCACGGATCTCCGCACCCAGGCTGCTGTAGACCGCAATCGCCTCTTCGACGGATTGGCGCACGCCGGCATCCAGACCGTCGTCGAAATACTCCTTCGGCAGGCCGATCTTCAGCCCCTGCAGCGATGCATCCAGGGTGGCGGTATAGTCGGGAACCGGCTGCTGCATGCTGGTCGAGTCACGCCGGTCAAAGCCCGCCATTGCCTGCAGCAGCAAGGCCGCATCCTCGGCGCTGGCGGCCATCGGCCCCGCCTGGTCGAGACTGGAGGCAAACGCGATCATACCGTAGCGCGAAACACGCCCGTAGGTCGGCTTGAGGCCGGTGATGCCGCACAGTGCGGCCGGCTGGCGAATCGACCCACCCGTATCCGTGCCGGTCGCGCCGGCACACAGGCGCGCAGCCATGGCGGCGGCCGAACCACCAGAAGAGCCTCCCGGTACCTTGTTGTGGTCCCACGGGTTTTTGACCGGGCCGTAGAAACTGGTTTCGTTGGAGGAGCCCATGGCGAACTCGTCCATGTTGGTCTTGCCCAGCATCACTACACCTGCATCAGCCAGACGCTCCACGACAGTGGCGTCGTAGGGAGAGATAAAGTTGTCCAGCATGCGCGAACCGCAGCTGGTCCTGACACCCTGCGTACAAAAGATATCCTTGTGGGCGATGGGGATGCCCGTCAACATGCCGCCCTCCCCTGCCGCCAGCCGTTTGTCGGCAGTTTCGGCCTGCACCAGCGCCTGCTCCTCGGTGACGCTGATGAAGCTGTTGAGCGCTGCATCCAGTGTCTTGATGCGATCCAGATAATGACGGGTCAGTTCGACACTGCTGAAATCACCGCCGCGCAGTCCAGCCGCGAGCTGCGTAATGCTTTGATTGTGCATGTTAGAAAAACTCTGGGAATCGATGGGTTGTGGATTCGGGGGAAGGACGACCCGGGTTACTCGATGACACGGGGCACCAGATAGAGGCCAGCCTCCGTTGCCGGGGCGCAGTGCTGGTTGTGGTCGCGCCGATCGCTTTCAGTGACTTCGTCGGTACGCAGCCGTTGACTCATGTGCAGCGGGTGCGCCATTGCCGAGACGCCGCTGGTATCCACCTGCTGCATCTCGGCCACCAGATCGAGTATACGCGACAGATCGGCTGTGAGATGCCGCGCCTCGTCATCACTGACCGCCAATCTTGCAAGATGGGCGATTTTTTCCACTTCAGACTGGTCAAAGCTCATGTTTTTACCTCTTTTCACTTAAGGAGATGAAAGGTATCAGAAATTTCCGTTTGAGACTGAATTATTCAAGCAAAAAACAAATCTTTTCTTGCCGCTTTGCTCGAGCATTGTTAGATTACGCGGTTCAACCGTGAAGCAATAAACAAGCTGACTCGACGCCAATCATTCCACTTTCAATCATTTTTACGGAAAAGACGCCATGTTTAACCGAATCCGCGGAATGTTCTCCAACGATCTCTCCATCGATCTTGGGACAGCCAACACCCTGATCTATGCGCGCGACCAGGGAATCGTGCTCAATGAACCCTCGGTAGTGGCCATTCGTACTGACAAGGCGCGAGGCAGTATGAAATCCGTGGCTGCAGTCGGCGCCGAGGCCAAGAACATGCTTGGCCGTACGCCAAACAACATCGAGGCGATACGCCCGATGAAAGACGGCGTGATCGCCGACTTTACCGTCACCGAAAAGATGCTGCAGTATTTCATCCACAAGGTGCATGAATCCCGCTTTTTGCGCCCCAGTCCGCGCGTGCTGATCTGCGTTCCGGTCGGCTCCACCCAGGTGGAAAGACGCGCCATCCGCGAATCGGCGCTGGGTGCAGGCGCCAGGGACGTCTACCTGATCGACGAACCGATGTCGGCTGCGATCGGCGCCGGCCTGCCTGTCAACGAACCCCGCGGCTCCATGGTGCTGGATATTGGCGGTGGCACCTCCGAAGTCGCCATTATCTCGCTCAACGGCATCGTCTACGCCAACTCGGTGCGTATCGGCGGAGACCGCTTTGACGATGCCATCATCAACTATGTACGCCGCAACTATGGGACCCTGATCGGTGAAGCCACCGCAGAGCGCGTCAAGCATACAATCGGCTCTGCCTTCCCCGCCAACGAAGTGCAGGATATCGAGATCAAGGGCCGCAACCTGGCGGAAGGCATCCCCCGTTCTTTCATCCTGAACAGCAACGAAATTCTTGAATCCATCCAGGAGCCGCTATCCGGAATCGTTGGCGCCGTCAAGCAGGCGCTGGAGCAGACTCCGCCCGAACTTGGCGCCGACGTTGCCGAACGCGGCATCGTATTGACAGGCGGCGGATCCATGCTGCGCGATATCGATCGCCTGATCGAAGAGGAGACAGGGCTTCCCGTGGTGGTTGCCGAAGATCCGCTGACATGCGTCGCACGCGGCGGCGGACGGGTGCTTGAACTGCTGGATGAAAAAGATGCTGATTTGCTGGGACTCGAGTAGAAGAGTTCTGAATGAATTGACGGGATGGGGGACCGGGAAGAGGGAAGATCGAATACCGGCGATAACAGACTGAAAAACAACTCTATCCCCGTAGAATAAGTAAAATAACTTGAGAGGGAGTGCTGCTTGGAGCGCGAAGCGATTCAAGCAGGGCTTGTAGGGGAATGCCCGGTTCGAATCGTCATTGCGAGAAGCGCAGCGACGAAGCAATCTCTGACCCGTTGATTTTCCAGGATGAGATTGCCGCGCTACGCTCGCAATGACGGCAAAAGCGATTCAATCGGAGCTTCCACCGGAAAACTCAGGTTCCACCCACTGGAGGCTGAAAAATCAAACTTTTTATTTCGCGGGGAACCTCGACAAATATCAGTCTGTTGCTCGCCATCTTCTTCTCCTTTGTACTGATGATCGCCGATGATCGTTACAAACGGCTGGATGGCCTGCGGAATATCCTCGCCACAATCACCCATCCTGTCCACATGGTTGCCAACCTTCTCCCGTCGGTGGCCGACTTGCTGGTGGAACAGTTCAGCTCCAAACAGACGCTGTTGACGGAAAATCACCGGTTGAACCAGCAAAACCTGCAACTTCAGGGTGAGATGCTGCGTTTTCAGTCACTCGAAGAGGAGAACAGCCGCCTGCGGATGCAGTTGGGCGCGACCCTGAAAGTGGGCGAAAGGGTTACCCTGGCAGAACTGGTCAGCATCAGCCTCACCCCTTACAAACAGCAGGTGATCCTCAGTAAGGGCAGCGCCTCCAGCGTCTACCAGGGACAGTCGGTGATCAACGCTTCGGGCATCATGGGACAGGTGATCCAGGTGACGCCCTTCCGTTCGACCGTACTGCTGATTACCGACTCGCTGCACGCCATTCCTGTACGCGTACTCCGCTCAGGTGTACTGACCATCGCGCTCGGCACCGGGCACGTCGACAGACTCGAACTGCCCTACCTTCCCGACACCGCTGATGTCCGCGTCGGCGACCTGATCGTGACATCCGGGCTCGGCGAGCGCTTTCCACCGAATTATCCTGTGGCGCGCATCACGCAGGTCCCGCAACCCGGCACCTCCCGCTCCGTCATTGCCACTCCATTGGCAAATCTCTCCCAGGACAGGCAGGTCATGCTGGTGTGGAATATCGAGAGCGCTCTCGAACAACCTCTCCCGGATGCGGCAGGCAATGAAGAGGCCCTGCCGGCAGCAGAGGCGTCAGACGAAACACCGGTTTCCGCCCCCTTGGGTGAGCAAACCGGCAGCGGCGGGCCGAGTGATGGATAACAGCTCGAGTCGCAGCTCCTTCGTTCTCTACCTGACAATGTTCACAGCACTTGTGCTGCAGGTGTTTCCGTTGCCGTTGTGGGCGCACCAGGCGCGCCCCGATTTTGCCTTGCTGGTTCTCATCTACTGGAGCATGGCGCTGCCCAACCGCATCGCAATTTTTGCTGCCGTCATCGTCGGGGTACTGTCCGATGCCCTTACTGCATCGCTGCTTGGACAACATGTCCTGGCCTACGCCATCGCCGTCTACATCGTGCTGATTCTGCACAAGCGCCTGCGCCTGCTGCCGATGTGGCAACAGGCGATAACCGTGCTCTCTCTTCTCTACGTCGAGCGCGTCATCGCTGCGCTGGTGCTCGGAATTACCGAGGGTAAACTGCCCAACATGCAGTTCTGGCTGCCCCCTGTTGTCGGTATGCTGCTGTGGCCCTGGATCTTTCTGCTGCTGCGCGCAATCCGCCAGAGATACCGCATCCAGTAAATGGCGCTTACCACGACAAAGCAGCAATATGCGATCATGCAGCGCCTCTTCCTGAGGCGGATTATTGCCACGATCATCTTTGTTCTGTTGTCACTCGGCGCCGTGCTCACGCGTCTCTACTGGCTGCAGGTGACCGACCACGCCCATTACCAGACACTCTCCACCGACAACCGCATCAGGCTGCTCCCGCTGCCACCGGAACGCGGCGAGATCAGGGACAGGAACGGGATTCTGCTGGCGCGCAACATTCCCAGCAATGACCTCTTTATCTTCCCGGACAAGGTGAAGGATCTCGACGAAACCATCGCACAACTGGCGCAAATCATTCCCATCAGCGAGGATGACAGGAAACGGTTTTTCAAATTGAAAAGACGTCAGCGCCGCTTTGAACGGGTGGCCATCCGCACAGGGCTCAACGAGCGGGAGATGGCGGCTTTCGCGGTCGAGCGCCACCGTTTTCAGGGCGTCGATATGGGAATCACCCTGCGCCGCTACTATCCCGATGGCGAACTGACTGCCCATGTCGTCGGCTATATCGGCCGGATCAATGAGCGTGAGCTCGAAACGATCGACCAGGCTGACTACAGCGGCACCTCCCACATTGGCAAAACCGGGCTGGAGCGCTACTACGAAGAGCAGCTGCATGGCGAGGTTGGCGTGCAGAAGGTCGAGATGGACGCGACCAGCCACATCATGCGCGTTATCGAGACCCAGCCCTCGATCAACGGCAAGGATATCAGGCTGCACTTCGATATCGAACTGCAGCGCATCGCGATGGAGGAGTTGGGAGAACACTCTGGCGCCGTGGTTGCCATCGATGTCAAGTCGGGCGGCGTCCTGGCGCTCGCCAGCAAACCGGGGTTTGACGCGAACCTGTTCGTCGACGGCATCAGTTTCAGCAATTATGGCGCACTGCGTGAAAATCCTGAAACACCGCTGGTCAACCGCACGGTCCATGGCCGTTATCCTCCGGGATCGACAATCAAGCCATTCTATGCCCTGGCCGGACTGGAGCTGGGCACAGTGACTGCAAACCACAGTGTTTGGTGCCCGGGACACTATAAAATCAAGGGCGCGGGGCGCACCTTTCGCGACTGGAAAAAAAGCGGTCACGGCACCACAAACATCTTCAAGGCCATCGAACAATCCTGCGATGTCTATTTTTACAACCTCGCCTACAACATGGGGATCGACAGGCTGCATGACTTCATGTCACTGTTTCGATTTGGCGAGCAAACCGGCGTGGACATGCCGCATGAGACCAGCGCGGTCATGCCCTCCGTCGCGTGGAAGAAAAAACGCTACAACAAGGTATGGGTGCCGGGTGATACCGTTAATGCCGGCATCGGCCAGGGATTCGTATTGGTCTCCCCACTGCAGCTTGCCTATGCGACGGCGGTGATTGCGGGTGACGGCAAGCTGATTCCGCCGCGTCTCGCCTCGCATATCGACGGCATCTCCACGGGTCTGGCTGACAGTGAAGTTCCCCGCATCAAAAAGCAGAGTCCGCTTCACTGGCAGCAGGTGATCCAGGGGATGTCCCAGGTGGTGGAGGCTCCCCGCGGCACCGCCAAGCGCATCCGCAGCAAGGAGTACAGAATTGCCGGTAAAACCGGCACCGCACAGGTGATCAGCATGAAGCAGAATGAGGACTACGATGAGAAACGGCTCGCTAAGGAGAAGCATGATCATGCCCTGTTTGTTGCTTTTGCGCCGACCGACAATCCACGTATTGCCGTCTCCGTCATCGTTGAGCATGGCGGCCACGGCGGCTCGACTGCCGCCCCGATCGCCCGCAGGATCATGGATGCCTACCTGCTCGAGGAGAGCATCGAAACAGAGCAGCAGGCGACTGCCGAGGAGCAGGAGAATCTGCAGGAGGCGCCTTCTGAAGAGACTGAATCAGAGGCTGGGGCGGAAACCGGTGCAGAGCGGGAGGCGACAGCGGAAACATGAACATCAGCATACTCTCCCCGCCCAAACGGGAAAACGCGCCGCTGCTGGCGAGGCTGCATATCGATCTCCCGCTGCTCACGGGTGTTCTGCTGTTGTGCGCTTTCGGCCTGGCCATGCTCTACAGCGCAAGCGGCAGCGATATGGCGATGGTCAAACGTCAACTGCTGAACATCGCCATGGCGCTGGTCATCATGATCGCTATCGCACAGCTTCCCCCTGCGGTACTCAAACTTCTCTCTCCCTGGTTCTATCTCGCCGGCATCCTGCTGCTCGTCGCCGTTCTCGTGATGGGTGATATGGGCAAGGGCGCCCAACGCTGGTTGATCATCGCTGGTTTTCGCTTTCAGCCGTCTGAACTCGTCAAGATCGCCGTGCCGATGTTGTGCGCCCTGTATCTGGCATCCAGACCACAACCGGTCAGGAGCTGGCACCTGTTGATCGCACTATTCCTCTCCCTGATTCCCGCCGCCCTGATTATCAAGCAGCCTGACCTCGGCACTGCGATTCTGGTTACGGCAGCGGGGCTGTTTACGCTCTTTTTCGCCGGCTTGAGCTGGAGGCTGATTATTTTCATCGTCACCATCGCCGTTGCCGGCATCAGCGCCATACTCTACAACCCCGACTACCTGGATCTGTTCCTGCATGAATACCAGAAACGCCGTGTCCTGACGCTGTTTGATCCGCAGAATGACCCGCTCGGCGCCGGCTACCATATCATCCAGTCAACCATTGCCATCGGCTCCGGTGGCATCTTCGGCAAGGGCTGGCTCAACGGCACCCAGTCTCATCTCGATTTCCTGCCCGAGCAGCACACTGACTTTATCTTTGCCGTCATCGCCGAAGAGCTGGGATTTGCCGGCATCATCGTCATGCTGCTGCTCTACCTGTTTCTGATCCTGCGCGGGCTCTATATCGCCGCAGTCGCAGACTCGGTCTATGGCCGCCTGCTCGCCGGCACCATGACACTGGTGTTCTTTATCTACCTGTTGGTCAATACCGGCATGGTCTCCGGCATCCTTCCGGTCGTCGGCGTCCCCCTGCCATTGGTCAGCTACGGCGGCACCTCTATTATCACCATCATGGTCGGTTTCGGGATCTTGATGTCTATCCATACACACAGAGATTACAGGGAGTCCGGGCGATGCGAAATCACCTCCTATATCGACTGAGCGGCGCATGGCGCTTACCGTGCCGGAAAATCGTTGCAGCGGGGATCGCCCTGCTGGCGGCGACCAACAGCTTCGCCCTGCCGGCACAGGAGCAGCAATTTGTCACCCGCATGGCCGCAAAACACGGCTTTGATGCCGCGCTGCTGTCACAGCAGCTGCAGCAGGCCAGACACAGACCCTCCATCATCAAGGCGATGTCCCGTCCGGCGGAAGCAAAGCCCTGGCATCAATACCGGGCTATTTTTCTAAAGCAGAAGCGGATCGAGGCGGGAAGAGCATTTATGCGCAAATACCGCAAGGAGCTGCAACGGGCGGAGGAAACCTATGGCGTGCCGCCGCACATCATCGCCGCCATCATCGGCGTCGAAACTCTCTATGGGGAGAACACCGGCAGCTATCCGGTGCTCGAGGCGCTGCGGACGCTGGCCTTCGGCTATCCGAAACGCGCCAAATTTTTCCGCTCCGAGCTGGAGCACTATCTGCTGATGGCGCGCGAGGAGAGTCTCGATCCGCTGGCGCCGAAAGGCTCCTATGCCGGTGCCATGGGCATGCCGCAGTTTATGCCATCGAGCTTTCGCGAATACGCGGTCGACTTCGACGGCAACGGCAAGCGGGATCTGTGGTACAGCCCTGCCGACGTGATCGGCAGCGTAGGCAACTACTTCTCACGTCACGACTGGAGAAGCGGTGAGCCGGTTGCCTTCAAACTCGACAAGCGTCCGCCCGGTCTGCCGCTGGGCAACAGGCGCGGTCAGAAACCGAATGTCACCACCGGCAGCATCATAAAAACAGGGGCCGAACTGCCGCGGGAGGTGGCAGCACTGGGAAAAGCAGCCATCCTGGAGTATCAGCAAAAAAATAACCGGGAATACTGGCTCGGGATGCATAACTTTTACGTCATCACACGATATAATCACAGCAACCTCTATGCGATGGCTGTCTATCAGCTTGCACAGGAAATCAACACAATATCCAGCCAATGATCATGATGAATACAATGATTCCTCGACAGTTTCTCTATGCCGCCCTGCTGCTCTTTGCGATCACCCCGGGGATCGCATTCGCCGTCAAGGCCCCGACGGTCAATGCCAGCGGTTACCTGCTGGTCGATGTCGAGAGTGGTCAGGCGCTCAGTGAAAACAATGCCGACGCCCGCCTGGAACCGGCCAGCCTGACCAAGATCATGACTGCGCACGTGGTCTTTTCCGAACTCAAGGCGGATCACATCTCTCTTCAGGATTTGGTCACCATCAGCGAGAAGGCGTGGAAAATGGAGGGATCGAAGATGTTCATCGAGGTGAACAAGCAGGTCTCCGTCGAAGAGTTGCTGAAGGGGCTGATCGTCCAGTCGGGAAATGATGCCGCCGTGGCGCTGGCAGAGTATGTCGCCGGCTCCGAGGAGGCCTTTGCCGATCTGATGAACAAGCATGCGGTACAGCTTGGCATGAACGGCACGAACTTCGTCAACGCCTCCGGGATGCCTGACAAGAACCACTACACCACACCCCGCGACATCGCCCTGGTCACCGAGGCCACCATTCTCGAATTCCCCGAGTTTTACAAGTGGTACGCCGACAAAGAGTATGCCTTCAACGGCATCACACAGCCGAATCGCAATCGCCTGCTGTGGCAGGATGAGACGGTCGACGGTGTCAAAACCGGACACACGGAGGGCGCCGGCTACTGCCTCGTCTCCTCTGCAAAACGCGATGGCAGCCGGCTGATCGCGGTCATCATGGGAACCAGCAGCGACAATGCCCGCGTCGTCGAGTCACGCAAACTGCTCAACTGGGGTTTTCGTTTTTTTGAAACCAGCAGGCTCTTCAAGCAAGGCCAGAAGCTCAAGTCTGTCAAAATCTGGAAAGGTGAAAAGGACAACCTCAGTGCCGGCGTCAGTAACGATGTCATCATCCGCTATCCGCGGGATATGAAGGACAAGCTCAATGCCAGGGTGGTCATCTCGCAACAGCTTGAAGCCCCGGTCAGCAAAGGGGAGCAGATCGGCACCATCGACGTCATGCTGGAGGAGGAGAAGTTGAAAGTCATTCCGCTGATCGCCCTCGAGGATGTCGGCGAGGCGGGCATCTTCGGCTGGCTGGTGGATTCAGCGCTGCTGCTGCTTGAATGACCTCAAAGTTCACTCTTTTCGTGCAGCAGGCAGGGTTGGGATAACGCTTTCTGGGCCGCTGTGAATACGTCCCTGTACGCTCTGATAAAACATCCCTGTTTTATTCAGCCCTGAAAGCGTGACCCCAACCCTGCTCAACCAATGCGCCGATTGATAAGAATATGACTGTATACGCCAGAATAGAAAAGCATTATGAGCATTGACGTCTATTTGAACGGTCAGTTTCTCCCTGTCGAGGAGGCGAAAATCCCGGTGACCGACCGGGGGTTTCTGTTTGGCGATGGCGTCTACGAGGTGATCCCTGTCTACGGGGGGCACCTGTTCGAGCTTGATCACCACCTGCAGCGCCTGCACAACAGCCTGCGGGGGATACGCATGAACAATCCCCACACGCCGGCGGAGTGGCGGGAGATCCTGACGCGTCTGACGGCCCAGCTGGGCGACTCGGACCAGGCTGTCTACCTGCAGGTGACGCGCGGCTGCACCGATATCCGCGATCACGCCTGGCCGGATGATATCGCGCCAACCATCTATGCCAGGACCAAAATCCTGGAACCCCCGACCACCGAAGAGAAGCGCTGCGGCATCCAGGCCATCACACTCGACGATCCCAGGTGGAAGCACTGCGATATCAAGGCAATCACGCTGCTGGCGAATGTCCTGGCGCGCCACGAGGCAGCCGATGCCGGCGCCCAGGAGGCTATTCTTCTGCGTGACGCAATCGCGACCGAGGGAGCCGCCAGCAACCTCTTCATCGTCAGGGACAAGCTCCTGATCACGCCGCCCAACAGCGACAGGCTGCTTCCCGGCATCACCCGCGAAATTGTTCTCGCGCTTGCGAAACGGCACGGCATTCCCTTTGCCGAGGCAAGTATCTCTGCCGAAGATCTTCTCACTGCTGACGAGATCTGGATGACCAGCTCGACCAAGGAGATCCTGCCGGTGCTGAAACTCGATGGCCAGGCTGTCGGCAAGGGCGCCGCCGGGGAGGTCTGGGAGCGGATGAATGCACTCTACGAAAGCTGCAAGCAGCGCCTCAGAAGAGGTGAAGGGATTTGATCAACGATCCCCATCAGGAGATCATGCAGTTCCCCTGCGAAATCGCCGTCAAGGCGATGGGCAGGGCCGATGGCGACTTTGAAGCCATCGTGGTCGGGATCGTGCGCCGCCATGTCCCCGATCTCGGTGAAGGCAGCGTCAGCTGCAGAACCAGCAGAGGCGGCAACTATCTCGCCGTCACAGTACGCGTCAATGCCACCAGCAGGGAGCAGATGGATGCGCTCTATCGGGAGTTGAGCGCTCATGATGCAGTCACAATGGTGCTGTGACGCACGCCCCTCTGCTCATTGTCCGTCATCTGGGCAGACAGGAGTACAGCCAGGTGTGGCAGGCGATGCTGGATTTCACGGCCAGGCGCAGCGACGAAAGCCGTTCAGAGATCTGGATCGTCGAACACCCTCCCGTCTTCACACTGGGCCAGGCGGGAAAGGCGGAGCATCTGCTCGAGCCGGGAGAGATTCCGGTCGTGCAGAGCGACCGCGGCGGCCAGGTTACCTATCATGGCCCCGGTCAACTGGTCTGCTACCTGCTGCTGGATCTCCGGGAGCTCAACATGGGGATCCGCTCACTGGTCCACAACATTGAAGAGGCAGTCATCGCACTGCTGCATGCATACGGCATCCCCGCTTCACGCAGGAAAGGAGCGCCTGGCGTCTATGTCAACGACGCCAAGATTGCCGCCATCGGCCTGCGCGTCAAACGGCAATGCACCTATCACGGCCTCAGCCTCAATGTCGACATGGACCTGCGGCCTTTCAGCGCGATCAATCCCTGCGGCTACCCCGGACTGGCGGTGACGGATATGGCGGCCCATGGGGTCGACATGGATGTGAAAGCCGCCGGTGATGAACTGGCGGAAAAGCTGGCGGCAATTCTGGGATATACTCACGCCTATGACAGATGAACTGACAGCCCCCTCGCGCTCCAGGCCCGACACCCATCAGCGCGGCGCCGACAAGGTCTCACGCATTCCGGTCAAGGTCGAACCCACGCAGCAGCTGCCGCGCAAGCCGGCATGGATACGCGCCAAGGCGCCATCCGGCAAGGGCGTTGCCAGGATCAAGAGAATCCTGCGCCAGAGCAAACTTAGTTCGGTCTGCGAAGAGGCCTCCTGCCCCAATCTCGGCGAGTGCTTCAGCCACGGCACCGCAACATTCATGATCATGGGTGACATCTGTACCCGCCGCTGCCCCTTCTGCGATGTCGCCCACGGCAAACCCGCTCCCCTCGATGCGGATGAACCCATGCAGCTGGCCAAGGCGATCGAAGAGATGCAGCTCTCCTACGTGGTGGTCACCTCGGTCGACCGGGATGACCTGCGTGATGGCGGGGCCGCGCACTATGCCGCCTGCATCGATGCCATCCGCTCACTGACGCCGGAGACGACCATCGAGATCCTGGTCCCCGACTTCCGCGGCCGCATGGAAAAGGCGCTGGAGACTCTCGGCGCATCCCCGCCCGACGTCTTCAACCATAACCTGGAAACCGTGCCGCGCCTCTACAGGCAGGCACGCCCCGGCGCCGACTACCAGTGGTCGCTGCAGCTGATCGACAACTTCAAGCAGCAGCACCCTGGCGTGGCCACCAAATCGGGGCTGATGGTGGGGATCGGTGAGGAACTCGATGAAGTGCGTGCAGTGATCAATGATCTTCACAGCCACGGCTGCGACATGCTCACCATCGGTCAGTATCTGCAGCCGGGACGCGACCACCTGCCGGTGAAGCGCTTTGTCACGCCTGGTGAGTTTGCACAGTTGGCGGAGTATGCCGAAGCGCTGGGGTTCGCCAATGTCGCCAGCGGCCCCATGGTGCGCTCCTCCTACCATGCAGACCTGCAGGCTACAGCTGTTTTATGATCCCTGTCGATCCGCTTGAGCAACTGTAGAGGAAACCCGCTGCGCCCGGCTCTTTTTCAGGTTGCGACGCAGAAATTTCATGACTTTGACCACGTATTTCTGCGTCTCCCGGTAGGGAGGAATCGCACGGCCATACTTCATCACCGCCCCTTCACCGGCGTTGTAGCCGGCGACGGCAAGCGTCAGATCATTATCGAAAAAATCGAGCAGATAGCGCAGATAGTTGGCCCCGCCATCGACACTCTGCGAAGGATTGGTGCGGTCGGTCACGCCAAAGCGTTTTGCCGTGGCCGGCATCAACTGCATCAGTCCGACCGCGCCGGCGTGGGAAACCGCCTTCGGGTCATAGGCTGATTCAGCCTCGATGACGGCATGAAGCAGTTCGGGGATGACCTTGTACTTTTTCGCCTTCTCATCCACGATGGCAGCAAATTTCGGCTGGTTTACGGACTTGGCCGCAACATCGGCTTTTTTGGGCTGAACGATCTGCTCCTTGATCTTGCGCGCCTTGACATCGCCCCAGTCCAGGTTCATCTTTTTGACCAGTTGGAAAGGCTCTTCCAGGGGCTTTCCGGTGAAGACCACGGAGCCGTCAGGCGCGCGGTACTGGTAGGCAATGCTCGCAACTGCTGTCTGCATCACCGCTGTCAACAGGGTCATGGTAACAAGCAGAACAAAAAGCTTATACAAGCGCATTGAATTGCATATCTTTTTTGTGGAGTGAAAAGTATACCCTGCATAACCCGGTGTTGCCAGATACTTCCTGAATAGCACAAGATATCCAAGCTTGATTTTTTTCAAAATGCTACTATCTTATCCCTGTATCAACCTGAAACCTGTGTTTTCTTGAAGGAGAACTCTACACAATGAACCACAACATCACGATGCCCCGCTCCCAGGAGCAGGTGCTAGCCACCAACAAGGTCCTGAAAAACACCTATATCCTGCTCTCGGCAACACTGCTGTTCAGTGCAGTGATGGCGGCTGTCTCCATCTTTCTCGAAATGCCACCGATGGTCTACCTGGGAGCAGTCATCGTCTCGATGCTGCTGGGAATGTTCGTCCTGCCGCGTGTGGCCAACGCCTCTTCCGGCATCGGCGTGATCTTTCTGATTACAGGCCTGCTGGGATTCGGCCTTGGCGCCATCATTACCCAGTACCTGGCCCTGCCGAAAGGCCCGCAGATCATCGGCACCGCCTTTGCCGGCACAGGCATGATCTTCCTCGCCCTCTCCGGCTACGTGCTGACCAGCCGCCGCGATTTCAGCTTTATGGGCGGCTTCCTGTTCGCCGGACTGCTGACCGTCATCATCGCCATGGTTGCCAATATCTTCCTGGCGCTGCCGGCGCTGTCACTGGCGCTCTCCGCGGCGATCATTCTGCTGATGAGCGGCCTGATTCTCTACGATACCAGCCGCATCATCAATGGCGGAGAGACCAACTACATCATGGCGACCTACAGCCTCTACCTGAGCATCTTCAACATCTTTATCAGCCTGTTGCAGATACTCGGGATCATGGGCGACGAGTAGAGAGCACTTACTCGCCGCACCCCTGACCAGACCCCGGCAGACTCCTGTCGGGGTTTTTTCTTGCGGAGACATCCATGGAACTCTTTTTGAAAATCGGCCTGGCTGCGGTTCTGTTGATGGTCGCCTGGCGGCTCTATCCGGCGGCCAAAGAGCAGTTGAAGCATGGCCCCAAGGGCAGCAGCGACGACTGGAGAGCCGTCATCCTGCCGCTGCTGCTGGTGGTCGGATTTGTGCTGCTGCTGATCATGATGGTGCGCGGTTAGG
>JBDLII010000036.1:0-15383 GCA_039714995.1 Pseudomonadota bacterium
TTCCGGTGCAGGCGCTGCTTCAGGGGCTGGAGCCGTTTCCGGTGCAGGTGCTGTTTCCGCTGCTGCAGGAGCTTCAGCTGCCGGCGCGGCTTCCTTCGCCGTGGCAAAGCGCTTTTCCATCTCAGCACGATGCTGCTCCATGCGTTTCTTGGCAGTTGCGCGACGCTCCTCCATCATTTTTTTCGCCTTGGCATAACGCTCATCCATCGCTTTTTCAGCCTTGGAAAAACGCTCTTCCATCGCTTTTTCCGCGGCAGCATGGCGCGCTTCCAGCTGCTTCACCTGCTCGGCACTGATGCCTTCTGCGCCCTCCTGGGGTGCTTGCGGCTCAGCTTCAAAACGCTTTTTCGTTTCGGCGCGATAGGCTTCCATCTCCTTGATCATGGCCGCACGGCGTGCTGCACGATCCTTGGCTGTTGCTGCGCGACGCTTCTCCATCTCTTCATAGGAAGGGTATCCTGCCGGCGCAGATTCGCCACCGAAGCGCTTTTGCATCTCGACTTCATGCGCAGCCCACTCCTTGTCGGCTTCCGCACGACGCGCATCACGCAGCGTGGCTGCCGCCGCACGACGCTTCTGGACCGCTTCATCAGATGGCAATCCTGCACGCCCGGATTCGTCGGCGAACCGTTTCTTCATCTCGAGTTCATGTGCTGCCCACGCCTTGTCGGCGTCTGCACGGCGCGCATCACGCAGCGTGGCCGCTGCCGCACGACGCTTCTGGACATCTTCCTGTGTAGGAGATCCAGCTGATGCAGGTCTGGAGCCAATGCGCGTGTCCCTCTCTGCGCGGCGTGCTGCTCTCTGCTTGTCTGCAGCAGCCCGACGGGCTTCCCGCCCCTTGTCAGCAGCCATACGGCGCTTGTCGATCTCTTCTTGTGACGGAAATCCGGCTGGTGCGGAGCCGGCGGTTACCCGCTGATCCATCTCCGCGCGGCGCGCCGCCCTCTGTTGATCGGCACCTGCCCGGCGAGCTTGCCGCTCCCTGCTGGCAGCCGCACGGCGATTCTCGATCTCTTCAGCACCGAAAGGCGTGGCTCCGTATCCTGGAGCCGGGCGTTCGGCCTGGACAGAAACAGCGGCGGTTGCCAGCGCAATGGCTGCTGCAATTTTGGTTATGTTATACATTGATGAAATCTCCACTAAGTTCAAATATGCAACCAGTATCAGGCGGCTGGCTGACAGGTAGCCTTTAACGACACGGCAGGAAAAGACGTTTTTAACTTTATCAAGCATTCACCCTCTGTCGCAAGTCCAGGTTCAGGAAAGCGTCAGCCGCTCTGGATGAAAACCGCCCACCCCCCGAAACATCCAACACAGGGTTCATGTCCCTACTCTACTGATATAGAATATTAGAATATACTTAATTTTGGAATTTCTTAATTCCTATCGATGCAAAACATCTCTTTAATATCTACTATGAAAACCCTGATCGAATGCCATTTCGAGCAAAGCGAGAAACCTTGAAATCCATAACCGATGGATATTACAAGGGTGGAAGATTTGTCCCTATGGTCGGAATGACATGAAAGGGGATTCGCTCAGAACTCCCCTGACAAAAAAACCCGCCTTACGGCGGGTTTCTTGTACTACTGCTCCGCAGATTCGCGGATCATGCTCGTCTACATCCCTGTTGACAGCGATATTCCTTTACTTGGCTGCAGGTGCTGCCTGGGGAGCAGGAGCTGCTGCCTGAGGCGCGGGAGCTGCTGCACGGGGCGCCGGAGCAGCCGGACGCGGTGCATAACCATAAGGAGCACCATAGCCATAGGGAGCGCCATAGCCGCCACCATAAGGACCAGAGCTGCGGCTATCCCAGTAGCTGCGGTTATCCCAGCGGTTGTCCCAACGGTTGTCCCAACGGTTGTAACCGTCGCCTTCGAAGTCGCCATAGCCGTCGCCTTCCCAATCGGCATCGGCATCAGCATCCATGTCCATGCTGAAGCTGCCACGACCACGGCCGCGGCCACGGCTGCGACCATAGCCATCTCCACGGCCATAGCCGCGGTTGTACCAGTCGTTGTTCCAGTCGTTGCTCCAGTCGTTATCCCAGTCGCTGTTCCAGTCCTTGTCATCATCCCAGAACTCCGCAGTGGCAGCGGTTGATGCCAGCATTGCTGCAACAGCAGCGATCATTACGATGTTTTTCATGATAGTTCTCTCTAATAAGTTGAGTGAATAAGAATACCCTGAAAAATGGAGCCGCCTGTTGCAACCCTCCTTTTTCATGTTAAATAGAATATTAGTATTTTAGTTTTTTGTAAATTACTTGTTTTTAATTGTGGCGAGCGTGTTGATAGTTTTTCTTAAAAAATAAACTCCGCCAATGGCGGAGTCTCGTGCTCATCCCTGAACGCCTGAAGCACGCCCGGGAGGCTACTCCCGGGATCAGCTTCCGATAGAGTGAAATTACTCAGGGCATTTTGCGGTGGCTGCAGGCGCCTGTGCTGCTGCCTGGGGCGCCGGAGCAGCTGCGCGGGGAGCTGCTGCATAGCCATAAGGACCACTCATGCCATACATACCATAAGGGCGATAGCCATAGCCGGAGCCATACGGGTTGGTGGCGCTGTTCCAGTAGCTGCGGTTATCCCAGCGGTTGTCCCAACGGTTATCCAAACGGTTGTAACCGTCGCCTTCGAAGTTGCCATAGCCGTCGCCTTCCCAATCGCCGTCGACGTCAGCGTCCATGTCCATGCTGAAGCTGCCACGTCCGCGGCCACGGCCACGGCTGTTTACATAGCCATCACCACGGCCGTAGCCACGGTTGTACATGTCGTTGTTCCAGTCGTTGTTCCAGTTGTTGTCCCAGTCGCTGTTCCAGTCCTTGTCATCATCCCAGAACTCCGCAGAAACAGCGGTTGATGCCAGCATAGCTGCCAGTGCAGCGATCATTGCGATATTTTTCATAATTGCTCTCTCGTTCAATAAAAATGAAAGGGTTGAAAAGAGTGCTGTTGACTGCATAACCTCTCTTCGTGTTAAAAAGTATATTAGAATTTTAATTATTTATGAAATACTGTTTATCTATCTTGTCTGGCATCTTGATCTGTATTTTCTATCTCATAACCTGTGCCTGCCGCTCCTCTCCCTGGTTCCCGTTGTCAGCACGCCTGAAACGCATAAAACCCGCAATTGCGGGTTTTATGCGTACCTCCCTGTACTCTGAAAGCCTTGCCGGGAGCAAGCTCCCGGGGCTTTCCTTGCATCACTGCACTATTTACTTGGCAGCTGGTGCAGCCTGGGGAGCAGGAGCTGCTGCACGGGGTGCAGGAGCACGAGGCGCAGGAGCAGCCGCACGAGGCGCATAGCCATAAGGTGCACCATAGCCATAAGGGTTGCTGCTGCTATTCCAGTAGTTACGGTTGTCCCAACGGTTGTCCCAACGGTTGTCCCAACGGTTGTAACCGTCGCCTTCGAAGTCGCCGTAGCCGTCGCCTTCCCAATCGCCGTCGACGTCAGCGTCCATGTCCATGCTGAAGCTGCCACGTCCGCGGCCACGGCCACGGCTGTTTACATAGCCATCACCACGGCCGGAGCCACGGTTGTACATGTCGTTGTTCCAGTCGTTGTTCCAGTTGTTGTCCCAGTCGCTGTTCCAGTCCTTGTCATCATCCCAGAACTCCGCAGAAACGGCGGTTGATGCCAGCATTGCTGCGATTGCAGCGATCTTTACGATATTTTTCATGATAGTTCTCTCTAGTCAGTAAAAATGAAAGTTTTGAAAAGAGAGCTGCGATCTGCTGGCTCCGTTTTCATGGTTATAGAATATTAGTATATTCTTAATTTGTATATTACTTATTTACTATCGTGTCGATAGATTACTGCTACCCTTACCTATGAAAGCGCAACATCGACGCCGCCAGGCCAGCCAGCACTCCCCACCTTCGACATTTCCGGGACACCCCGCATCTTGGGTATAATCCACGGCTACACTTTATTGATTAACAACGCGATGCACGAAAGCCTCTTTATCCAGACCTTTGGCTGCCAGATGAACGAGTACGATTCGGACAAGATGTTCGACGTGCTGCATGAAGCCCGTGGCGTCTCCCTGGCCGACAGCGCCGAGGATGCCGATATCCTGCTGCTGAACACCTGCTCGGTGCGTGAAAAGGCGCAGGAGAAGGTCTTTCACCAGCTCGGACGCTGGCGCCAGCTGAAGCTCGCCAACCCCGGCCTCATCATCGGCGTCGGCGGATGTGTTGCCAGCCAGGAGGGCGAGGCGATCAGCCGGCGTGCGCCCTGTGTCGACCTGGTCTTCGGTCCGCAGACACTGCACCGGCTGCCAGCGATGATCGACGAGGCGCGCGCCAAACAGCGCACCGTCGTCGATACCAGCTTCCCGGAGATCGAGAAATTCGACCGCCTTCCAGAACCGCGCGCGGAGGGCCCCGCTGCATTTGTCTCCATCATGGAGGGCTGCTCCAAGTACTGCACCTTCTGCGTCGTCCCCTACACCCGCGGCGAGGAGATCAGCCGCCCCTTCGACGATATCCTGCATGAGATCGTACAGCTTGCCGAACAGGGCGTGCGTGAAGTCAACCTGCTGGGACAGAACGTCAACGCCTACCGGGGCGTCATGCACGACGGTGACAGCGCCGACCTGGCGCTGCTGATCCGCTATGTCGCAGCCATCGACGGTATCGAGCGCATTCGCTACACCACCTCGCACCCGCTCGAGTTCAGCGACAGCCTGATCGAGGTCTATCGGGATGTTCCAGAACTCGTGAGCCACCTGCACCTGCCGGTGCAGAGCGGCTCGGACCGCATCCTGCGGATGATGAAACGCGGTCATACGGCCTTCGACTACAAGCAGAAGATCGCCGGGCTGCGCAAGATACGTCCAGACATCAGCATGTCATCCGATTTCATCATCGGTTTTCCCGATGAGAGCGACGAGGATTTTGAGCACACCATGAAGCTGATTGACGACATCGATTTCGACCACTCCTTCAGTTTCATCTACAGCATCCGGCCGGGCACCCCGGCAGCCGAGCTGAGCGACAATGTTCCGCTGGAGATCAAGAAAAAACGTCTCTCCAGGCTGCAGCAGAAGATCAACACCAACGCCCAGCGCTTCAGCCGCCAGATGGTCGGCGGCGTGCAAAAAATCCTGGTGGAGAGGGAGTCGCGCAAGGATGCCGCACAGATGTCGGGCCGCACCGAAAACAACCGGGTGGTCAACTTTACCGGCTCACGGGATCTGATCGGGCATTTCGTCAACATCAGGATCACCGAGGCGCTGCCCAACTCCCTGCGAGGAGAACTGTATGAGTGAGCATGCCGCATCGGTGCAGTTCCTGCTGGAACCCGAGGACAATGAGCGCCTGGCCAACCTCGTCGGGCCGCTGGAGGAGCACCTGCGCCAGATCGAGGCGCGGCTGGGCATCGAGATCAACAACCGCGGCAGCCAGTTTCAGATTCTCGGCTCGCCGGAGATACTTTCAGCTGCGCAGACCCTGCTGGCCGATCTCTACGCGGCAACGGCCAGCGAACGCCTTGACGCCCGCGCTATCCATCTCTTCCTGCAGGAGTCGGGAATCGAAGAGCGTCAGCAGCAGATGACAGCAGATGACCAGCCCGAGGTCGTCATCACCACCAAGCGCGGCGTCATCCGTGGACGCGGTCCCAATCAAAAAGAGTACCTCCGCCATATCGTCGCCAATGACCTCAACTTTGGCATTGGTCCCGCCGGCACCGGCAAGACCTACCTGGCCGTCGCCTGCGCCGTCGAGGCGCTGGAGCGCCAGCAGATTCGCCGCATCCTGCTGGTGCGCCCCGCCGTGGAGGCCGGTGAAAAGTTGGGATTCCTGCCCGGCGACCTGGCGCAGAAGATCGATCCCTACCTGCGTCCGCTCTATGACGCGCTGTACGAGATGTTCGGCTTTGAACGGGTCAACAAGCTGATCGAGAGACATGTCATCGAAGTCGCCCCCCTCGCCTATATGCGGGGACGCACTCTCAACGACTCCTTCATCATCCTGGATGAAGCGCAAAACACCACGCCGGAGCAGATGAAGATGTTCCTGACCCGCATCGGTTTTGGCTCGACGGCAGTCATCACAGGCGACGTCACCCAGGTTGACCTCCCGCGCGGTCAGAAATCGGGCCTGCGCCAGGCCGTAGACATCCTCGGCAAGGTGGAGGGCATCAGCTTTACCTTCTTCAACTCGCGGGATGTCGTGCGCCACCCGCTGGTGCAGCGTGTTGTCGAAGCGTATGAGCAGAAAGAGACATCAGCCTGAGCACTGAGGCACTATCAGGAGGACTGCAGGATGACGCCGTCAGGAGCCGGTCAGGGCGTACTTCTTGATGCGGTAGTTGAGCTTGTCCCTGGTGATGCCGAGCAGGCGGGCAGCACGGCTGCGGTTGCCGCGGGCTGACTCCAGCGCCTGGCGGATCAGGCTTTGCTCCAGTTGTGACAGGTCGATGCCGTCGTCAGGCAGGTTGATCACTGCAGCGGTTGCTGCCGATGCGCCCGAGGTTACCATCCCGGCAGGGAGGTTCTCCGCCTCGATCTGCTTGCCGGGAAGCAGCAGCACCATGCGTTCGCAAAAATTGCGCAGTTCCAGGATGTTGCCCGGCCACTGGTAATCCTTCAGAATCCTGGCAGTCGCAGCCGGAAAAACCGGCGTCCGGCGCTTGTAGCGGAGAGCGAAAGACTTCGTGAAGTGCCTGATCAACAACGGAATATCATGCCTCCTGGCGGCAAGATCCGGCAGTGACAGCGGCACCACGTTGATCCTGAAGTAGAGATCAGGACGGAATGCCCCCGCGTCGACCTGCTGTTCGAGATCCATGCTGCTGGTGGCGATGATGCGCAGTCCCTCCGCTGAGGCGGAATCCAGATAGCGCAGCAGACTGGCCTGCGCGACCAACGAGAGTTCACCGATCTCCCTGAAAACCAGCGTACCAGCGAAATGATCTGCGGCTTCCTGGTCGCTTTCGTTGAGTGCATCAAGGGGGAACGTCGGATCATCGACACCGGCGCAATTGATCAGCCTGAAGCCGCTGCTGCGCCATGCACTATTGGCATGGATGACACTGGCCAGCAGGGATTTCCCGGTTGCCTTGCCGCCGCTGATCAGCACGGGCGCTGCAGCCCCGGCTACCAGGCGGGCGGCATGCAGCGTGCGCAACAGCTGCGGATCTTCGCCAATGATCTGCCGAGAGTCATTCATAGTGCTATTTTGCATGGAAATCGTGCTATTGGCAAGACATGACAGGCGTATGAGCCGACTGCCCGGTGATATGAAACCTGGCGGCAAAATCAGGCCTCAGCAGAGCAAGCACCCCCCAGGCGATCACCAGCACGCCGAAAAACATCCTCACCCGGGGCGTTCCGAGCCATTTGCGCAGAGAGCCCGCGACAAAGCCCGCGCTGGCAACCGGCAGCAGCGTACCGACTCCAAACGCGGCCATATAGAGCCCGGCGCCAAGCGAACTACCCTGCACGGCGGAAGATGTCAGCATGGTATACACCATCCCGCAAGGAAGCCAGCCCCAGAGCATGCCGTAGAGAAACAGCTTCCAGGGCGCGTCGAATGGCATCAGCCGGTGCGTCAGGGGCTCGATACGCCGCCACAAGGGCACACCGAGGCGCTCGATGCGGGACAACTGGGGGAGCCAGCCGGCCAGGTGCAGCCCGATCAGTATCAGGATCAGTGCGGCGATGCGCTGCAACAGCGCAAGACCCTGCTGCGGCCCGGCATAGTCAACGGCCCCGTTCATCAGGCCGCCTGCGATGGCGCCCGCTAGCGCATAACTGATAATGCGGCCGCTGTTGTAGAGGGTCACCGCGAGCAGCAGCGCCGCACGCGAGCGGCGCGTCGCCTCAGGGAGCCCGAGGGTCAATGCCGTCATGATGCCGCCGCACATCCCGATGCAGTGAAAGGCGCTGAAAAGGCCGATCAGAAAAGGAATGGCGAGTGACATCGGGATTTCTGGCGACGCATTGGATCAGTCGATTGAGCAGGAGTGAAAAAGGATCAGTGGGATGGGGGGATTCTAATGGACTGATGCAGCAACCGTCACCAGGGAGACTCTGAATGAATCGTCACTGCGAGGAGCACAGCGACGAAGCAATCTCCAAGCCTGTGGTTTAACTGCATGAGATTGCTTCGCCTACATGGATGTAGGTGAGGGGCGTGAGCAGGATGCGGAAGCTTCGCTGCGCTCGCAATGACGCATGATTGTGATTCATTCAGAGTTTCCCTGGGCGTTTTCCCCATGAAGCACACAAGGAGAAACGGCTTCACTTCGTGTGCTTATTGGTTTATTTCCGCTTCATGCCAAACAGGCAGTCCTGACAGGATATCAGAACTTCGCCGCCAGTTGCACATAGGCGCTGATCCCCGGCTCATTGACCTGGACCTGCAGCGGATCAAAGGCGCTGGAGCGGTTCAGGTGCTGTGCATAGTTCCGGTCGAAAACATTGTCGATGCCAAAACGCACCGAGGTGTTGTTATTGAAGCGGTAACTGCCGTACAGATCGAGGACCGCCCAGGCCGGCGTCTGCTGCACATCAAGACCGCTGCCGGTCAGCGGGTCATCATCAACCCTGTTCTGTTCTGCTGCGCCGCGCACCCGGCCGCCGAGGTCCCAGGAACCGTATCCATAATCCAGTGAAGCGACAAACTCCAGCGGCGGAATCTGGGCGATGGCGCGGTCATCGGTATCATTCTCCGCATGGACATAGGAGAGCCCGAAATTACTCGACCAGTTGTCAGACCAGCGATAGTTGAGATTCAACTCGCCGCCAATCAGTGTCGCATCGATATTCCGATAGATCGTGGCATTGTTCATCGGCGCATGAAAACGGTCGCGCAGGATGAAGTCATCGACGCTGTTGTAGAAGATGGCTGCATCCAGATCCCATTTGTCATCCTCGAGCACCACGCCGATATCCAGCTGATGGCTCTTCTCGGGATCGAGATCCGGATTGCCGACCCAGCGCATGCTCGGCATTGCCGCATTGGAAGCCAGAAAACGCTCGGTGGCGTCCGCCGTGCGCACGCTCCGGGAGATGCCGCCATAGAGATAGCCGTTGGCTGCATCGAGGTCATGCTCCCAGCGCAGCAATCCGCCCCAGTTGTTCTCCGTCTTCTTTGATGCCGTGGTGTCGTAGTAGATGCTGTAGAGCTGGTTGGGACTCAGGGGCATCCCCATGGGATCCTTGTTCGCCTTGGAGGCATCGGCCGTCACCCGGTCATAACGCAGCCCCCCGGTGAAACGGTTGTTCTCATCAACCCGGCGGTGATACTCTGCAAAGAGGCCCGTCTGGTCGATATCAACTCCCGGCCACAGCACTGAGTTAAGCATGTCATTGAAGTCATTGACGCGTACTGCATCACGCTCATTGTTCTGCACATCGACGCCAAGCTTCCACAGGCCGTAGTTATTGATATCACCCACATCGACGATGATGCGGCCGCCCGTGGTGTCCGATGTCGATGGCGCCCGCATCAACATCATCGGGTTTGCCGGCGTGCGCAGCGTGTAGTTGTCCATCACGTGCTCGACTTCCGCCCGGTAGATCTCCGCCTTGACGGCATCGACGATGCTGCCGATCGCCTTTTTCTCGAACTTCAGGCGCAGCGTATCGGCATCGGATATTGGCGAGTCCATGCCGGCACCGGCAAAGAGTACGTCCCTGGTCCTCTGCGCCTCGTAGCTCAGTTCAAAGCGGGTATGGTCATCCGGGGTATAGCCCAGGATCGCGGTGCCGGCGCGCTCGCTGAACGCGGAGCGTACGCTGTCGCCGTCGCCATCCTCGTAGTTGCCCGCATCGATATAGCTGCCAAGCAGCCGCGCAAAGCCCTTCTCACTGCCTGCTGCAACATCAACGGAAGCATCCCAGGTATCGCTGTTGCTGCGATAACCTGCGGTTGCCCCGGCGCGGTATTTTTCATCCGCGTAGAAACGCGGGGTCTCGCGCTCCAGGATCACCGAGCCGCCGCTGCCGCCGCTGCCGTAGATGACCGTCTGCGAACCCTTGATAACCGTCACCTTGTCGTAACTCTCGGCGGGAGCATAGGCAAGCGGCGGGTCCATGCGGTTGGGACAGCCGCCATGTACATAGGCGCCGTCCAGCAGCACGTTGATACTCGTCTTGCCCTGGCCGCGAATCACCAGGTCCGTGCCATGCCCGCCCATGCGCGAGCCGGAGACACCGGGTAGGATGCGCAACGAATCGTCCAGCGGCATGATTGGGGGCAGCGCTTCCGGGACAGTTTCCACGCTTCCCGGTCCTGCTGCAGCACCCCCCTTGATCTCGATCTCCAGAGGAGCCTCTTCAGCGAAAACACCCTGGGCCATGATTCCCGCCATGGCGCCTGCAACGATGACTTTATGCATTATTCCAACCCGTGTGATGAAAATTTTTCGTCACCATAGCGGCGCTGTCTGCACCAGGCACTTGATGCAAATCACTTCATTCGGAATTCATCCTGTATGCAGGCAAAAGTGTGTCATATCACACAGTAGGAGGGGGAAATCACACGCTTTCAGGCTCTGACTACCGTGCAAGCAGCCGATCCAGCCGGCTGGCGAATGCTCTGCGGTCGGCCTGGTTGAATGCAGCAGGCCCGCCGGTATCCACCCCGCTGCTGCGCAGGGTCTCCATGAAGTCCCGCATGCTCAACTGCTGGCGGATGTTGTCTTCGGTGTAGAGATCGCCGCGCGGATTCAGTGCCTGGCAGCCTTTGGCGATCACCTCGGCGGCAAGCGGGATATCCGCGGTGATCACCAGATCGCCTTCCCCTGCATGTCGCACGATGTAATCGTCAGCAACATCAAAACCGGCTGCCACCTGCACCGAGCGGATAGTGTGCGAGCGGGGAATATCAAGCGCTTGGTTGGCAACCAGGATCAGGGGGATCTCCAGCCGCTGCGCGGCGCGATACAGGATCTCCTTGATGACATTCGGACAGGCGTCGGCGTCGACCCAGATCTGGTTAACGCCCATTAGATCGGGTAAACAACAACATTGACGTCAAGCCGTCGGCAGCTTGAAAGGCAGCAGCACATCGACGCGCACCGGCAGGTGGTCTGACAGCGGAAAATCCTCAACTGCCGGATTCTCCGTTGTCAGCGACTCCGATACAAGGATGTGGTCGATCTTGCGTACCGGCTCCCAGGAGGGAAATGTCGGCTCGCCGACAACTGTCTCGACCAGCCCTGCGTGAGAGAGAAACTGCTCCAGCAAGTGGGAACCGCTGGCACAGTTGAGATCTCCCATGACGATGTTGTAGCTGCTGTCCGTCAGCAGTTCACGCATGAAATGCATCTGCCGGAGGCGTCCGCGTCTTCCCAGCGCCAGGTGAACCAACAGCACGGAGAGGCTCGTGTCTCCCTCGCCGAACTTGATCACCATGACGCCGCGGCCACGCAGCCCCGGCAGGCGATGACAGTGAATCGAAGCGGGCTCATAGCGGCACAGGAAACCGTTTCCAAACTGGCCGAAGTGGCCGATGTCGCGGTTGACCTGGATATTCCAGTTGGAAAAACCGGCGCGGTGCGCCAGGTACTCGGTCTGATCGATAAAGGCTGAGCGAAGACTGCCCGCATCGACCTCCTGCAGGCCGACCAGGTCGTAACCGCCCAGCAAGCTGGCAATGCGGTTCAGGTTCTGCTGTTTGACCGGGTGCGGAAGAAAGGTCTGCCAGCTCTTGGTGACATAATCGCGCCGGTGCTGCGTCCCCTGGCCAGACTGGATATTGTAGCTGAGCAGACGCAGCCGGGTCCCGGCCGCGTCACGCTGTGGCTGGCTTGCAGCTTGAAACATGAATGTTATTGAGGGGTGGCAGCGCCGGCAGCCTGGGGCTGCAGAGAAGCCGGTGCCTGAACCGGGGGAGCCGCAGGCCTTCTCTGGCGGGATTTTTCGACCAGGTAGTCAACGATCTGCAGCTTCTCCTCCCAACTTCTTGCATCACCGTCCTTGTAGTGTTTGTCCACGACCAGAGACGGCACGCCGCTGATGTTGTACTTTTTAGCCAGCTTCATCGCCTGCTGCAACTTCAGGTTGATCTCGAACGAGTCCATGGCCTCCCGATAGGCGGCAACATCGACACCCCGGGTGGCAAGAAAAGCCTCCATCTTCTGCTGGCTGTTGAGCTTCTGGTTATTTTTATGGATCGCCGCAAAGATCGCGGCATGCGCCTTGTCGAGGGCGCCGATCTGTTGCAGCGCATAGTAGGTTTTGGCATACATCAGCACATCGGGGCGGTTGAATGTCGCCGGCACGCGAATGAAAGTGACATCCTCCGGTTTCCTGCTCAACCAGCCCTCCAGGTGAGGCTCGAGGGCTTCGCAGTGCGGACAGAAATAACCAAAAAATTCGGCCACCTCGATCGCCCCCACCGTTGGGGCCTTGGTCCCCAGCACATGATAGTTGACGCCCTCGACAGGGCTCTGCGGCGCCTCTGCCCAGGCGGCGAGGCTCGACAGCAGCAATACAAGTAACACGGCACATCTTTTCATAATGACACTTCCTCTGGTTATTCCCGGTTTATCCATCAGGCATGGCGCCTGAGCTCGTTTCAATGGTCGCTATTTTACACTTTTCTTCACGGCTCTGCCGCAAATAGCTGATTTCCAATCTCTTAAGCCTCCAGCCAGAAGGTCACAGGCCCCTCATTGACAAGCGCAACCCGCATATCGGCGCCGAACCGGCCGCAGGTAACATTGTCGTGCGCCTTCGCGGCACTGCTCACTACCAGAGCAAAGAGTTCTCGGGCACGGTCGGAGGCTGCCGCGGAGGTAAAGCTGGCACGATTTCCCCTGCCAGTATCTGCAGCCAGTGTAAATTGCGGCACCAGCAGGAGTCCGCCGCCAGTGTCGCCGAGGCTCAGATTCATGCGTCCCCGGGTATCCTCAAAAACACGATACGCCAGGATGCGCTCGGCAAGGCGGTGCGCCTCCCTCTCCCCGTCCTCTCTCTGCACACCGACGAAAACCAGCAGGCCGGCGTCAATGCGGCCGATAACACTGCCGTCAACACTGACGCTCGCCTCGCTCACCCGTTGCAACAATGCAATCACATGACTCTCCTTGGGGATGATCCGATAATTGTCATTTCGAGCGAAGCGAGAAATCATTAGAGTAACTTCTCTCAACCCGCGCATCATCGCGGTCAGAAGATCGCTCCTACAGAAGATTCCGCTTCCAGTGTAGGAGCGGTCTTCTGACCGCGATTGTACATTGACTTCTAGCGATAACGCGTCTGGTCGGGAATCCCGGCAGCGGCAAATCCCTGCTTGCGCAGGCGGCAGGAGTCGCACCGGCCGCATGCCCCTCCCTCTGTATCCGCCTGGTAACAGGAGACTGTCATACTGTAGTCAACACCCAGTTTGACGCCCTGTTGAATAATTTCTGCCTTGCTCATCTGCAGCAGCGGCGCCTCGATGCTGAAGCCATCACCCTCGACGCCCGCCCTGGTGGCAACATTCGCCAACTTCTCAAATGCAGCGATGAATTCCGGACGGCAATCAGGGTAACCCGAATAGTCCAGCGCGTTCACGCCGATGAAGAGATGCCTGGCATGCAGCACTTCCGCCCAGCCGAGCGCCAGTGAAAGAAAAATCGTGTTTCTGGCGGGCACATAGGTGACAGGTATCCCACCCTGGGCTTGCAGCGGGACGTCGATCTGCTCGTCCGTCAGCGCCGAGCCGCCGATCTGGTCCAGCGCCATCGGCAGAATCAGATGCCGGGTAACGCCTGATGCCTCCGCGACCCTTTTTGCGGCTGTCAGCTCCGATTTTCCCCGCTGTCCATAATCAAAGCTGATCGCATGACACGCAAAGCCACGCTGTTTTGCTATGGCCAGCACCGTGGCGGAATCAAGCCCGCCGGACAGCAGTATCACGGCTTTGTCAGACACCCTGCTTTTCCCCCCACAGCAGTTTGTGAAGCTGTATCTGAAAACGCACCGGCAGACGATCCGCAACGATCCAATTCGCCAGCTCAACCGGCTGCAGTTCGCCATAGGCCGGCGAAAACAGCACTTCACAGAGGTGCTGCAGCTGATGTCTCTCCAGCAGCTGTTTGCTCCACAGGTAGTCATCGCGGCCGCAGATGACAAACTTCAGTTGATCGGACGGTTTCAAATGATGCAGGTTGTCCCACAGATTGCTCTGCTGCTCCTGTGAGCCGGGGGTCTTGATATCAATGACCCTTGCAACCCGCGGATCAACAGCGGAGATATCCAGGGCGCCGCTGGTTTCCAGCGACACCAGGTAGTCCCGGTCGCATAACAGGGTCAGCAGTTCAAGCGACGCCTTTTGCGCCAGGGGCTCGCCGCCGGTCACGGTCACATGCTGCACGCCTATCCCGTCGACCCGCTGAAGAATCTCCGCAAGGCTGAGCCATTCGCCACCCTTGAAGGCATAGGATGTATCACAGTAACCGCAACGCAATGGACAGCCGGTGAGGCGAATAAAGGTTGTCGGCCAGCCCATGCTGCGGCTCTCCCCCTGCAGTGAGCAGAAGATCTCGGTGATGCGCAGCCGGCTCGCGAGAACATTCTGGTCTGGCCTGGAGTCATTCATGGATAGGATATGCTGAGCTGGCCCGGATTAATTGTCATTTCGAGCCAAGCGAGAAATCTATTGAGTAACTTATGCCCTTGCAGAATCGCGGTCAGATGACCGCTCCTACAGCTCCATGCTGCATCAGATGCAGGTGAGGGGCAAGGTCAGGAGTCGGCAAGATGCTGAATAGTTAAAAAAACAGATGTTGACTACAGTGTTTCGAGCCGGATGGCCGCCAGCCGCGCGGCCGGCGAGTCGGGATAGTGTTCGATCAGGCCTTCGAAGACCATGCGGGCCTTGTCGACATCGCCTCTGATCTTGTGGATGTAGCCCACCTTGTAGACTGCATCGGGCACCTTGGGGCTCTGCGCGTAACGGTCAACCAGGTTCTGGAACTCCTCCAGGGCGTCATCCAGCTCATTTTTTGCATAATAGGCCTCACCCAGCCAGAACTGGGCGTTATCGGCGTATTGTCCATCAGGATACTCTTTGAGAAGTTGCTGGAAGGCGGCGATCGCCTGTTGAAAATCACGCTCTTGCATCAACAGATCGTAGGCATGCGTATACTGCCGCTGCTCTCCCGGCTGAGGAGGCCCGGCCACGGAGGCCTGGCTGGAAGCAGCAGGTTCCTGCTGCCCCACCTCTGGCACAGCCTCGGCTTCTGCTTCAACCCCGGGGTCAGATTCTACGATGGCTTCGTCTGCATTCTCCGCCTGGTCAGAGAGGGATGAACTCTCATCCTCGCCAGCCCCGCCACCCAGGCGCCGCTCGATATCGAGATACATCTCGCGCTGCTGCTCCTTCAACTGCTCGAGCTGGTGGCGCAACTCTTCAATCTCACCATTGAGCCGACTG
>JBDLII010000037.1:0-15358 GCA_039714995.1 Pseudomonadota bacterium
CGGCGCATCAAGGGAGAGTGGACGCTCGACAGAGATCAGAATATCGTCAACCGGTGCGAGTCTGGCGGTGCCTCCCCATGCCAGGCAGCAGCGTTGCTGACGGACGATGTCATGCAACCGATCAGGTTCGAGATCCACATCAGCCAGCACCTCCATGGTATCGGCAGTGCCTGCCGGCGACGTGATTGCGCGGCTGGATGTCTTGGGCATCAGCATGCCGTGAGAAGCAACGATTGGCACGATCAGCATCGAGGTTCTGTTACCCGGAATGCCACCGATACAGTGCTTGTCCACCACCAGGGGCTCGCCCCAGTCGAGGCGGTCACCGGTCTCCACCATCGCGTTGCAAAGATTCAGCACCTCATTCCGCTCCAGACCATGTTGGGAGCAGGAGACGAGAAATGCGGCGATTTCAATTTTCGAATAACGGTTGCCGGTGATGTCCCGCGTAATCTCCAGATAGTCGTCGAATCCAAGCACCTCACCAGCCACCTTGCGATGCACCGCTCTCAAAGAGGCCGGCGGTGTCGCATGCGCAACACAGACCGGCGCACCATCAGGCAGCGCCAGCTGTGTATAGAGCGGCTCGCTGAGTCCCAGTTCATCGGGTTGGGTAATGCCGCTGTCATCGACGACGTTGAGCACCGCGATGACGGGTACGCCATTCGCTTCCCTGTGAATCTCGATTTTGCTCAGCGCCTGAAATCCTTCGCTACGGTAGATCTCGCAGTCGCGGTGCAAAAAGGCGACATTCTCACCGTAGGTATCGATGGCGACGCGGCGAAGTTTCAGGGTGGCCATAATCCTGATGCAGGCCTGTTGAGAAGCCGCCTGTCAGCGAAACCTGGGAACGAAGATCTCGATCACATCCGGATTGACTCTTCTGCGTTGCATTGATTGCATGTCAGCATCCCCCGGCAGTGTGACCCACTGTCTGAATGAACCGGAGTGTCGACGGCGCTTGTTTCCATAGTAATCCTGTTGCTGCTGCTCCTGAAACTGCTGGCTGCTGATGTTGATGCTCCTGCCATCAACATGGATATTGATATTATCGATGGCGCCGTCCCCGGATGAGATGCGGATATGATAACCGTCATAAGTGGTGAATCGCTGGACATGAACGCCGGTGGTATACCCGGGACCACTGTACCACTGCTGGAAAGCGTAGGATGATGGCCCGTCTGACCACCATGCTGCCGCAGGTTGCATTACCGATGCCATCAACAGCGCGCCGAAGATCAGGGAAATCTTTTTCATGATGCTACCTTCTGTTATTGCTTCAAGATGATTCGGGCGTTTCAACGCCCCATAAACAAAGTATGGCAGATATTTCAAACCCGGTCGCTAATCGAGATCAACAAAGCTCTGATCAAGTCGCCTCGCGACTCGACCTGAGCATTCCCGCCAGTTTTTCTATGCGGGAAGGGATCACTATCAATGCGTTATAACTGGCTTTCAGTTTGCCCTTCCCCCAAACCCCCATCCCAGGGACTTAATCAGAGGCTCCTCAACTCTCTGCAGGAATTTTCAGTACCTGGCCGGCACGGATATCCGTGTGTTCAAGCTGGTTCAAATCCTTCAGCCGTGACAGGCTCACATCGTAGCGTTGGGCAATCTCGGAGAGCGTGTCCCCCGATACGATGACATACTGCCTGCCGCGGATTTTTCGCTTGTGGCGCATTGCCAACCAGCTGCCCGGAGGCGGAGTCTGGAGAAAGTGGCGGCGTATACCGGCAAGAATAGCCTGGGCAAACTTCTCCTGATGCTCGGGATCCCGCAGTTTCTGCTCCTCCTTTGGATTGGAGATGAAAGCCGTCTCCACCAGCATCGATGGAATATCCGGTGATTTCAGGACGGCAAACCCTGCCTTTTGCACCCGACTGAAATGGACTTTACCACTCTTGCCCAGATTACTGACTGTCATCTGCGCGACCTCATGGCTCACCCGCCTGCTGGCGGCCTGCGACAGATCCAGCAGCACCGAAGCCAGTACATCATCCTTGTCATCGAGGCTGACGCCGCCAACCAGGTCAGCCTGGTTTTCCCGTTCGGCAAGCCAGCGGGCCGCTTCACTGGACGCTCCCTTGTTTGACAGCACATAGACTGACGCCCCCCTGGCTGACGGATCCGGAAAGGCATCTGCGTGGATCGAGACAAAAAAATCGGCATGGTGTTTACGCGCGATCTCCATACGTTTGCGCAGCGGGATGTAGTAGTCAGACTCCCGCACCAGCTCACCGCGCATCCCCTCCTCACTCGCCAGCAGCTCTTTCAGCTTCTTTGCAATCGCCAGCACCACATCCTTTTCGTAGGTGCCGTGATTGCCTTTGGCGCCGGAGTCATCACCACCATGCCCGGCATCGATGGCGATGACAACATCGCGTCCCGGCATCCCCTTTTCAGCTGCCGCCGGAAGTGGCTGTACCTCTTTCTCCGCCTTCGTCTGCTTTGTTACCACGCTTGGCTTGACGACTTTCGGTGTTGCAGCCTGCTTGCGAGTGCTGCTGCCGGCTTTTGCATTCGCCACTTTCGCTCCACCATCCTGCTCCCTCTCGTAGAGATCGAGCACCAGGCGATAGCCGTAACGCCCCCCCGGGTCCAGCTGAAAGCTCTTGACCCTGACGGCTTTCCGGAGTTTGAAACGAATCTCGACGCTCTCTGTTTTCAGAGGGTTTGTTGCGATGGAAGCAATGACCTTATGCTTGTTGAAGACCGGGATTGTTGCCTTGAGTCGACTCCGGTAGATCTGCAGCTTCAGCGAGGAGGAGTTGGAAGCCGGTGTGACTTTGTACTTCACCGGCTCGGAGAGATCGAACACCAGCCGGGTGCGCTCCGGCGCCGTCCAACTGCGCACACCGTTGATGGTGACGCCGGCAACGGCGCTGCCAAACATGAACAGACCAGAGAGGAAAGCAGACAATATCAGTAATTTTCTCATTGCTCCGCCACTTACTTCGATATCTCTTGGGGTAAATCAGTGCATAATCCTCATACTTATCTAGTATATAGAGTATTTTTCTATTGTCTACATAAAATAACATACTTTAAGAAAAATCAAGAAGTAGCGGATGATCAAGAAGTTTTGTGATCATCGACAAGGCAGCTAATCTCTCGCCTCTGCGAAGACAGCGACTCTGTATACAAGCTTATGCTAAAATGCTTATCAAATTTTATTTAGGCATCACCATCCCGGGGTATCGTCTTGGAGATCATCCAGTATCGTCGTATCTACAGCCGTTCAGTCCTGCTGCAAATGCTGCTGTCCTCCCTCGTTGTCGCTTCATTGATTGCCTGGCAATTTGGCAAAATCAGGGACATCTACATTGCCAACCAGCCCACTGAAGTCGGCATTATCATCAACAGCCTCATTGTGCTGCTCTTTCTCCTCGGCATGTTCCGCATCATCGTCTCCCTGGTCAGCTATTCACGTGAAGAGAAAGCCCTCAATACCTTCATTGAGAATATGCAGATCGACCCTGAAAATCCGTTGCTGGAGGTCAGGCCCAACAGCATGATCAGCACCCGTTATCTGATGATGCAACGCCTCTACGAAAGCCGTACCCCGATCAATCACGGCGCCCTGGCGTCGACACTGGTTGCCAATGAGAGCACCAAGATCAACCTGCCTCGATTCATCAACAACGTCCTGATACTGACCGGTGTGTTCGGCACCATCATCTCGCTCTCGATCGCCCTGGTCGGCGCCTCCGGCATGTTTGCAGGCAGTGTGGACTCCAGTGGCATGGGCCTCGTTATCCACGGCATGTCAACGGCGCTGTCAACCACCATGACGGCCATTGCCTGTTATCTCTTCTTCGGCTACTTCTATCTGAAGATGACCAACGTACAGACCAATCTGGTGAGCGGTATCGAACAGGCCACAACGGCTTATCTGTCACCGAAATTCCAGGTGACCAATGAAAATATCATCTATGAGTTGAACAACCTCGTGCATCAACTGCAGGAGTTGAGCAAGAAAATGGACAGCTCCCAGAAGCAGTTCGGCGCCATGGAGCACGCGATGGCGCAGGCTGTCATCAGTTTCAAGACCCAAACCGACACCTTCCCGTCTCACATGGAAGAGCTGAAGAACATCCTGCGTCACGGTTTCCGCATCGAGCACGAACAAGCAAAAGAACTAGAGCGGGCAAACAATGAGTGACGGATTCGTCGACATCCGCCTGAACCGGGAGAGCAGCGAACACAACGAGAGCTTCTGGCCATCATTCACCGATATCATGACGGTGATCGTGATGATTTTCCTGCTCGCAATGATCATCCTGATCACCCGGAATACGGATCTTGTCAGGCAACTGACAGAGACGCTGGCCGCGGAGCGCCTGGCGACCTCGGAGGCGCTTGAATCCGCAAAAGCCAAGACCATACTCGCAAAAAAGCTTGGGGAAAAGGCGACTCAGCTGGACTCTGTGCAACAGCTTCTCGAAGCGGTCAAGGAGCAGAGCCGTCAGCAGCAGCTCGATATTACCCAACTGGATGCGCAGAAGAACACCCTGCAGGCGACAGAGGAGAAACTTCGCCAGGAACTCGAGCAATCAGCATCCGCACAGCGTCTCAGCAGCGAGAAAAACAGCGCTCTCGAAACTCAGCTCAAGGAAAAGCAACAATCTCTTGATGCCGTGCAGCAGGATATTGCCCAACTGCAGCAGCAGAGCCAGCAGCAGCAGGAGAGTCTACAGCAACTGGAACAGCAGAAAAGCACCCTGATTGCCGAGCAGCAGCGCCAAAAGAGCTCTCACGAGAAGTCACTCGAAGAGTCCATGCTGGTTCAACAACAGACCACTTCACAGCTTGAGACAACCCGTACAGAGCTGCAACAGACACAGGATGAACTGAACAAGCGCTCACTTGCAGAGACAGAAACCCTGGCACAGCTGAAGGAGACCAAATCAGCCCTGCAGTCTGCCCAAGCGTCGCTGGATGCCGCCAACGAGCGTCTCGCCTCGTTGCAAACCGAGCTGACCCAGGCCACTGAGTCGTTGCAAGGCAGTCGTTCAGAAGTCATACAACTGACATCTGCCTCTGAAGAGCATCAACAGCAGATCGCACAGCTGCAGCAGGACTCCTCCGCGACGATCAGCGAGTTGCAGCAGCAGCTGGAGAAATCCTCCGAGCAATTGAGCCTGGCGCAGCAATTCGCGACTCAACATGAGTCAGCGTCACAGCAGCAACTTGCTTCCATCGAGGCACTCACCAATGAACGCGCCCGGCTGCAGCAACTGATCAAACAACTTAATGCCACGCTCAGCGGCGTGCAGCAGCAGGTCGCCGGAAAAGAGAGTGAATTGAGTGACAAAACGACACAACTGGAAAACTTGCAGCTAAAGTATGAAGCCAGCACCGCCAGTACTGCCGCACTGCAGCAGCAGTTGAGTGGTTCACAACAGGATCTTTCAGGCCTGGAATCAGAGTACTCCGACCTCAAGGGAAAATATGACAAACTCGTCAGACCTGCCCGCAGCAGCAGCAACAAATACGTGGTCAACTTCCGCTATACCACGCAACTGGGCCATGACGGGTTTTTCGTCAAACGTCCTGAAGAGAGTGAATTTTCACCACCGATGACACTCGCAGAGGCCGAGGCTCTACTGCAGTCCCTTGTGGCCGACCATTGCCAGGATCTCTACGTCAGAATCGTTTTTCCTCAGCACGAGCCGCTCTCCCATCAAGATGCCTGGCGCCTGACGTCGATACTGCACAAGTATGACTATTACCACCGCGCGACTCCCTGCGAACCAGGTGAGTAATGCCCTCCCTGCTCTCGATCGTCGAATCTCCTGCCCACCCGAACCTGTCCACACACTATCAGCAACTGCAAATCAGTGAGCACAGGGTCAATTCGGTGCGCAATGCCCTCAAGCATCTGAAGCGGGAGAACCCGGACTTTATCGTTGCCGAGTTTTTCTACGGCTATGGCAACAACTATGCCGGCGTGCACATCAGCAACCTCGACGTGCTGCTCCATAGCCTGCCGAAATACGCACCACACGCCAAAGTAATCGTCCTGGTCAGCAAGGCGGAATATCAGTATGTTGAGCAACTCCATCGCATCTATCCCCTGCACGGGGTGCTGCAGTATCCTGTGCAGCCGCAAGACATCGTCGCTCTGCTTGAGATACACAAGTGAATAAATTCCTTCTTCTCGGACTGCTGCTCGTTCCAGCTATTGGCAGCTGTAGCACAAAAGCCTATCACCCTGCTGCGCGGCATACGCCCTCTGACATGGAGGCATTTCTGCAGCCGCATAATGCGATTCGCTCACAGCACGGGCTGCCAGCCCTGAAGTGGTCGGCGCAACTTGCCGGCTATGCGCGTCAATGGGCAGATCATCTGCAGCAGAGGAACAACTGCAACATGAAGCATCGCCCGCGCCGGGGCAGATTTGCACAGCAATATGGCGAGAATCTCTTCTGGACAGGCGCCAGGCGCTGGTCAGACGGCAGGATCGAGCTACAGACCTACTCACCGGAGATGGTCACCCATGCGTGGGCGGACGAGATGCGGGACTTCCACTATCCAGGCAACCGCTGCAGGCCCGGCAAGGTTTGCGGACACTATACGCAAATCGTGTGGCGCGACACCCGGGAGATCGGTTGCGCCAGGGCTGTGTGCCGGGATCTGTCCCAGATCTGGGTATGCAACTACAATCCGCCTGGCAACTACATCGGTGAGAAACCCTATTGAGGAAGCTCTGAGGTTGTCGCCTCGCCAGGTTTCACCAGCTTGAGGACCTTCAGCCACAGCCGGCCCAGGTACTCATGCAGGGCGTATTCGCTACTCATCAGCCCCGTTGCATCCGGAATGGAGAAGTCGTCGCTTGCATCTTTCGCCAGGTGATAAGTCGGCGCAGCGTATGGATACAGTCCCTCTTCATTGAAAATCGCCATGGCCCTTGGCATATGGGAGGCCGATGTCACCAGGATAAAGTCCTGGTTATTGAGGATCGGTTTGATATCCGCCGCCTCCTCCCTGGTATCTTTCGGCGCATAGCGGGCTATGATCCGCTCCTCTCTGACTCCGAGCAACACAGCCATCTTTTTCTGCATCAAGGCATGCGGCGTCGGATCCGTGCCCGAATACCCCGAGACGATCAGTTTCGCATCGTCAAGCTGGCGCAGAACCCTTATCCCCTCTGCGAGTCTGAACATCGCTGAGCGCCCCAATTGAGAGGTCATCGGCAGCTCGTCATTAGTCGTATGGCCAGCTCCCAGCACCATCACGTAGCCGATATCTTTTGGAAACTCCTCCAGCGCCGGATACTGAGACTCAAGCGGACTCATCAACAGGTCAGAAAACGGGGTGTAGCTCATGACGGCTATCCACACAAATGAGACAAGCATCAGGATTTTGCTCATCCTGGTGTTGTTCCTGGAGAGAAAATAGAGCGCGGCGAGGATCAGTATCAACCCGACCGAGAGCGGCATCAGCAACGCCGAGATGATTTTTTTCAGAATGAAGAGTATCGAAGCCATCGATTCACGGAAGAGGTGGAATTTGACTGCGTGAATGATACCACTGATGAATTTACAGGAGCCGAAGTGAAGCTTTGTACGCTAGCCGTCATTCCAGCGGTGGCAGGCATGACGGTGATATTATTCTGAAGAATGCGTCACGAGGTTCTGGATGGACATTGGGGTGACACAGATCAACTTATCCCGGCCATACAAGTGTTAAAATGGCCTTGGTTCATGGAAGAGTCCTCTTTGATCGAGACTTCATTATGACCACATATTCAGGGAGGAGTCTGACCTCCCTCCTCACCATCTTTTTCCTCTCTTTCGGCGCCCAGTTGCTGCAAGCCGATGAGCAGCCCGGAATCATCGAACCCGACCTGCAGCAACAGGCTGTCCGCTTCCAGCAGACTCAAGCAGAAAGCAAACACCGGGAAAACTTCTGGGATTACCAGGAGATGGACGAGACCGCGTATAACGACTATTTAAGCAAAGGCGTGGAATATACGCTCGATACGACACGCCGGGCCGCCAACTGGCTGGACTCTTTCTTTGACAACGAACGCGTCAGGGATGAAGAGAATGTCACCCGTCTCAAGATCTCTGCGCGCGGTTTTTACGATCAGGATGAAGGCAGCGAGGCTGACGTCAAGTTCAGCATCAGGGCCAGGATGCCTCATACCAGAAATCAACTGCAGCTCTTCCTGAGCAATGATCTTGATGAAGACATGGACGCCAGTTCCAAGTCATTACCGATACCACGTGATGTGGATGACTCGACCTATCTTGGCCTGCGTGTTTTCAATGTCATCGGTGACAGGATTCCCGGTAACACCAGCGCCTCTGCCGGCATCAACTTCAAGGGTGGCGGACTCAACTACTTCATCGAACCGCGCTACAGCTATTTGCATGACTTCGATAAATGGAGTCTCTATTTTCTGCAGAAAATCAGATATTCTCATGTAGACAACCTGGAGACGCGTACCCGCGCCGACTTCGACCGCGTTCTCTCCGAGAAGTATTTTTTTCGCCTGAACACGGAGCTCTACTGGAAAGAGGACAACGAGGATCATGATGGCATCGAGAATACCCTGCGCTTCTATCTCTCGCAAAAGCTCCCGGGACCGCAGGCGCTGATCTACGAGTTCAGCAATCTCTTCCGCAGCGACCCCGACTATCATCTGCACGCCTCCTCCCTGGCCGTACGCTACCGCCGGCAGGTCTGGCGCCCCTGGCTGTTCCTCGAGGCCGCCCCGCAGGTCGCTTTTCGCGAAGAGGAGGATTTCAACCCCTCACTTGGCATCACGGTGAAGCTGGAGATAATGACGTTTTAAGCCGGACTGAGCGGCCATTCAGCCGAAAGGTGAAAAACGGATAGAGACTGCAGTCTATGCGATAATCCGCAGATGAATGGGAGACCCGAACAGGCGCTGCAGACTCTCCGCGAGACATTTGGCTACGACAGCTTTCGCACCTCCCAGGCCGCCGTGATAGAGACCCTGATCCAGGGCGGAGACGCGCTGGTGCTGATGCCGACCGGCGGCGGCAAGTCCCTCTGCTACCAGATCCCTGCACTCATTCGTCCCGGCACGGCCATCGTGGTCTCGCCCCTGATCGCGCTGATGCAGGACCAGGTCGCCGCGCTCGAGCAGCTCGGTGTCAGGGCTGCAGCACTGAACTCCACGATCGCTCCCGCCCAGGCCCACCAGATTCAACGACAGCTGCTCCAGGGTGAACTTGATCTTCTCTACGTAGCGCCCGAGCGCCTGATGACAGCGGAATTTCTCAATCTGCTGCAGCAAGCGGAGATAGCCTTGTTCGCCATCGACGAAGCCCATTGCGTCTCCCAGTGGGGCCACGACTTTCGCCCGGAATATATCCAACTCTCGGCGCTGCACGAACAGTTTCCCACAGTGCCCCGGATCGCCCTGACAGCGACCGCCGATGCGCCCACCCGCAGGGAGATCATCCAGCGGCTGGGTCTGGAGCAGGCGCAACAGTTCGTCAACGGCTTCGACCGCCCCAACATCCGCTACCGGGTGGCTGCCAACAGCAGTGGCGCCCGCCAGCAGCTGCTGCGCTTCATCAGGCTCGACTACCCGGATCAGGCGGGAATCGTCTACTGCCTCTCTCGCCGCAAGGTCGATGAGACCGCCGCCTGGCTCTCGGAACAGGGGGTCTCTGCCCTGCCCTATCATGCCGGACTCACCAAGGAGCAGCGCTCCGCCAACCAGGAGCGATTCCTGCGCGAAGATGGTGTGGTCATCGTCGCCACCATCGCCTTCGGCATGGGCATCGACAAGCCTGACGTGCGCTTCGTCGTGCACCTGAACCTGCCGAAGAGCCTGGAGGCCTACTACCAGGAGACAGGCCGTGCCGGACGCGACGGCCAGCCGGCGGAGGCGCTGCTCTTCTACGGACTTCAAGATATCGTCACGCTGCGCCAGTTCGTGACCAACTCCGATGCCGACGAGATGCACAAGCGCATCGAATCACAGAAGCTGGAGCGCATGCTGGGCTATTGCGAACTGACCAGCTGCCGCCGCCAGGCGCTGCTCGCTTACTTCGGCGACAGGCAGGACAAGCCCTGCGGCAACTGTGACACCTGCCTCGATCCACCCGAGACATGGGATGCCACCGTGGCGGCGCAAAAAGCGCTCTCCTGCGTACACCGCACCGGTCAGCGCTTCGGCGTCAACTACCTGATCAACGTGCTGCTGGGCAAGCCTGATGAACGTATACAGCGCTTTGGTCATGACAGGATCAGCACCTGGGGAATCGGCACTGAGCTCAATGCAACCCAGTGGCGCAACCTCTTTCGGCAGCTGATTGCCCAGGGGCTGCTGGACGTGGATCAGCAGGGTTATGGCGGGTTAAGGCTCACCGCTGCCTGCCGCCCTGTGCTCAAGGGGGAACGGGTTCTTAAGCTGCGCAGGGAGCAGAAGAGTGAACGCAAGACTGCAAAAAAACGCCAGCCCGTCTACAGCGGTGCTGATTCGCAGCTGTGGGAGGCATTGCGCAGCAAGCGCAGCGAACTGGCCGCTGAACAGGAGGTACCACCCTACGTGATATTTCACGATGCCACGCTGATGGAGATGATGGCACAGCGGCCGCAAACCCGTGAGCAGATGGCTCTGATCTCTGGCATCGGACAGCACAAGCTGGATGCCTATGGAAATGCCTTTCTCCAGGTATTGTCAAACTACGAGGGTAAAAATACCGTGACCGGCGTACCTGATAAGCTATACTGAAACAACCTGTAACCAGCTGATTCAAGGAGATATCAGATGACCACAATAATGCAATACCGATCCGCCAGGGTTATCCTTCTGCTCACTCTATTAACACTCGTTTCCTGTGTCTCGTTCTCGGGAGGCCTGTCAAACAAATGGCGTATCGAAGTCAGCGAAGGCGCCAACTCCAGCGGCGACATGCTGTTTCGCGTGAGCCCGAAAGGCCAGCCTGCTACCGATGTCAACGTGCACATCACGGACAACATGCGTGAAAACGTGGTCGCGATAGCCATCATGGACGCCTTTCGTGCACAGCTTCCCAGCGATGGCTACCATGTCGAACGTGACGATGGTGAAGATGTGCTGGTGAAACGGCGCGGCAGCACGCCCAACTTTGGACTGCAGCTGATTTCCAGTGATGTCAAGTCAGTGCGCATCAATCTGGACAAGGAGTAGGATCCAACTTCACGGCAGGCCGTATGACCCTGAACGCAGACTCCCTGATCTGCGACTATACTCAACAGTATGGAGATTCAGGAAATCGCTTGATGCCGAAACAGCTGGTAATACTTGCTGGATTATTGTGGTGCTTCTCTGCAGCGCTGTGGCTGAATACGGCTTCAGCCGAACCGGTCGCTCGGCATGTATTGCAGCTGAGCATTGACGGCGCAATCGGTCCCGCTGCCGAGGATTATATCGGACGGGCGCTGCTCTCAGCCGATGAGAGCCAGGCGGAGCTGGTCGTCATCCGCATGGATACGCCGGGAGGGCTGGACAGCGCCATGCGGGGCATCATCAAGCAGATCATCAACTCCCCCGTCCCTGTTGCAACCTTTGTAGCGCCATCCGGCTCGCGCGCCGCCAGCGCCGGGACCTATATCATGTTCGCCAGCCATATCGCCGCGATGGCGCCCGGCACCAACCTGGGCGCGGCAACGCCGGTGCAGCTTGGCGGCTTGTCGCCTCTGCCAGCAGAGGAGAGCGAGGAGGATGAAACCGCGGAGGACGAGACTCCGGCTGCTGGTGAAACGGCGCCCGCAAGAAAAACCCGTGACGCCAAGCAACAGAAGGTGATCAATGACGCGGTTGCCTACATTCGCGGCCTGGCGGAACTTCATGACCGCAACCAGGATTGGGCGGAACAGGCGGTGCGCGACGCCGCCAGCCTGCCGGCCAGCGAGGCGCTGAAACAGAATGTCATCGACCTGGTCGCAGTCGATATGGCAGACCTGCTGAAGCAGGTCGATGACCGGGAGGTCAGGGTACAGGGAGAGACGAGAACCCTGCATACAACAGGTCTTGAAATCATCCGCCATGATCCGGACTGGCGCAGCCGCCTTCTGAGCGTGATCACCAATCCCAATGTCGCCTATATCCTGATGCTGATCGGCATCTACGGGCTGATCTTCGAGTTTTCCAACCCAGGCGCTATCGTGCCGGGCACCGTCGGCGCCATCTGCCTGCTGCTGGCGCTGTATGCATTGCAACTGCTGCCGATCAACTATGCCGGCATGGGGCTGATTCTGCTGGGCATGGCGTTGATGGTCGGCGAGGCCTTTCAACCCAGCTTCGGCGTGCTCGGCATCGGCGGCGTGATCGCCTTTGTCATCGGTTCGATCATCCTGATGGACACAGATGCGCCGGGCTTCGGCATCGATCTGCCGGTAATCATCACCTTCGCCGTCATCAGCGCCCTGCTGTTTACCCTGGTCATCAGCATGGCCATGAAGGCGCGCCGCCGCCCTGTCGTCAGCGGCCTGGAGGAGCTGATCGGCGGCCAGGCAACCGTCAGCGAGGATTTTGATCACGACGGTTCCGTGGTCATCCATGGTGAAAAATGGCTGGCGTCGAGCAGCAAGCGGCTGCACAAGGGTCAGCGAGTGCGAGTCACCGACATGCAGGGTTTGACGCTGAGCGTCGAGCCGCTGGAGGACAACATGACAGCCCCGACAAACGAGGAGAGAGAGAGATGATTGGCTATATTCCCTATATGATCGCCGCATTCATTATATTGTTCCTGGGCAGCATGATCCGCATCCTGCGTGAATACCAGCGCGGTGTCGTCTTCACCCTGGGGCGCTTCTGGAAAGTCAAGGGTCCGGGATTCATCATCATCGTCCCCTTCGTGCAGCAGATGGTGCGGGTGGATCTGCGCACCATCGTCATGGATGTTCCCACGCAGGATGTCATCTCACACGACAATGTCTCCGTGAAGGTGAATGCCGTGGTCTACTTCCGGGTCATCGATCCGGAGAAAGCGATCATCCAGGTCGAAAATTTCTACATGGCAACCAGTGAACTGGCGCAGACAACGCTGCGTTCCGTGCTGGGGCAACATGAACTCGACGAGATGCTGGCCGAGCGCGAACGCCTCAATGCCGATGTGCAGAACATCCTCGACCGGCAGACCGATGCCTGGGGCATCAAGGTCAGCAATGTCGAGATCAAGCATGTGGACCTGGATGAGAGCATGGTGCGCGCCATCGCCAAGCAGGCGGAGGCCGAACGCGTGCGACGCGCGAAAGTGATCCACGCCCTGGGCGAGATGGAGGCCTCCGAGAAACTGCTGGAGGCGGCAACGACACTCTCGAAGAAGTCAGAGGCGATGCAACTGCGCTACCTGCAGACGCTGACGGAGATCGCCGGCGAGCGCTCGAACACCATCGTCTTTCCGCTGCCGATGGATCTCGTCGAGGGGGTTATGGAGAAGATCAAGCCCTCTTGACGATCAGCGCGACGGCATGCGCGGCGATCCCCTCCTCGCGGCCGATGTAACCCATCCTTTCGGTGGTTGTGGCCTTGATGCCGACCGCCGGGAGGTCGCTTTTCATGTCCCGGGCGAGGATTTCACGCATTTTCTGGATGTAGGGAGCCAGCTTTGGGGCCTGTGCGATCAGCGTCATATCGACATTGCCGACTCGCCACCCCTCCTCTTCGAGCTTGTCGATGACGGAACGCAGCAGCACACGGCTGTCGATGCCGGCATAGCTCTCGCTGCTGTCCGGAAAGTGGGCGCCGATATCACCGAGCGCGGCGGCGCCAAGCAGCGCATCGCAGAGCGCATGGATCAGAACGTCGCCATCCGAGTGCGCCTCGAGTCCCTGCGCATGTGGAATGGTCACGCCGCCGAGGATCAGCGGCCGGCCGGGGGCGAAGCGGTGCGCGTCGAAGCCATGCCCTATTCGCACTCTCTCTCGCCTCTTCTCGTCAGGTAGAAATCAGCCAGCGCCAGGTCCGAGGGGTTGGTGATCTTCAGGTTGTCGGATTCACCCTGCACCAGCTGCGGATGAAAACCGGCCCTCTCCATCGCGCTGGCCTCGTCGGTGATGGCCTCTCCTCTCTCCAGGGCGGCTTCAAGGGCTTGTTTCAGCAGACCCAGCGGGAACATCTGCGGTGTGAATGCATGCCACAGGTTTTCGCGCGGCGCCGTGGACTGGATCGCCTGCTGCCGATCGGCGACCTTCATCGTATCCCTGACCTGCATGCCCAGAATGGCGCCATGGGGATTTTGTTCGCAGGCCCATTCCAGACGGATGATATCCTCGATGCGCACGCAGGGACGCGCCGCATCATGCACCATCACCCAGTCATCCCCGGTAGCCAAGTCACGCAGGGCATCCAGTCCGTTCAACACCGAGTGAGCGCGTTCCGATCCGCCAGGGGCGCGGTGGATCAACGGGTGGTCGTGAAACCGCGTCTGCTGCCAGTAGGCGTCGTCCGGATCGAGCACGACGACGATCCCCTGCAAATCCTGTACTTTCAACAGTGTCGTCAGCGTGGTTTCGATGACGCTGCTCCCCGCCAACGGCAGATACTGCTTGGGAGTGCTGCTTTTCATGCGCCTGCCCTCCCCGGCTGCGGGCACCACACACCATAAACTCATGGCTTGATACCCGGATGACTGACGCTGTCTGGAATCTGGTAATAGATCTCGCCTTCACGGATCATTCCCAGGTCCGATCGCGCCCGCTCCTCGACCGCCTCCTGGTCATTCTTGAAGCTGTCGATCTCGGCCTGCATTGCCAGATTACGCTTTTTCATCTCTTCGATCGCCTGCTGCTGCGCCTCGATATCACGCTCGAGGGTGGCGACTTCGGCCAGGCTGCCGATACCGACCCAGAGCCTGTACTGGAGCACGACAAAGAGCACGACCAGCGCCGGAATCAACCACCTGGCGAACATTCACTTCAGCCAGCGGAATGCCGCGCGCCCGGCATAGCTGGCGTCACTGCCAAGTTGCTCCTCGATACGCATCAACTGGTTGTACTTGGCGACCCGGTCGGAACGCGACAGCGACCCGGTCTTGATCTGGCCGCTGCCACTGGCGACCACCAGGTCGGCGATGGTCGTGTCTTCCGTCTCGCCGGAGCGGTGGGAGACCACCGAGGTATAGCCGGCGTCATGCGCCATCCTGATCGCGGCCAGGGTTTCGGTCAGGGTGCCGATCTGATTGAACTTGATCAGGATTGAGTTGGCGATAGCATTGTCGATGCCCTCCCGGAGGATCTTCGGGTTGGTGACGAAGAGGTCATCGCCGACCAGCTGGATTCGCTCCCCGAGGCGCTCGGTATGCAGTTTCCAGCCCTCCCAGTCGCCCTCGTCGAGGCCATCCTCGATCGACAGGATGGGATACTGATCAACCCAGCTCTCGAGAAA
>JBDLII010000038.1:0-15068 GCA_039714995.1 Pseudomonadota bacterium
TATTGGCCTCTTCATCGGCGGCCTGGTTCCCTATCTGTTCGGCGCCATGGCGATGGAAGCCGTAGGCCGTGCGGCCGGCGGCATCGTCAACGAGGTGCGCCGCCAGTTCAAGGAGAAGCCGGGCATCATGGATCGCAGCGAGAAGCCTGACTACTCAAAGGCGGTCGACATGCTTACCAGGGCCGCTATCAAGGAGATGATTCTGCCTTCGCTGCTGCCTATTCTGGTGCCTGTAGCTGTCGGTCTGCTGCTGGGCGCGGAAGCGCTGGGCGGCATGCTGCTGGGTTCCATCGTCACCGGCATCTTCGTCGCGATCTCGATGACCACCGGCGGCGGCGCCTGGGACAACGCCAAGAAGTACATCGAGGATGGCAATTTCGGCGGCAAGGGTTCCGACGCTCACAAGGCGGCGGTCACCGGCGATACCGTAGGCGACCCCTACAAGGATACGGCCGGTCCCGCGGTCAACCCGCTGATCAAGATCATCAACATCGTTGCACTGATGATCATCCCGTTGCTTGCCTGATCTAACGGTGACGGGATAAAAAAACCTCTCTTCGGAGAGGTTTTTTTTGGCTGTATTTTGGGAGCAGTGTTTAGCCACGTTCAACGTGAGTAGAGAGGTTCGGCAATTTCCTGTGGTTTGTGGCTTCGTGGTTTGAAAACTGGTTTTGGAAGCCCCATATCAGTTGCATTGGAAATCAAGTATATTGTTCCCATGTCTGACAAACTCCATATCGTCTGCCCGCACTGCCAGGGAGTCAATCGTATCCCGGCTGCCCGCCTGAGTGATGATCCCAGGTGCGGGAAATGCAAGCAGCCGCTGTTTCAGGGGCGACCGCTCGAGGTCGATGAGGCGACTTTTCAGCGGCATCTCAGCCGTTCGGATGTTCCACTGGTGGTTGATTTCTGGGCCGAGTGGTGCGGCCCCTGCAAAATGATGGCGCCGATGTTCGCCCAGGCGGCAGTCGAGCTGGAACCCGGGGTGCGTCTGCTGAAAGTCGATACAGAAAGGAATCAGAATCTCGCGGCGCAGTACGGGATTCGCAGCATTCCGACGCTCGCCATCTTCCGGGGCGGCAGCGAAGTTACGCGCCAGGCAGGAGCGATGCAGGCGCCGCAGCTGATCCAGTGGGTCAGAGGCGCACTGTAATCATTCGAGCCAGTGACCACGGAACACACGGAAACGATTCCGTGTAGTCCGTGTGTTCCGTGGTTATTCGACTCGTTAGGGAAGCTCTGATCAAGTCGCTTCGCGACTGGAGCAGAGCATTCCCGCAAGTTTTTCTATGGGGGAAGGGATCAATATCAATGAGTTATAACCAGCTTTTAGTTTGCCCTTCCCCCAAACCCCCATCCCGGGGACTTGATCAGAGGTTCCTTAGAGTTTTTCAGGACATTCTCTCTTGCCGAATGAAGGCCATCTAACGTAAAATCCTGTCAGTTACCCATTCGGGTTTTTAACGGGGCGGCTTTTCAGGGTCCCGTTTTTTGTGTGCCTGTTTTGAGAGGATGGCCGGTGAATAACTCCGCACTTCTGGTATTGGAAGATGGCAGTCTGTTTCGAGGTGAGTCGATCGGCGCCGACGGAGAGAGCGTGGGTGAAGTGGTCTTCAACACCTCGATGACCGGTTACCAGGAGATCCTTACCGATCCCTCCTACCGGCGTCAGCTCGTCACCCTGACCTATCCGCATATCGGCAATACCGGCATCAACAGTGAGGATGAAGAGTCCTCCGCGGTGCATGCAGCCGGTTTGATCATTCGCGATCTACCGTTGACGGCCAGTAACTGGCGTAGCCAGGAGTCGCTTCAGGACTATCTGAAACGTCACAATATCGTGGCAATCGCCAACATCGATACCCGTCGTCTGACTGCGATACTGCGTGAGAAGGGCGCCCAGAGCGGCTGCCTGGTCACCGGTTCCACCCTCAATGAAGCGAAGGCGCTTGCGGCTGCACAGGCCTTTCCGGGACTGCAGGGCATGGACCTGGCCGCGGAGGTCACTACCTCCAGCAGCTATTGCTGGGACCAGGGCGTCTGGTCACTGGAGGATGGCTACCCGCTTGTCGATGATGCGAAGCATCAATTTCATGTCGTGGCCTATGATTTTGGCGTCAAGAGCAATATTTTACGCATGCTGGTGGAGCGCGGCTGCAGGGTGACGGTGGTCAAGGCGCAAACCCCGGCGCAGGATGTCCTGGCAATGTCGCCCGACGGCATCTTTCTCTCCAACGGGCCGGGTGACCCGGAGCCCTGTGTCTACGCCATCGAGGCGATTCAACAGCTGCTCGAGACCAATATTCCCATCTTCGGCATCTGTCTCGGGCATCAACTGCTGGGGCTGGCCTGCGGCGCGCGCACGCTCAAGATGAAGTTCGGCCACCATGGTGCCAACCATCCGGTGCAGGTCATCGACAGCGGCGAAGTGATGATCTCCAGCCAGAACCATGGGTTTGCCGTGGATGAGGAGAGTCTTCCGGCACATCTCGAGGCTACCCATCGATCACTGTTTGACGGCTCCCTGCAGGGGATTCATCACACCGGCAAACCGGCATTCAGTTTTCAGGGTCATCCCGAGGCGAGTCCGGGGCCGCATGATGTCGCGCCGCTCTTTGATCACTTTATCGATTTGATGAAGCAGTAGCCGCGACTCCAAGTGTGTCAAACATCTTCACATATGAGTCAAATTGCAATCACTTCTCTCGTCAAGACGCCAAGCACGCCAGGAAAAACCTTTGCGTGCTTTGCGGCCTGGCCTACATGGATGTAGGTCAGGGGCGTAAGCAGGATGCGGAAGCTTTGTGAGAGATGAAGTATGTTCCCTTGCCTTGTCACTCTGAGACATGGCCTCGCGAGTCATAAAAACGAATAGAAACAGATATGCCTAAACGCAGCGATATTCACAGCATCCTGATCATTGGCGCTGGACCGATAGTCATCGGCCAGGCCTGTGAATTTGACTACTCCGGCGCCCAGGCATGCAAGGCATTGCGTGAAGAGGGTTTCCGGGTGATCCTGGTCAATTCGAATCCGGCGACCATCATGACCGATCCGGATATGGCCGATGCCGTCTATATCGAACCGATCAACTGGCGCACGGTCGCGGCGATCATCGAGCGGGAGCGCCCTGATGCGCTGCTGCCGACCATGGGAGGACAGACCGCACTCAACTGCGCGCTCGACCTGGTGCGTGAAGGGGTGCTCGAAACCCATGGCGTCGAGATGATCGGCGCCACGCGCGAAGCGATCGACAAGGCGGAGGACCGCGACCTGTTCCGCAAGGCGATGCGCAAAATCGGCCTGGATATGCCGCGCTCGGCGATTGCGCACAGCCTCGAAGAGGCGCACCAGGTGCATGGACAGATCGGTTTTCCAACCATCATCCGCCCCTCCTTTACGATGGGCGGCAGCGGCGGCGGCATTGCCTACAACCGTGAGGAGTTCGAGGCAATCTGCAAGCATGGTCTCGATCTTTCACCCACCAGTGAACTGTTGATCGAAGAGTCGATCATGGGGTGGAAAGAGTATGAGATGGAGGTTGTGCGCGACCACCGCGACAACTGCATCATCATCTGTTCCATCGAGAACCTCGACCCGATGGGGATACATACCGGCGACTCCATTACCGTGGCGCCGGCGCAGACACTGACGGACAAGGAGTATCAGATCATGCGCAACGCCTCGCTGGCGGTGCTGCGCGAGATCGGCGTGGACACAGGCGGCTCCAACGTGCAGTTTGCCATCAATCCCGAGAACGGACGCATGATCATCATCGAGATGAATCCCCGCGTCTCGCGCTCGTCGGCGCTGGCATCCAAGGCGACCGGTTTTCCGATTGCCAAGGTGGCGGCCAAGCTGGCGGTCGGCTATACCCTCGATGAACTGCGCAACGAGATCACCGGCGGCGTCACACCGGCATCCTTTGAGCCGTCCATCGACTACGTGGTGACCAAGATACCGCGTTTTGCCTTCGAGAAGTTCCCCAAGGCTGATTCACGCCTGACCACGCAGATGAAATCGGTGGGCGAGGTGATGGCGATCGGGCGCACTTTCCAGGAGTCGCTGCAAAAGGCGATGCGCGGGCTCGAGATCGACAGGAGCGGTTTTGACGAGGTGTGCGAGGCCGGCGACTCCAAGGAGATCATCAAGCGCTTGAAAAATTCGCTGCGCCAGACAGGACCTGACAGGCTGTGGATGCTTGGCGACGCCTTTCGCAAGGGACTCACCCTCGAAGAGGTGTTCGCGATTACCAAAATCGATCCCTGGTTCCTGGTGCAGATCGAGGACCTGATCGCCACCGAGGAGGATCTGCGCACGACCTCTCTTGCGCAGATCAACGCCGACCGTATGCTGCGCATCAAGCGCAAGGGGTTCTCCGATATCCGCCTGGCGGCGCTGCTCGGGGTGGAGGAGTCTGAGGTGCGCGATCATCGCCACAATCTCGACATCCGTCCTGTCTACAAGCGCGTCGATACCTGCGCGGCGGAGTTTGCCTCGCACACCGCCTACATGTACTCGACTTACGAGGAGGAGTGTGAGGCGCGGCCCGACGAGAGCCGCAAGATCATGGTGCTCGGCGGCGGTCCGAACCGTATCGGCCAGGGCATCGAGTTCGACTACTGCTGCGTGCACGCGGCTTTTGCGATGCGCGATGATGGCTATCAGACTATCATGGTCAACTGCAACCCGGAGACGGTCTCGACCGACTATGACACCTCCGACCGCCTCTATTTCGAACCACTGACGCTGGAGGATGTGCTGGAGGTGATCCACAGGGAGAACCCCGCCGGGATCATCGTGCAGTATGGCGGCCAGACGCCGCTGAAACTCGCAGCCGGGCTTGACCGGGCCGGTGCGCCGATTATCGGCACCAGTCCCGATGCGATCGATGCGGCCGAAGACCGGGAGCGCTTTCAGCAGATGGTCCACAAGCTGGGACTGCTGCAGCCGCCCAACAGGCTGGCAACGGATCCCGAGGGTGCGGTGGAGCAGGCAGCTGAAATCGGCTACCCGCTGGTGGTGCGCCCCTCCTACGTGCTGGGAGGACGCGCCATGGAGATCGTCTATGGTGAAGATGACCTGAGGCGCTACATGCGCGAAGCGGTGCAGGTCTCCAATGACTCGCCGGTGCTGCTGGACCGTTTTCTGAATGATGCCATCGAGGTCGATGTCGATGCCATCTGTGACGGCACGGATGTATTGATCGGCGGCATCATGGAGCACATCGAGGAGGCGGGGGTCCACTCCGGAGATTCGGCCTGTTCACTGCCACCCTATACGCTCTCTGTTGAAATTCAGGATAGAATGCGTGAACAGATGCGGCAGATGGCGCTGGAGCTGAAAGTCGTCGGCCTGATGAATACGCAGTTCGCCATCAAGGGTGACGACATCTATCTGCTCGAGGTCAACCCGCGCGCATCGCGCACCGTACCCTTTGTCTCCAAGGCGACAGGTGTGCAGCTGGCCAAGATAGCTGCACGCTGCATGGCGGGCACCTCCCTTGCGGAGCAGGGAGTGACGCAGGAGCGGATTCCCGGCTACTTTGCGGTCAAGGAGGCCGTCTTCCCCTTTATCAAGTTTCCCGGCGTGGATACGGTGCTTGGACCCGAGATGAAGTCGACTGGAGAGGTGATGGGCAGCGGCAAAACCTTTGCCGAGGCCTTTGCCAAGGCCGTTGCCGGCGGGGGAACCGAACTCCCTTCCGGAGGGCGCGCCCTGCTGAGCGTGCGCGATGCCGATCGCGAGCGTGTCATCGGCGTTGCCCGCTCCCTGCATGCACTGGGATTTGATCTTTATGGCACGCATGGGACCACGGCTGCTATCAATGCCGCCGGTATTGCCTGTAGCGGCGTCAATAAAGTCGCCGAAGGCCGTCCCCATGTCGTTGATATGATCAAGAATGACGAGATCAATCTCATCGTCAATACGACCGAAGGCAAGCAGGCGATCGAGGATTCGGCCGAGATTCGCAGTGCCGCCCTGATGCACAAGGTCGCCTATACCACCACCATATCAGGAGCCGAGGCGTTCTGCATGGCAATGCAGCAGAGCGGTACTATCTCGGTCAACACCATCAAAGAGTTGCACGAATCTGTACAGTGAGAGATTGCACAGGTAGAAGCTATGAATAAAGTCCCGTTGACAGTACGCGGCGCAGAGAGTCTGCGCAGTGAGCTGAATGAGTTGAAAACCGTCAAACGCCCCGCCGTGATTGCGGCAATCGCCGAGGCGCGTGCGCATGGTGATCTGAAGGAGAATGCCGAATACCACGCCGCGCGTGAACAGCAGGGCTTCATCGAGGGGCGCATCAAGGATATCGATGCCAAGCTCTCCCATGCCCATGTCATCGACGTGACCAGCATGGACGCCGGTGGGCGTATCATTTTCGGCGCCACCGTGGATGTCATCGATCTTGAATCCGACGAGGAGTTGACCTACCAGATCGTTGGTGAAGATGAGGCGGATATTCAACAGGGCCTGATCTCCGTCAACTCGCCGATCGCCCGGGGGTTGATCGGCAAGGAGGAGGGTGATGTGGCCGAAGTCCCGACCCCCGGAGGTCAGCGTGAATTCGAAATCCTCGAAGTGCGTTACGTGTAGTCAGTAGGGCGCAATAACCGCAGGGCATTGCGCCGCATGGAAAGGTGCAATGCGCTGCGCTGATTGCATCCTGCATTCCCCATTTTGTTCTGACCTTGCCAGGTTATGGATTTTTGATGAACGAGCTGCTGTTTGAAGGTTTGAAACTGATGCTGCTGGGGATGGGCAGCGTCTTCGTTTTTCTGCTGATGCTGGTGGTCAGCATGAAGTTGATGAGCATGCTGGCGCAGTTGCTGGAATCCTCCAGAGGTGCGCCGGCGCCCTATCCGGCGCAGCAATCCCGGCTGTCGGATCCGAACATTGTCGCCGTCATCACGGCAGCCGTAACAGCCTATCGCAACAGGCGATAGCGACTGGAAACCACAAGTATGCCTGATCACAAGCTCGGGATTACCGAAGTCGTCCTGCGTGACGCACATCAATCGCTGTTCGCCACGCGCATGCGGGTGAAGGATATGCTGCCGATTGCTGCAAAGCTGGACCAGGTCGGCTACTGGTCGCTGGAGAGCTGGGGCGGGGCGACCTTCGACGCCTGTATCCGCTTTCTGGGTGAAGATCCCTGGGAGCGTCTGCGCCTGCTGAAGGCGGCGATGCCGAACACGCCGCAGCAGATGCTGCTGCGCGGACAGAACCTGCTGGGTTACCGTCACTACGCCGATGATGTCGTCGAGGCATTTGTCGAACGTGCGGCCGAAACCGGCATCGACGTATTCCGCATCTTCGATGCGATGAATGACACGCGCAATCTTGAAACAGCAGTCAGGGCGACGCTGAAAGCCGGCAAGCATGCCCAGGGAACGATCTCCTATACCGTCAGCCCGGTGCACAGCGTCGAGGCATTCGTCGAGATGGGAAGGCAGCTCGAAGCGATGGGATGCCACTCCATCTGCATCAAGGATATGGCCGGGCTGTTGAAGCCCTACGCGGCCACCGAACTGGTTTCCGGGCTCAAGCAGGTTGTTGACATCCCGCTGTCACTGCACTCCCATGCGACCACCGGCATGAGCACGGTCACGCTCGTCAAGGCGATCGAAGCCGGTGTCGATGTCGTCGATTGCGCGATCTCCTCGATGAGCATGACCTACAGCCACCCGGCAACGGAGTCGCTGGTTGCCATCCTGCAGCAGAGCGACAGGGAGACCGGGCTGGATCTGCTGCTGTTGCAGGAGATCGCCGACTATTTCCGTGAAGTGCGCAAAAAATATGCGCAGTTCGAGGGCTCGTTGCGCGGCGTCGATTCGCGTATCCTGAATGCCCAGGTGCCGGGCGGCATGCTCACCAACATGGAGAGCCAGCTGCGGGAGCAGAACGCCGTCGAGCGTTTTGACGAGGTGCTGGATGAGATCCCGCGGGTGCGTGAGGATCTGGGGTTTATCCCGCTGGTGACCCCGACATCGCAGATCGTCGGCACCCAGGCGGTGCTGAACGTGCTGAGCGGCGAAAGATATCGAAGCATTACCCGGGAGACCGAGGGCATCCTGCGCGGTGAGTACGGGGCGTCACCCGGACCATTGAACAGCGAACTGCAGCAGCGCGTCCTCAAAGGTGATGAAGCGGTCAGCTGCCGCCCAGCCGACTTGCTGGAGTCGGAAATCGACTCCCTGGGTGGTGAGCTGAAGCGTGTCGCTGCTGAAAAAAGCATCCGCTTGTCCGAAAATCTGCTCGACGACTTGCTGATCTATGCCCAGTTCCCCGAGGTCGGTCTGCGTTTTCTGCAACACCGTGACGACCCTGATGCATTCGAACCGCCGCCTGGTGAGCAGCCTCAGCCCGCCGTGGCGCAGCAAGCTGCGACAGCGGATGCACCCGAGTCGTACCAGGTCTCCGTCAATGGCGTCAGCTACGACGTGGTCGTTGCTGCAGGTGGCGCTGTGGCCGGGATCCAGCCACAGCAACAGCAGAAAGCGCCTGCTGCGATGCACACCACCGGGGAGACTGTGCCGGCGCCGCTGACCGGAACGGTCTACAAGATCAACGTGGCGGCCGGCCAGCAGGTCAGTGAGGGTGATGTCATCATTATCCTCGAAGCGATGAAGATGGAGACCGAGATACGCTCTCCGGCCACCGGCGCAGTGGCAGCCGTGAATGTCAGGGAGGGTGACAAGGTACAGGTTGGCGACCCGCTGCTGACCCTTGCCGGGCCGGCTTGATGGCAGGATTCGAGGCATTGTGGCAGTCGATGGGGATTGCCAACATCCTGTGGGGCGAGGCGTTGATGATGGCTGTCGGGGGCCTGCTGCTCTACCTTGCGATCTACAAAAAATTCGAGCCCCTGCTGCTGCTGCCGATCGGCTTTGGCGCCATTCTCAGCAACATTCCTGTCGCCGGCATTGCCGGTCCCGACGGCCTGCTCGGCATGATCTACAAGGTTGGCGTGGAGACCGGCGTCTTTCCATTGCTGATTTTCATGGGGGTCGGCGCCCTGACTGACTTTAGCTCCCTGATTGCACGGCCGTCGACGCTGTTGCTGGGCGCCGCCGCGCAATTCGGCATCTTCATGACGCTGCTGGGCGCACTGGCGCTGAACTGGCTGCCGGGGTTCGATTTTTCGCTGGCGGACGCCTCAGCAATCGCCATCATTGGCGGTGCGGACGGTCCAACGGCAATCTTTCTTGCCTCACGGCTGTCGCCGGAACTGTTGGGCGCCATCGCCGTAGCGGCCTACTCCTACATGGCGCTGGTGCCGATTATACAGCCGCCGATCATGAAGGCATTGACCTCGAGCGAGGAACGCCAGGTGGTGATGAACCAGCTGAGGCCTGTCTCAAAGCTGGAGAAGATCCTGTTCCCATTGACCGTGCTGTTGCTCTGCATCCTGTTTCTTCCCTCCGCTGCACCGTTGATCGGCATGCTGATGTTTGGCAACCTGCTGCGTGAAAGCGGCGTCGTGGAGCGGCTCAACAGCGCCGCGCAAAACGAGATCATCAACATCGTCACCATCATGCTTGGCCTGGCGGTGGGCTCAAAACTCTCCGCCGACAAGTTTCTGACGGTCGAAACGCTCGGCATCCTGGGTCTTGGTGCGGTGGCCTTCTCCATCGGCACGGCGGCAGGCGTTTTGATGGGAAAGCTGATGTACAAGGTCAGCGGCGGCAAGGTCAATCCGCTGATCGGCGCCGCGGGGGTGTCTGCCGTGCCGATGGCGGCCCGTGTCGTCAACAAGGTCGGCCAACAGGCCAATGCGCATAACTTTCTGCTGATGCACGCCATGGGGCCGAACGTGGCCGGCGTCATCGGCTCGGCTGTCGCCGCCGGCGTGCTGCTTGCTGTCGTCGGGAGTTAGGAGAGGTTTTAGGTTTTAAGTTGCGGCCAGCAGGGCGCAATCAGTGAAATGCATTGCACCAATCCTAAAACCTAAAACCTCCAATAGACTGACTTCGATTAGTGGGAAGTGAGAAGCTGTGCTATCGTCAATCTTGATAATAAACTCCTGGAGTACACACCATGACGACTGAATTCAAGGGCAGCCAGACGGAGAAAAACCTGTTGACCGCTTTTGCCGGCGAGTCACAGGCCAGAAACCGCTATACCTATTTTGCCGCTGCTGCGAGAAAAGAGGGGCTGGTGCAGATTTCAACGATCTTCGAGGAGACCGCCAACCAGGAGAAGGAGCATGCCAAGCGCTTTTTCAAGTTTCTCGAGGGCGGCGATGTGGAGATCAGCGAATCCTTTCCGGCCGGCAAGATCGGTTCGACGCTGGAAAACCTCAGGCATGCGGCTGCAGGCGAGGAGTACGAGTGGACGGAGATGTATCCCGGCTTTGCCAGGGTGGCCTGGGATGAAGGTTTTGATGAGGTGGCTCTCGCCTTCGAGGCGATCTCGATCGCCGAGAAGCAGCATGGCAAACGCTACAGCGATCTGGCGGACAACCTGGAGGCGGGCAGGGTCTTCAAGCGGGATGGCAAGGTGGTATGGCGCTGCAGAAACTGCGGCTATCTGCATGAAGCGGAGGATGCCCCCGATCTCTGTCCGGCATGTCTGCATCCGCAGGCCCATTTCGAACTGCTGGGCGAGAACTGGTAAACAGGAAAGTAAGTTCGCAATAGGTTCATGCTTTGTAGGATGTGGTGAGTGAAACGAACCGCATCAATCGCGCGACAGATGCGGTTCGCAAGCTCACCACATCCTACGGGTCTGCCAGCAGCAGAGGAGGGCTCCTCTTTCAGCTGTTAAAAGCCGCCTTGTGCCTGTTGTATTTGTCGACAGCCTGCTCCACTGCCTCCTTGTCCAGCTCCCGCAATCCGCTGATCGCCATCCGCTTGTCACCGCGCCCGACGACTTCGCCGGCTGCCGTCAGGCGGAACTCAAGACGCACCTCACCTCTTCTGCCGGAGACCTTCAGGGAGGCGTTGCTGAGTTCCAGCTCGGGCTTGGCAAAGTCAAGATGGTCCAGGTCGATGCACATGCTCTGGTAGATGATGAGGGGGCGGTCCGGATTCATCATGACATTATGGTCGGCCATCAGCGGGATCAGGATATCGGGAAATGTCTGGCCGGAGAATTCAACATAGCGGCATACCATGTCGCGAATCAGCGTTTCATCCGTGGTTACACTCCCTTCGCGTTCGACGCTGAGAAACTCCTTGCCGTTGTCATCGACGATGCGCTGCTCTCCCGAGGTGGTGCCGGAGAAGTCGAGCGGCACGTCCTTACCGACCATGCCGAGGAAAGCGATGTGCATTTTCTGGCTCAGCCCATACTTCGCCAGGGCGATTGCAAACAGCAGGTCACCAGGCACGCAGAAGCGGGTTGAGTCCTCATCATGCAGGGGATTGAAGTCACCGGCGACTGACTTGGCAAAATCACTGGCCTGCCGGGGCAGGATAACGATTTTGCCCTCGGCTTCAGAATAGTAGTTGTCTAGACGCATGGTTCATTCCCGAGGAAGCGCTTGGCGAATTACTTGATGGTTGAATCGGCGCTTCCCTTCCACTATATCCAGGGGGTAGAAGAGGCCGCTGTCAAGGCGTTCCAACGGGCGCCAGTCTCACTTCTCCTTCGAAACCCCATGCTATCGATTCATTCAGAGTCTCCCGGACTCTATACGCCGCCTATGATAACAGTAGATGTATGCGGATAGTGATAGAATTGCCTGCCGAATGCAATGATCTTGCTCCTCAATTTCTTATCAGGTTCTGCCTATGAGTGACCTCTGTACCTATGTCATCTTCGGAGCCACCGGAAATCTGTCGCGCCTGAAGCTGATTCCCGCGCTCTATCACCTGGAAGTGGCGCGCAAACTTCCGGCGGAAACCCGTATCGTCATCAGCGGCAGGCGCAGCTGGAACCAGGAAAAATGCATCTCCGAGGTGCGCCAATGGGTATCCGAGCGCGCTCGCCAGCCGCTCGACGAGGAGCTCTTCAGCCGCTTTGCCGGGCGCATCAGCTACTTTCGGGGAGATCTCTCTGATGCTTCGATGTGGGGACGCCTCAAGCGCTATCTTGAACCAGAGGGACATGGGCTAACACAGCTGCCGCAGAATATCGCTTTTTACATGTCTATCCGCCCGGCTGACTTTGGCCCGGTGGTGGAGAGGCTCGGTGAGGTTGAGTTGCTGCAGCAGCGGCGCGGCTGGCGTCGCGTGGTGATCGAAAAGCCGTTTGGCTACGATCTGCAGAGCGCCCATGAACTGCAGCAGAGTCTCTCGCGGCATCTGCGGGAGGAGCAGATCTACCGCATCGACCACTATCTTGGCAAAAGCACGGTGCAGAACGTGCTGGTATTCCGCTTTGCCAATACCTTGCTGGAGCCGCTGTGGAATCGTCACTACATCGAGCAGGTTCAGATCACCCATTCGGAACGTATCGGGGTTGGCAGCCGCGCGGCCTACTATGAAGACAGCGGCGCCATGCGCGACATGATCCAGAGTCACCTGCTGCAGCTGCTGACGCTGGTCGCCATGGAGCCGCCGGTTTCGATGGAGGCGGAGTCTCTGCGTGATGAGAAGGTCAAGGTGCTGAAATCGGTGCGTCCCATCGGCGATGACCAGGTCGATCGACACGCCTTTCGCGCCCGCTATAGCAAAGGTGTGATTGACGATGAGGAGGTTGCTGCCTACCTCGATGAGGAGAGCGTGCCTGCAGACAGCACCACCGAGACCTACGCGGCGCTGAAGCTCTACATTGACAACTGGCGCTGGCAGGGAGTGCCCTTCTATCTGCGCACCGGCAAGCGCATGGCCGAACGGCAATCCATGATCTCGATCTGCTTCCGCCATCCGCCCCAGCAGCTCTTTCGGAATATGGCGGCTGGGCCGCTGAAACAGAACTGGGTCATACTGGGTATCCAGCCGTGCGATTGTCTGCGCGTCGAGATGACGGTCAAGGAGTCCGGGCTGGACATGGCGATTCGCCAGACCAGTCTCGACGCCAGCCTGCGCGGTGTACAACAGGAGAAGATCGATGCCTACGAGGAGTTGCTGCTGGATGTCATGGATGGTGACCGGGCGCTGTTTCTGCGCTATGACGAGGTTGAATATGCGTGGGGTATTGTCGATCCGGTCATCAGGAGCTGGCGACGCAGTGGTGAAGCAATTCCCGAATACACGGCAGGCAGCTGGGGACCGCAGGAGAGCCGGCGGCTGTTCGATAAGTCAGAGCAGCACTGGCGGCACAGCATTACACTGGAGAATGATTAGGGAACCTCTGAATGAATTGTTTTTCCCGTCATTGCGAGCGCAGCGTGGCACTAATTTTGCTCGGAGCAAAATTGAACGCGCCAGGCGGGCGCGACCCGAAGGGTAAATTACAAGGATGTAATTTATAATCTCGTCATATAAAATCAACAGGTTAGAGATTGCTTCGTCGCTGCGCTCCTCGCAATGACGATTCAATCAGAGCTTCCTTAGGGAAGCTGTGATAAACCCCCTCTATAGCTTTTGCGTGATCTCTATCAATATTATTTAGGGGTGAATTATGGTATAAAAGGAGTTTATTGAAACGATATTGGCAGAGACCGATGGCTGATCGCAGACTCCAGGTATTCCACATGGTCGCCCGCTTGCTGAGTTTTACCAAAGCGGCTGAAACCTTGCACATGACCCAACCGGCAGTCACTTTCCAGGTGCGCCAGCTGGAAGAGTATTTCAATACGCGGCTCTTCGACCGCACCCATAATCGCATCAGTCTTACTGAAGCAGGCAGCCGTGTCTATGCCTACGCCGACAAGATCTTCGAACTCTACGGGCAGATGGAGAACGCCGTACGGGAGATGACCGGCGAGACCAGCGGTACGCTCACCATCGGGGCAAGCACGACCATTGCGGAGTACATGCTGCCGCCGCTGCTTGGTGATTTCAAGGCGGAGTATCCCGAGGTCAATATTCACCTCAAGGTCTCCAACTCCGAGGGGATTGTCAACATGGTGGAGAACAACACCATCGATCTCGGGGTCATCGAGGCGCCCGTCACCAACAAAAATCTGGTGGTCGAGGAGTGCCGCAAGGACCAGCTGGTCGCAATCGCGGCACCGGATCATCCACTTTCCCAGGAAAAAGCTATCTCATTCAAGGACCTGGCGAAATACTCATTTATCTGCCGCGAAGAGGGCTCAGGCACCAGGGATGCGGTGATGAGCATGATGGATGACTGCGACTCCTGCATCAATATCTCGATGGAGTTGGGGAGTCCGGAGGCCGTCAAGGGCGCGGTGGAAGCAGGCATGGGTGTCTCGGTGGTCTCGAGGGCGACGATCCAGAAGGAGTTGCAGCTGGGCACCCTGGTCTGCATTCCGTTTGAGTCCAGGCCGGAACGTCCATTCTCATTTGTACATCAAAAGCAGAAATTTCGCCTCCGCCTGATGGAGACGCTGCTGGAGTTTGCCCGTGACTACTGCGACTCTTCGGTTTCGGAGGAAGCCGATTGATGATGCCTGCGATGCCGATGGGGAAGGGAGGCAACAGGCTGCGAACACTCTATCAACGACTCTCGGATGAAGACCGGCAAACCCTGCTGGCATTTGCCGAGTTTCTGGGTGAGCGCGCGGTCTCCAAAAAGAAGTCAGAGCCTCAACAGCTGCAGCTGCCAGACGAGATCGAACGGCCTCAACAGGAGAGTGTCGTGGCTGCCATTCGCCGGCTCTCCAGCTGCTATCCGATGCTGGAGAAGGAGACGCTGCTGCATGAGACATCCGACCTGATGACCTCTCATGTCCTGAAGGGGCGGCCCGCCAAAGAGGTGATCGATGACCTTGAGTCGCTGTTTTCCACGCACTATGATGCATACCGTAATCGACTGGAACAGGATTAACCACAGATGAATCTCGTCGCAGACTGGTTTCGGCGCACCTTTTCGGATCCCCAGGTCGTCGCCCTGATCCTGGCATTGCTTGTCGGTTTTACCGTCATCCTGTTTTTTGGCGATATGCTGGCGCCGGTACTCGCAAGCGTGGTCATCGCCTATCTGCTCGAAGGCGTCGTCGGCGTTCTCGAGCACTATCATCTGCCGCGGCTGCTGGCCGTCATCAT
>JBDLII010000039.1:0-14842 GCA_039714995.1 Pseudomonadota bacterium
CCGTCATTGCGAGCGCAGCGAAGCAATCTCGTTCATATAAACCAATAGCTTGGAGATTGCTTCGTCGCTACGCTCCTCGCAATGACGAATAAATCAGAGTTTCCTTAGATAGCCCTCCACATGATGAGCATATGGAGCACAGGTAAATCCCCCTCATGAACATCAAGAAACCGAATCGGAAGAAGCATGGCTATTCGCAGCACCTCAATGCACCACCGGAGACTGTATTCCCTCTGCTATGTCCTGTGCTGGAGGCGGAGTGGGTTCCTGATTGGGTGCCCAAAGTGGTGATTTCCCTGTCAGGTGTCTGTGAGCAGGATTGTATCTTCATTACACCACCAGAAATGCCGTCAGAACCAGAGAACTCAATCTGGATTGTCACGAAATACGATCCTGGTAACCGGGTTCTCGAAATGTATAAAGTAACTCCGGAACATTCGGTTTCAAAACTGGAAATAACACTCGCAGGCGAATCCGACAACTCTACAATAGCGCACATTTCATACGAAATAACCACTCTTGGACCAGCCGGAAATAAGCTCATGGAGGAATTCACCGAAGAATGGTACGAGGGTTTTATGGTCGAGTGGGAAAAACAGATGAATTATTACTTGGAAACGGGTAATAAGATTGCTTGACAGGCAATGCAGCCAGTCTTGACCTTGTGCACGATAGCTTGGGGTCGACAACCGCCTATCAGTCTCGATTTCCTGGTGGCCGTGTTGTGAACCATTCGCTACACACAACAGATCCGCCTACTGTGGCGGGATTTCTGGTCTATTGATTGATTTCTATCAAACAGGCTAAGGCTGTGATTAATGATAGAGTACTAAAGAAAGGAAATAGGGATGCTTACAAAAAAACATCTGAAGCTCTTGCAAAAGTCATGGTCGTTGCAGCCGGTCAAAAACGACTTCGAGTGAAAGAAGTAATTCAAAATTATGGAATTGATCTTAACTCGTATGAGTAAGCAGTGTGAATTGGAAAAGTAAAATGTTATGTTAAATTCATAATCAGGAGCATCTACAATGAGCATAGCTACATTATCTCTCACTTCTAATATTCCAGCCCCAACACCGATTTCGCTTACCCTCCTTCACGCCGAATGGGGTAAATCTGGCAAACTCGGTGCACTTCTCAGAAGAATTGCGGAGAAGTACAAGGGCGTCCATATTGCCCTGATGAAAGCCGGGAGTATAGGGCCGCTTGGCAGTGCCGATAAATCCCCGTGTGGCTTCTATTACGTAATGAGTGACGCTGATAGATATCAGCAAGTGACCAGGGAAGGAGTCTCTTCGCTGTGCAGTCAGATCTGTGAACAGAGCATCCCGAGTATCGATGAGATCGATGCGGCGACTGATTATGTCCGTGATGATATGGCGGAGATCTTTATGCATTCTATCGGCACTTCAGAGGTTCTTGAGGTGGCCAGAAGTGCCGGGATGACGTTGACCGGTAGCACCAATGATGCGAATGACGGTGCCCTTGTCATCCGCTTTAACGTTGAATATGGCACATCCAGTGCTGATTTAACGCTCAATACTCGTTCCGGTGAAATAAACACCAATGGAACTCGCTTTGGCGAATATCAATATCCAGAGCAAGTACAGGGGGCACTTCTCTCTGTTATGAGTGGCATGATCTCGTTTTGAGGAGCGAGAAACCGCTTAACCATATCCACAAGCCCGGCATTCGCCGGGTTTTTTCTCGATCAATAACCACTCCACAGATGCCGCGCTCAGGGAGATGCCGTGGTGATGCCCGAGCACACGGACGAAACTCAATGTGGAAATGCAGTTTCAGAAAGTTCTGACAGGGCAGGGGAGGAGGAATGTCACTCGCCCAATAAGGTCGAGAGCAGTTTCAACACATGCTCAGGTGCATTAGCCCGCTTGGAGAATGCCCGTATCGTAGGCTAGACGGCAGATACAGAAGGAATAGAGGAGCTAGTCATCCCCCCCTTCAAGCAATTTCTGCTTTATCTGCTGCCAGTGTTTCAATGTACACCGCTGGCTGGTACAACCTCAGTGCAATACATTGCAATTACCAAGGTGTTGTTGACCATATCACCGTGTTCTTAGACAGTAAACCGCGAAAATCTCAATATTGTGAAGAATCAATGCCCGCCCATTGAGGCGGTTTTTTGTGTCCGCGTTTCTATGCAGCCCGAGAGTCCAGGGTGACGCGGTGCCTCCATCAATGAGTCATAGCTGGCCTTTTGTCCGCCCTTCCCCAGAACCCCCGTCCCATGGAATTAGTCAGGGGTTTCATAACAGGATCCCTCCTTTCACCTCTTCATGCAATTTTTGTCAAGAATTGACATCAGGCAGATGCTGTACTATATTGATAGAAAAGAATAAATGTTTAATGGTCTACAAGCTACACTGTCGGCATAATCCGTTTATGGCGATTGATGGGAGTTTTCGAGGGGGGAGCATACCCCCATGTGGCAATCAGGGTGGAACTAATCATTATCTTGCCTGGCAGGATAGATCACACCATTTCCGCCATTGCCGATACAACCATTAAGGGGAAGATCATGACCGAATCAGCAGCAGATGAACAGTTGTTCCTTTTCCATAAGGCGGTGAACACGCCCTATTTCCAAAACCTTGACAGCAGACAGAAGGCCATTGCGGAGGAGGTTATTTCGCGAGCCGTTGATAGCCCGTTAAAGGTGAATATGATCGCCAAGGAACTACGCAACCAGTTGCAGTCGTATGATGTATTAAACCGCTATGCCCATATTGCTGCACTTGTGGGGCTGGAGTGCATGCGAAATGCCCTGTTCCATGACTCATCAAATGATGAACCGGATGTGGATCTTGCGCATGTCCCTGCCGATTACGAGGCTCGGCGCGAGTCTCTATTGAAGGCAGTTCAAAAAGCGGAAGAGAGTGGCAATGAACTGTCTGCAGAACGCATGCGTGCCCGTGTTGTCGAACTGGATAGCCGTTACGTCCGCGAGGCTATAGCCCACGAATTCAATAAAACACACCGACAGCTACACTCCCAGGCGGTAATGAGATATTAGCGCCGGATGAGCGCATCAAAATGTCATATACTTCAGAATCTGCATTGATTGAGGGGGGTTCTATGAAATTAATCATTACTCTTTCTGCTCTGATAGCTGTTTCTGGAAAAGTCGTTATCGCGGACAACGCACAGAGTATCGGCGACCCAAGTATCAACAAAGCTCCCCGTATGCCATGGGGTGTTCCCTATGGTGATGCGAAAACTGGTAAGAAATCTATGCCAGCCGTGCCTTATGGCGGTTATTACGGAGGGGGCGCAGCGACAAAAGAGATCAAAACAAATCCGGTAGATCGATACATCGGAGAAACCGAGAAAAACATCTCTGGCGGAGGAAGAGGGTGGGGAAGGTAGGCGGTTAAGAGAGAGGATGATTTGATTCCCACACACGGGCTACCTCTGAAAATGGACATGCTTACCAGACCCGCCCACTGAGGCGGTTTTTTTGTCTATAGAAAAAGCCAGAATATGTGCTGAAACCATGCGATTACTTGCGATGTTTGGATCGTTGATATGCGTATTCCATCTGATTCTCGGCATATTCAATCCTCCACATCGTCGTTGAGTCCTCTTTCTTCAACTCCTCTTTGCTGATGCCAACAAGAGACTCTGTGATCTGCTGCAGTTCATCTTTAGCTTCAATGGCAGTCTGACAATGCGCGTTATCTTCCATCTTGCCTTTGAACATCAGACTGGAATGGCACATAGAAGCAGAATGAAAGTAGACCTCGATCAATGAACGGTTGTTGGCAAAGAATGATTTGATTGTAGCCTTGCGATCTTCTGCAAGTCGACGCTCCTCTTTAGCCTGCTTTATGCGCTGCAGTTCCATCCCGGCCTTCTCCTTGCGTCCCTGCACTTCAGCAGGGGAGCTATGGGTGGCAGTCTTTTCCGTCCTCTCCGGATGCTCCCGAGCGGTTATCTGCGCCTCCCTCAGTTGCCTCTCATGGTTCGTCTTGTACATATCCAGGCCGATGAGTGATGAAATGATCAAAGCAACCGGTATGGTGATGCGCAATGCGATACGCCAATCATAGAAGGTGACAAGCACCAGGGTGATGCCAATGATGAATAACAATGCTGCCCGGATCATGTTGTTTCTCCTGTGAGCCTGGGTTTGACTGCCTGACCCACACCCTTCACAGATGCCGCGCTCAGAGAGATGTCAGGGTGATGCCCGCACTCAGTATCACCCCTCCTAGCCGAATCCTGAAACTTCGTCATGCAATACAGTGTCTAATCAACAGGAGTGATGTATATGGTCACAAGGTGGGTAAAGCCAGAGAGATAAACATAGAACGCTCCTTCTGCTCTCTGTCCATCTTGTGGCCATAAACGCTGCAAGTGCGCATACGAGCCATGCGGCGTTACCCAGGCTATATCGGATGCCGATCATGGAAACATACACCATCAAGCGCGACAATGAGCGTGCAATCAAATTTACAGGCGAAAAGATCGCTGGCACATCATCATCGCCTGATCGGGCAATGGGGTCAAACTACATAGGTCCTGTGGGGGGACGCTGGACAGAACTGAGACTCTACCGCACCAAGGACAGAAAATATATCTGCGAAGAGGTTGGCCACACACAGTGGCGTGGAGAACGCGACCGCCGCAGTGGTGCGGTCTGTGATGATGTTAACTGCGTGACAAAGTTTTTCGGCCATGGCTGGTTGGCAAACGCCCTGTATGCCAATGCCAAGATCGAAGATTCTGTAGACTGACACCCTGGCATTAACTTGCACCTGCCCATCCAGGCGGGTCAATATTCAGTGCAAATCCTGGGTCACTTTTCGACGCAATTCAACAGCATCTGGCCAACTGGCTGGCCGATGCCGTACCTGAAGGCTTGACCGTCTTTAGCTTGCCGGAGGCGCATCGTAAAAGAATGCGGACATCAAACAGCATCGAGCGGTCGATTCAGCACGAACTCAAACGCCGGACGCAGCTTGTCAGGGTGTTTCCGAACCGGGAGTCGCAGCTACGGCTGGCCAGTGCCATCCTCGTCGAGATCGATGAGGAGTGGAGCAATGCTGAACGGAGATATGTCGTGTGGAACGAGCATGACTCAACCTGCTAAACAAATTTCCATACTTGGAGTAGCGTAATCATCACCAACCGAGCCCGGCCTTGTACAAGGTTTTTATTGCTGTTGACATATGTCAAATCATACTCTTCAAAACCTGCAACAATGACACTCTCGCCCATTGTTAACGATTATTATGAAAAAGGAGGAGTTGATGGACAAGGCTGAAATACAATTGCGAGTGAACACAGATCTTGAGAAGGCGCTTAACAAGTATGCAGAAGAAAATTACTTCACACCACAAGAGGCAGCAGAGAAGATCCTTAGCTCGTTTTTGATCGCGGCGGGCTTACTGAAACGCCCGCTAGAGGATGATGCGGTCATTCGCCCAGGGGGCTGCCTGGATTAATATAAATAAATGATCAACACGCAAACCTGTTGAAAAAATATTGCCGAAGCAAAGCACTCACTGCATCAACCCGCCCACTGAGGCGGGTTTTCATTCCCCGGTGAACAAGATGAACGTTGTGAACATCTTTTCCCGAAAGTTAATCTGCTGCGGTGCGCGTACTTTTCTGAGTGGACACTGAAACAGATCCACATGGGAAACTCTCACTATCTACTGAGTCCCGGCCATGTGGCAGGTTTCGCATGCCAGTTTGACATGCCGCTTTCAAGCCAATGTATACTCAAGAATCCCGAACATGAATGACGACCGGATCACTGCAGCGGAGAAGTTGCTGTTTGATCTGGCTAATTACGCGTAAAGCCTGAAGGAGAATAAACAATGATGAAATCACCTGCCGCTTTTGCTGCCGTTTCCCTGCTGTTGCTGACGACAACTGCTCACGCGGAAGGATTCAAAATCATCAAATTCTATGAATCCTCTAGCAGCGATCTCCATGTCGTCACTGAATCAGAAACGACTGTACAGGCGAAATGCACCCTTTTCAATGAAGCTGGAGATGTGATGTCTGTCAATCGAGTGAGAATTAACAGTGGGCATAACGAACTGCCAATTCACACAAACGAACCGGCAAGTACCGTCTATCGTGTTTTATGCTCGATACACAGCGATCAGCTTTGATGAACGGCGGGGATGTGTGAGGACTCATGCGCCAGCAAACCATTGCCAGCTACCGGTGCGAAACCAGCATCGGCAAGTTCTTCATGCTGAAGCGCGATGATGGCAAATACTACATCACCCACGATGGCCGGGAGCTGGGCACTGGTTTCTACATTTGTGCCCGGTAATTTGCGACGTGACCCGCCTACTTGAATAGAGCAACCGGATAACCAGGCGTTCAAGAGGGCCGCTGGGGATTCCTGATCGGTTGGGGGAGTGGGGGGCTCCAGGATGGTGGCGTGTAGAAAGCATGATCAAATCAAATAAGTTGAAACGATTCCTCCTCATTCACCTCCTTTGCACTATCTTGGTTGCATGCGCAGCCTACAAGCCTGGGAGGGTTCTTGCTCCTCAGTTGGTGGATGGTATCACCTGCACCAGTGAAGATATTTGTATAGATGATGTATCGCGCATTCAGAAAGCTTCCGAGTTGTATCGAAGTGCTGTGGAATTCGTCACCTCGGCTGTTGGACATTTTGAAAAGGCCCCTCGCATTGTTTTCTGCTCTACCCAAGCATGCTTTCAATCATTCGGATTCAATCAGGCTTCAGCACATGCCGTTGGCAAGTCCGGGATTATCATCGGCCCCAGGGGATGGACGTCACATTATGTGCGTCATGAAATGATTCACTATCGCCAGGCAGAAGAGCTTGGTGTGTTAAACCAATGGCTTGGCCCGAAATGGTTTATCGAGGGTATGGCGTATTCTCTCAGTGATGATCCTCGTCAGCCACTTTCTCATCCATGGCAGCAATATCGCGCGGAATTCGATGCATGGTATCAGGGGATAGGGAAGGAAAATTTGTGGCGAGAAGCAAGGAGCCTATGAAGTCCTTTTCACCATAACCATTGAGTGCCGCGCTCAGGGAGATGCTGGGGTGATCGTTATGGCATAGGGTTTTTTATTGGCGTTGACCTGTATCAATGCGCGCACATGAAAACCTCTTAATCTGTAGGGTATGGTGGAGGGACACCAGCCAGCGGTGTGTCTGATAACACTGGCAGCAGATGAAGAAGGGTTTGTTTCTCAGTGGTTATGCGATGTTCTCCACTGCTTTTCTGCCCTCTTGTGTTTGCCGTATTGTCCACGATACGGGCTAATCTCCCAAGGCGAGTTCCTGAGCATGACGCTAAACTGCTTCGCAAGGCCCCGCTTCTCCATCATGCTCTTGCGGGGCCTTGCGTGAATTAACCCGCCCACTGAGGCGGGTTTATTTACCCGCCTTGCCAGCTTCTCCAGCGCCTCTCTCTCGATCTGCTGCACACGCTGCCTACTGATACCCAGCACGTCGGCAATCTCTTGATACGTCATGCAGTCACCGCGCGGCGTCGGCTTTCATCGCTTGAGTGGTGGTGCTGCACCTAATCTGGGGCAGGCATGTTGCGCGGCGTCTATGGCGGCGTCTGTGAGATAGGTATCTCCCATGATGATACTCCAGGGTGATGTGCCAGAGTTTACCGCAAGGGCGGTGCAAAGCGGAACAAATAGGGAATAAATCAGGGTGGCAGGGGAGGGGGTGTTCGCTAAGTCATTGAAAACATGGCGCGCCCGAGAGGATTTGAACCTCTGACCCCCGCCTTCGGAGGGCGGTACTCTATCCAGCTGAGCTACGGGCGCGTGAGTGTAGAATCAGTGATTGCTGCAACGAGATCTACTGCGGCGATAGACTACTGCAACTGGTGGTGCATGTCCATTAGAATGGAGAGATATTGGGGCGCCGCTTGCGGAGATTGATCCTGCGATGGAAATAGGTGGTTCTATCCCTACGGGATTAGGAATATAATGCCTGATTCTTTCAGATTTCCTCAATACTGTTTTCAGGAGCACATAATGTCACCGCTTCGTATCCCACAAAAATTGGTCCCAGCTGTTGCAGCACTGGGTGTTTTGGCTCTTTCTGGCTGTAGTGAAGATGCCGCCACTCCGCTTACCGACGAGGAGGTTGCTGCCGTCAAGGAGCAGCTTGCGCCTGTCGCATCAGTCTCTGTAGGCAGCGGTAGTGCTGCACCGGCTTCAGCGCCGAAAGCCGATCCGGCTCCTCCGGCAGCTCCAGCCGCCTCTGCTGAGGCGCCGGCTGAGCCCGCACCGGCAGAGGCGCCTCAAGCGGAACCGGAGGCAACGCCAGCCGTTGCAGCTGATGCTGCTCCCGCAAGTACCGAGGCTGCTACTCCGGCGGAAGCTGCTCCAGCCGCAGCACCGGATGCGCTTGAGCTGGCAACCAGCAGCGGTTGCATGGCATGCCATCAGCTTGATGTGAAGCTGATTGGTCCGGCATACAAGGAGGTTGCTGCCAAATACGGCAGTGATCCTGCCGCGCTGGATAGTCTGGTTGCCAAGGTGAAGAGCGGGGGCACCGGTGTATGGGGGGAGATACCGATGCCGCCGAATCTGCATGTCAGCGATGCGGATATCAAAACCATCGTGACCTGGGTGCTTACTCAATAGCAGGGATTCCCCCTCGCACTGACTGACCCTCTCCCCGGTGGGAGAGGGAAATAAGCCACTGGATGGTTCAGCCGTTTTTCAGCAGGGCGCGGATATTCGCCAGGTGCGCCTTGCCTGTCTCTCTGGTCACCTGTTTCTGCTGTCCCTCTCCCTCCCACTCCAGACAGGCGTCCGGGATCTCCTCAAGAAAGCGGCTCGGTTCGCACAGTATCCACTCGCCGAAACGTCTGCGCCGCCTGGCGAGGGTCATCGCCAGATGATGACGGGCGCGGGTGATGCCGACATAGGCGAGGCGGCGCTCCTCGTCGATGTTTTCCTCCTCGATGCTGGCGCGATGGGGCAGCAGCTCCTCCTCCATGCCGACCAGGTAGACCTGCGGGAACTCCAGCCCCTTGGCTGAGTGCAGCGTCATCAGCGAGATCCTCTCCCCCTCGTTGTCTTCATCCTGACGCTCAAGGATGTCGATCAGCGTCAACTGGTTTACCAGTTCGTGGGGTTCGTTTTTTGCATCCAGCTGCAGCCGCTGCAGCCACTCCAGCAGCTCCTCGATATTGTCCCAGCGGCGCTGGGCAACGCTTTCCGCGGAGCCTCTCTCCCTGAGCAGCGCCATGTAGTCGATCTCGTGGAGCAGATTGGTGATGGCTTCAGCGGCGCCGAGATTGACACAGTGGTTCTGCTGCAGCTGCATCCAGTCATGAAATTGCCGGAGGATCCCGCGTCTCCTGGCATCGATGGAATCATCGAGTCCATATTCGCCGCAGGCGCTCAGCAGGCTGATGCCGCGCTGGTTTGCATAGGCGCCGAGTTTCTCCAGTGTCGCCGGCCCGATTTCACGCCGGGGGACATTGATGATGCGCAGAAAGGCGGCATTGTCGTCAGGATTGGCGATCAGTCGCAGAAATGCCATGGTGTCCTTGATCTCCGCACGTCCGAAGAACGACTGTCCGCCGCTGAGGAAGTAGGGCAGGTCATGTTGCCGCAGCGCCTTTTCAAACAGGCGCGCCTGGTGATTGCCCCTGTACAGCACCGCGATATCACCCAGTGCTCTTCCCTTGAATTTCTGTACCAGGATGTCCGAGATGACGCGTTCCGCCTCATGCTCTTCATCCTTGCAGCGCATGACACGGATCTTGCCGCCGGGTCCCAGTGAACTCCACAGTCGCTTCTCGAACAGGTGCGGGTTGTTGGCGATGAGAGCGTTGGCTGCTTTGAGAATGGTGTCGACAGAGCGGTAGTTCTGCTCAAGTTTGATCACCTTCAGGCGCGGAAAATCCCGCTGCAGCTGCAGCATGTTTTCCGGGTTGGCGCCACGCCAGGCATAGATGGACTGATCGTCATCCCCGACCACGGTCAGCGCCTGGCGTATCCCGGCAAGCTGTTTGATCAGCTGGTATTGGCTGAGATTGGTGTCCTGGTATTCATCGACCAGCAGATACTGCAGCCGTCCCTGCCAGCGTTCCAGGATCTCCGGGCGGTCATTGAAAAGTTTCACCGGCAGCCAGATCAGGTCGTCGAAATCGACGGCATTGTAAGCCCGCAGGCTGCGCTCGTAGGCGCCATAGCACAGTGCAGCATGCAGACTCTGCTGATCATCGGCGGCAGCCTCGGCCTGCCGGGGCGTCAGCATGCTGTTTTTCCATGTGGAAATTTGCCAGCGTATCGCATTGGCCTGCGCAGCATCAGGCGTATGCAGCAGCTCCCTGACCAGCGGCAGGGTGTCCTGCTCATCCAGCAATGTGAACCCCGCATTCAAGCCCGCCTCACGATACTCCTGCCGCAGGATATTGAGCCCCAGCTGGTGAAAGGTGCTGACCCGCAGTCCGCGGGTGCGGTCGCTGTCGAGCAGTCCGCTGACGCGCGCTTTCATCTCCCGTGCGGCCTTGTTGGTGAAGGTGACTGCGAGGATATGACGTGCGGGAATGCCCTGGTTTTCGATCATCCAGGCAATCTTGCGGGTGATGACGCCGGTTTTTCCGGAGCCGGCGCCGGCCAGCACCAGCAGCGGGCCGCCAAGATAACGGACCGCCTCCAGCTGTTGTGCATTGAGTTGGATCTTGCTCATGATTTGTCGCAGTGTCGCCGGGAGGTGATGGTATGATTGCCACTGGAAGAGGCGATTATATGTGATTTTTTTCCGATGAATAGTGTCGAGCACCACCCGCGGGAATCCTGGCGGGTATTCCAGATTATGGCCGAGTTTGTCGAAGGCTTCGAAAAGCTGGGCAGCATCCATCCGGCGGTGAGTCTCTTTGGCTCGGCGAGAACGCCGCAGGAGCATCCCTGGTATCAGAAGACGGTCGAGATCTCCTGCCTGCTGTCAGACAGCGGCTTCGCCGTGGTCTCCGGCGGTGGTCCTGGAATCATGGAGGCGGCCAATCGCGGTGCACAGATGGGGAAGTCCAAAAGCATCGGCCTGAATATCGAGCTTCCTCACGAACAGATTGGCAATGCATACCAGGATGTTGCGCTGAATTTCAAACACTTCTTTGCCCGCAAGGTGATGTTTGTCAAACATGCCGTCGCCTACGTCGTGATGCCGGGAGGATTCGGTACGCTGGACGAACTGGCCGAAATACTGACGCTGGTGCAGACGCGCAAGAGCCGCGATATCCCGATCATCCTGGTTGAATCCGGTTTCTGGAGCGGTCTGCTGAAGTGGTTTGAAGAGGCCTTGAAAGACAACCGGATGATAAGCCCGGAGGATATGGACCTGATCCAGGTGATCGATGACCCTGAAGAGGTCGTCGAGGCGATCTTTCACCACTATGAAGGGCGTAGTATCGAGCCTTCGGCCGAAGAGCAGGAGGTGCTGCTGCGGCTGTAGCAGTCTCTCTCGATTCTGCCCTGGGCATCTTTTGGAGAGGGTGTCAGGGAACCTCTGAACGAATTGTCATTGCGAGGAGCATAGCGACGAAGCACTAATTTTGCCTGGAGCAAAATTGAACGCGCCAGGCGGCGCGACCCGAAGGATAAATTACAAGGATGTAATTTATAATCTCCAGGCCCTTGATTTGTATACACGAGATTGCTTCGCTGCGCTCGCAATGACGCATGATAGTGATTCATTCAGAGCTTCCTTGGGGAAACTCCGAGTAGAAGTAGACTTTTTTATTTATTAACCGGGAACCGATTATGAAACTTTTTGTTACTGGTGCAGCTGCACTGCTGTCTCTCTCATCCGTCGTTGCCGCCGAAACCCCGGAGCCTTCAGCGAGCGTCGAGATCATCGAGGGTGACAGGGTTGACATCTATGAGCATCGTGACAAGCAGGGACGCAGCAGGGTGGATGTGGCGCCGAAAAGCACCATGCCATACTCCTTTGTTGGTAGCGAGAATGGCGATACAGCAGGCAAGCCTGCCGGAGATTCAGCGGATGCACCGAGCCAGATGTGGTCCATCAAGAAGTGGTGACAGCCGCTTCATCATCTCAGCCGCCTCCAACGGGAGTATTGCAGCAGATCAATGAGTGGACAGGACGCAGTGTCTCCTGGCTGACGCTGTTGATGGTCGTCGTGACCTTTGTCGTGGTTGTGCTGCGTTACACTTTCGATCTCGGCTGGATCTGGCTGCAGGAGTCGGTCACCTACATGCATGCCGCGGTCTTCATGCTGGGGATATCCTGGACGCTGAAGCACCAGGGACATGTCCGGGTCGATATCTTCTACCGCAAATTCAGCCGCCGTGGACAGGCGATCGTCGATCTCTGCGGCACGCTGTTGTTGTTGATTCCGGTTGCGCTGTTTATCCTCTGGTCAAGCTGGGACTACGTCTACCAGTCATGGCAGGTACTCGAAGGCTCGCGTGAAGCAGGCGGTCTGCCGCTGGTATTTCTGCTCAAGACATTGATGCTGCTGCTGCCGTTGCTGCTGCTGATCCAGGCCGTGGTGATGGTGCTCGAGGCAGTCGCCGAGGTGCGCCGGCCGCATGGCTGAGTTGTTGCCGCTGTGCTTGTTCGCCGCCGTCTGCGTGGTGCTGCTGTTCGGCTATCCTGTCGCGTTCGCGCTGGGCGGCACCGCGCTGCTGTTTGCCTGGCTGGGCAGTCTCGGCGGCTACTTCGACAGCGCTTTTCTTGCCGCACTGCCTAACCGTCTCTACGGCATCATGATCAACGAGACGTTGATTGCCGTACCGCTGTTTGTCTTTATGGGCGTGATGCTGGAGCGCTCCAGAATTGCCGAAAGCCTGCTCGACACCATGGCGGGCCTGTTCGGCAGGCTGCACGGCGGACTGGGCATCTCGGTGACGCTGGTCGGCATGCTGCTGGCGGCCAGCACCGGCATCGTCGGCGCCACTGTGGTGACCATGGGCCTGCTGTCGCTGCCGACGATGCTGCGCCGCAATTATGATCCATCCGTTGCGACAGGCATCATCTGCGCCTCGGGAACCCTTGGCCAGATTATTCCACCCTCGATCATCCTGGTGCTGCTTGGCGATGTGCTCTCATCCGCCTACCAGCAGGCGCAACTGGATATGGGGGTCTGGTCGCCCGAGACGCTCTCCGTTGGCGATCTCTTCGTCGGCGCCCTGGTTCCCGGACTGCTGCTGGTGCTGCTGTATATTCTCTACCTGGTCTTGAAGGGCGTGCTGCACCCGGAGAGTGTTCCCGCGGTGACTGATCAAAACGGGGAGGACACCAGCAGCTGGCTGGATGTTGCCCGGGCGCTGCTGCCGCCACTGTTGTTGATCGTTGCCGTGCTGGGTTCTATCCTGGGCGGCTTTGCCACGCCGACGGAAGCCGCATCCGTTGGCGCCGTCGGCGCCATGCTGCTGGCGGCAATGCATCACAAATTCAATCTGAAGACCCTGCGGGAGGTGACGCTGGAGACGACCAAGGTGACCAGCATGGTGTTCATGATCCTCATCGGTGCGTCGATCTTTTCGCTGGTCTTCAGGGGGTTCGGCGGAGACGAACTGATCGAGAATTTTCTCAAGGAGCTGCCGGGGGGCGTTGCCGGAGCCGTGATCATCGTCATGCTGGTGATGTTTCTACTGGGCTTCATTCTCGATTTTATCGAGATCACCTTCGTCGTCGTTCCCATTATCGGCCCGGTCCTGCTGGCGATGGGGCTCGATCCGGTGTGGCTGGGGGTGATGATCGCACTCAATCTGCAGACCTCGTTTCTGACGCCACCCTTTGGTTTTGCGCTCTTCTATCTGCGCGGCGTAGCGCCGCCGCAGGTGTCAACCGGGATGATCTATCGCGGCGTAATGCCGTTCATCATGATTCAGCTGCTGATGCTGGGATTGCTCGCGCTGTGGCCGCAGCTGGCGACCTGGCTGCCGCAGCAGATCCTGAAGTAGAATCGAGAGGAAAGGGGCTGCATTTCGCGGTCAGAAGACCGCTCCTACAATGATTTCCGTCACTGATGTAGGAGCGGTCTTCTGACCGCGATTCGAATGGGGTTACTCTTTCCAGCGATCGGCGGCGTTATCGTCGCTGTCGCGCGCATCGACCCAGCGCGATGAACCGTCCGCCAGCACCTCTTTTTTCCAGAAGGGCGCCCGCGTCTTGAGGTAGTCCATGATGAAGGAGCAGGCCTCGAAGGCGTCGTGCCGGTGCGTGCTGGCAATGCACACCAGCACGATCTGCTCAGCAGGAGTGAGTTCACCGACGCGATGGATGACCGTTGCATCCAGCACCTCCCAGCGCTGCGCCGCTTCAACCACGATCTTTTGCAACGCCTTCTCGGTCATTCCGGGGTAGTGCTGCAGCCCCATGGCCACGACCGAGTCATCGAGATTCATATCCCTGACCAGGCCGACGAACGAGACGGTGGCGCCGATATCGGTGCGTCCGTCGCAGAGCCTCTGCAACTCGCGGCTGACATCGAAGTCCGCCTCCTGAACGCTTATCCTGGGCATTGTTGAATCTCCAATCATCCAGTGAACAGGTTCATGAAATCCTAGCGAGGCTGCATCTCAGACTGGTGAGGCATGAAAGAAATCATTTTTTCTCGCCAAGACGCCAGGACCGCAAAGATTTTACTTGGCGTGCTTGGCGTCTTTGCGAGAGATATGATAAAAATTTGGTTCATCCACCCGTTACTGGCGGGAAGAACGCGATCTCATCGCCATTCTTGATGGTGCTGTCAAAGTTGGACATCTCCTGGTTGACCGCCACCAGCACCCTGCCGCTGGCAAATTCGCTGCTCCAGGGCTCTCCGCGGCCCTGCAGGTGATCAATCAGTTGCCTGACTGAGGAGATGTCATC
>JBDLII010000040.1:0-14714 GCA_039714995.1 Pseudomonadota bacterium
GGCCGACTCCCACATCCAAGATAGCGGCTGGAGCGTCAATAAGCAAGAAAAAAGTTGGAAGTCAGAAATCGACAGTCGACAGAAAAGGAGAGTTGGCAGCCTTCAGTTTGCAGCAATATGGTTGAGACGCCTGCCAACTCCTGACTTCTGACTGCAAATTTACTTATGTGTTTGCGTGCGCCACATATCGACGATGCTCCCGACATCCAGATCGTCCAGGCCCTCACGCCAGCTGGTAAAGTAATCCACGTCGGTATTCCTCGGCTCCGGATCAGGCCAATAGACCTGGACACGCGTCGGCATCGGAGCCGCTTCTCCGAGCACCAGGGCCTCGCCTCGTCCCATCGAGGTCAGTATATCGGTCAAATCCCCCTCGGCTTCCGGCACCATCGCCCGGATATAGGCCTGATCGTCAGGGTTCGTTGTCCGCAGACAGATAAACGAGCTGCACTGCGCAAGCATGGTTTCCGAGAGTTCGGTCGGCCGCTGACTGACCACCCCGATAGAGACGCCATACTTGCGCCCCTCCTTGGCGATCCGCTCCATCATCTTTTTGGTGCCCTCGAACTGCCCCCCCTTTTCCCGTGGAATATAGGCGTGCGCCTCTTCACAGATCAGGGTGATGGGATAATCATGCCGCCGCGGATTCCAGTAGTTAAACTCGTAGGCCAGGCGCCCCACCTCGGCCGAGATTGCCGGGCGAATATCGGTTGGCACCGAACTCAGGTCAATGATCGTGACATTGGCCCTGTTGCTGCCCAGGCCGACGAAATCCCGCAGCAGATCCACCAGGCTTGCCGAAGTGGTGCGTTTTTTCGGCTTGAGCAGGAAATCATAACGTACGTCATTGAAACGGCTCTCCATTCTGACAAGCAGCTCGTCGAACTCGCCGAACAATGCCCCCTTGACCTTGCCGAACTCCTTTCTCTCCTCGTTTGCCGCCTTGAAGAGCTGGTAGAACTCCACCAGGGAAAAGTAGATAGGGGTGTCAACAGACACCGCCTGCAAGCCAATCGCTTTGGACTCCTTGCTCTTCAGCGTTTGCAGCACCTGGCGCATGAATGCGATTTGCGTTGTGGCCCCCGGATCGGAGCGGTCGATAAACAGATCGATCAGTTCCGCATAACTCATCACCCAGTAGGGCATCTCAAGTTCACGCGCATCGATATAGTTAACCTTGTCAGGGGGAAAAGCGGTGTGCCTGACGCCCTGCTCATCGCTCCAGCAATACTCTCCGTGCAGATCCAGGATGATCATATGGGACTTGGGCATGGCCTTCAGTGTATGCTGGATCAGGCTGGTTACCGTCCAGGTTTTGCCGGCACCCGTCTGCCCCAGGATCGCGAAATGACGGCCGAACAGTGCGCGTGGATCGAGACTGACGTGGTAATCCTTCTTGGCAGCCAACTGACCGATGTAGAACTCAAAATCCCTGAATTTGGAGAAAATCGCATTGATCTCGTCGAAGCCGACAGCAAACACCTTCGCTCCCGGCGTCGGATAGTGCCTGACGCCACGGATGAACTGGCCGTTCTGCTGAATCTCACCGACAGGAATCACCGCAATATAGCGGGCCGTATAGTTTCGTCCCTTGCTGTCGACGCGATCCCGCTCCCACATCTTGTGCACCAGCGCCAGGACACTGATGTCGCCCTGCCGGATCGCCACATAGGAGCCCAGATGACCGGCCAGGATCTCCTCATTGCCGACCTTGATAAGAGGGTTGTCATTGGCGTATTCATCAACGACACGTGCATCCATGCCATCCCCCCTGACCTCGGTCAGCGTGGCAATCTGGGTAACTGGGAGTGGAGATTCTGACATAGTCCTGTTGCTCACCGGCGCAGTCTGGTAACTGATCGGTGATCAAAACTACGCCACAAAGGAGGATGCGTCAACTTGAAATCATCCGCATCTGCACAACGCCCTGAACCAGGCGGTATGCAGCAGCTTTCCCGACCAGGAGGAACCTTCACTCCAATCTCCAATCCTGCCGGGTTACCACCCTTGATTTCTGCCAAATATGCTCTATATATTTTGTAACAAGCGATTAAATCGGAGTGAAACATGAATATGCTAGTACGAAACCCGTGGAACCTGCTCGACCAGTGGCACGATGAAATGGGACGACTGCTGAACACGCCCTCGGGGCGTGACGACACCAGCCTGGTTGAAGGCAGCGACTGGTGTCCCGCAGTTGACATCAAGGAGGAGGATGAACGTTTTCTGATTCATGCGGACATCCCCGGAGTCAACGCAGACGAGATCGAGGTCTCGATGGAGCAGGGCGTATTGACCATCAAGGGTGAGCGCAAACATGAATCCACAGAAAGCGGCAAGGATTACAAGCGCCTGGAGCGCTCTCACGGCGTCTTCATTCGACGCTTCTCCCTGCCGGACAGCGTCGATGCCGGTAACATCAGCGCATCCAGCCAGAATGGCGTACTGGAAGTCGTGCTGCCCAAGACAGCACCGCAGGTGCCGCGCCGCATCGAGGTGAGCAGCTAGGGAGGCACTGTTCGAATCGTAATTGCGAGAAGCGTCGCGACAAAGCACTAATTTTGCCCGGAGCAACATTGAACGCGCCAGGCGGCGCGACCCGAAGGGTAAATTACAAGGATGTAATTTATCATCTCCAACCCGTTGATTGTAGAAAGACGAGATTGCCGCGCTACGCTCGCAATGACGGGAAAAGCGATTTATTCGGAGTCTGTCCGGGTTTTCATCCTGGTCAGCAGCTGGTAGAGCTCACGCTTTGGCCGGCCGCTGATGCGTGCGGCAACTCTTGCCGCCTGGTTGGGCGGCATCTCTTCCACCAGCGCCTGCAGCAGGGGCATGAGTGAGGCATTATCCTTAACCCTGCTCTCACTGCCGGCTACCATCACCACAAACTCACCACGCCTCTGGTTCGCGTCCGCAGTCATTGCCTGCAGCAAGCGGCCAAGCGGCAGATCGATGATGGTTTCGAACTGCTTGGTCAGTTCACGTGCAACCACGACACGGCGATCTTCGCCATACTGCGTCAACATATCCTCCAGGGTGTGCAGGATACGGTGAGAGGATTCGTAAAAGACCAGCGTCGAGGAGAAATCCGCCAGCTCCCGCAAGCGCTTCAGGCGTTTTGACCGCGTGCGCGGCAAGAAGCCCTCGAACAAGAAACGATCGGTTGGCAATCCCGACACGGACAGGGCGGCGATGACTGCACTGGCGCCAGGCACTGGAATCACCGCGATCCCCCGCTCCCGACAGGCAGTGACGATGGGGTAGCCGGGATCACAGATCAGCGGGGTTCCCGCGTCACTCACCAGCGCAACATCCTCCCCGGCCAGCAACAACTCGACAAGCTGCTGTGAACGTTGCCGTTCATTGTGCTGATGGAACGAAATGGTCCTGGCGTCTATGCCGAGGCGAGAGAGCAATCCTGCAGTATGCCGCGTATCCTCGGCGGCTATCAGATCAACCTGCTGCAGCACTTCGACGCCCCGCCGGGTGATATCCCCCATATTGCCGATCGGGGTGGCAACAACATAAAGAGCGCCTGTTTGCATTGACATCCTGCCCCTCTCTCCGGATACTGCTGCAGTGATTGAATCAATTCTGGTGTTGATACTATGCTACCACTAAAGAAACTCTTCCCCGCAGCAGTTGTTGCCCTGTCAGTGACGCTGAGCGGGTGCTCTTCAATGGGACTGGACACCTTTGGATTCGGCGTTGACAAGGCCAGATCGGATCGCGCCGAGACGTTGGCGAACAGGGGGGACTATGCTGGCGCCGCCTACCTGTACGAGAACCTGGCGCGTTCAAACAGAGGCAAGCAGCGCAGCGAATATCTGCAGCGCTCCCTGATCTATTACCAGCGAGCTGACGACGAGGTTTCCGCATCACGCATCAGGATGGCGCTCGCCAATGAAGCCAGGGTTACCTCGAATGTAACGAGCGGAGAAATTGCCGTCCTGCTGCCCACTTCAGGGGTCTATGCCAGTGCTGCATCTGCCGTTCGCCAGGGGATCGATACCGTCCATGCCCGCCAGCCAGAGGGAAAACGGCCTACCCTGCGCTACATCGACAGCAGTGCTGGAGAAATTAACGGCGCTATCCAGCAGGCAGAAGCAGCAGCGATGATTCTCGGCCCGCTGAGCAAGGACGCCGTCGGCAAGGTGGTCTCCGGCAGCAGCCCCGATACCACGACCATCACCCTGAACCAGACGAGCAACTACTCTCCACGGGGAGTCTACCAGTTCAGCCTCTCGCCGGTAGCCGAGGGAGAGATGATCGCGGAGAAGGCCTGGGCGGACGAACACCGTAGTGCAGCGCTGATCTACCCGGACAGCAGCTGGGGAAAACGCTACGCACAGGGTTTTCAGCAACGCTGGCGCTCTTTCGGAGGCGTCATTACCGGCAACCAGCGTTATGCACAGGAGAGCGGTAAATTCGAAGAGATGGCCAAGGCGCTGATGCAAAACCCGGCTGACGCCGTTTTTATCGTTGCCAAACCCAGCAAGGCGCGGCAGATCAGGGCACAGCTGCTGTTTGCAGGCGGCACGGATACCGCGGCCTACGTCTCTTCAACCGCCTATGACAGGCGCCTCTACGGAAGCAAGGACAGCGATTTTGAGAATGTCTGGATTCCGGTATTGCGCTGGACAGTCCCTGGCGCAACACCTGCTTCCATTCCCACCTATCAGGAGATCGAATCAGGCGGCGACATCAACCCCGGGCTCGCCAAATTTTATGCCTTCGGCATTGACGCCATGCTGCTGGCGCTGCATGCAGGCGATATCAGCAGGGGCAAGACCATCAAGGGCGCAACCGGTGACCTCACTCTTGACAGTAACGGCGTCATCAGGCGCGATATGTTGTGGCTCCACTACAAGGACGGCTCCCCGACTCAACACGCACCAAAAAGCTAATCCGGTGGCTCAACAGTGACCAGCCGGGAGACGGGAGGGCGAGCCGAGCAATATGCACTGGAGCACCTGAAATCGCAGGGACTCAAACTGATCACCCGCAACTACCTGTGCCGCATGGGCGAGATTGACCTCATCATGATGCACGACGGACATCTCGTTTTCGTCGAGGTCCGCTACCGGAAAAACAGCAACTATGGATCCCCTGCTGCAACTATCAGTCACACCAAACGGAGACGCCTGACGCGAACTGCAGATTTCTATCTGCAGCAACATCGCTGTGATAGCCCTTGCCGCTTTGATGTCGTAGCCATCGTCGCCCATCCTGAAGTGAAAATCGAGTGGATTCAAAATGCCTTTGAAGCGGTTTCCTAGGGGAAGCCAGCGAAACCCCTCGCCTGTCCGAAACATGCAACTTTTCCGCAGAAGCCTGCTGCCCGTCAGCCTTGCCGCTCTCATCACCATGCCGCTGCTCGAAGGCTGCAGCGCCGCCATCGTTGCAACCACGGCAACCGTCGCCTCGACACTGCACGACAGACGCTCCACTGATGCAGTCATGGATGACCAGGAGATCAAGCTGCGCGCAAGATACACGTTGCACAACCACCCGGAAATCTCCGCGCATTCGCGCATTCATGTCACCAGTTTCAACCGCCGCGTGCTGCTCTATGGCCAGGCGGAGCGCAGTGAGCTGGCAACCGGGTTTGCCCGGCTGATCAGCCTTCAACCCAAGGTCAAGGCCATCTACAACGAGATTGAAGTGGCTCCGGGCGCTGATCACATGGAAGCCGGCAAGGATTCTGCGCTGACCGCTCAAATCAAGACATCACTGTGGCAAGTCAGCGTCAGCGGATTCGACCCGACCCGGGTCAAGGTCTCGACCACCCGCGGCAACGTCTACCTGCTTGGCCTGGTGACTGCCGAAGAGGGTCCTGCCGTCGTCGAGCACGTTCGTGGAATCAGCGGCGTCAGAAAGGTCATAGAGATCTTCGAATATATTGAATAAAAACATGAGAATTGAGAAGGATCACATCGACAAAGGCGCTGTTTCGGCCGATTTTCTGCAACGTCTTGCCCAGGCCGCCGGCAGTGACTCCCTGTTGACGCAAGCATCCGACTGCTGGCCCTATGGCTACGACAACAGCCGACTGCAGGCGCAGCCCGGCGCGGTTGTCTATGCCTCCTCGCACCAACAGGTGCGCAACATCGTCGAGGTCTGCCACGCAGCCGGGACGCCGCTGGTCAGCCGCGGCAGCGGCACAGGCACCACCGGCGCCACTGTTCCGCTGCAGCACGCCGTGGTGCTCTCCTTTGAACGCATGCGGCAGATTATCGACATCGATCCCGTCAACCGCACCGCCACGGTTCAGCCCGGCATCACCAATGCCGCACTGCAGCAGGCCGTCGCACAACATGGATTCTTCTGGCCCCCGGATCCGACCAGTGCAGCAATCTGCACCATCGGCGGCAATCTTGGCTACAATTCAGCCGGCCCCCGCGCCGTCAAATACGGTACACCGAGAGAGAATACCCTGGCTCTGAAAGCGGTCAGCGGTGATGCCAGGACCTTCCGCACGGGCTCTCTCACCACCAAGGGGGTGGTTGGCTATGATCTGACGCGCCTGTTGATCGGTTCCGAGGGGACCCTGGCAGTGATTACCGAAGCGACCCTGAAGCTGACCCCGACCGCCGAAAGCAAGCGCACGCTGCGCGCCAGTTACAGGGATATCCATGCCGCAGCAGCTGGCGTCGCAGCAATCATGTCACAACCGGTGACTCCCTGTGCGCTGGAGTTTATGGACAGCGCCGCCCTGCAGATGGTGCGCAACTTCTCCGGCCTGCAGCTGGACCCCGCAATCGGCGCCATCCTGATGATCGAAGTCGACGCCATGGAGCATGCCATTGACGAGGCCGCCGGCCAGGTGGCGGCCGCCGCCAGGGTCGAAGGCTGCACCGGGATTCGCACTGCCGCTTCACCACAGGAGGTCGAGCAGCTGTGGAAGACCCGCAAGGCGCTCTCGCCGGCGCTGCGCAATATCGCACCGAAGAAAATCAATGAAGATGTCGCGGTGCCGATCTCACAGCTGCCTCGCCTGATCGAGGGGCTGGAGCATCTGGCGAAGCAGCACGACATACGGATCGTCAATTTCGGGCATGCAGGAAACGGCAATATCCACGTCAACCTGCTGACGAATCCGGATGACCCGGAGGAGGCGAAACGCGCCGAAGCCTGCCTTGCCGGGGTGTTTTCGCTGGTGCTCGAACTGCAGGGCACGCTCTCCGGAGAGCATGGCGTGGGCATCGTCAAACGTGATGACATCGCCGCAGAACTCGACCCGGTCGCGCTGCAGTTGATGCACCGCATCAAGCGCCAGTTCGACCCGCATAATATCCTCAATCCGGACAAAACCCTGCCCGCCCTATGAAGAAATCCCGTATCTACACCCGTACAGGTGACCAGGGAAGCAGCGGGCTTGCCAACGGCGAGCGCCGTCCGAAAACCGATCAACGCTTCCTGACGATGGGCGCCGTGGATGAACTCAATGCCGTGCTGGGAATCGTCCACTCCAAGCTGGCCGGCGATGATCTGAAAAAAAAACTCGGGAGTATCCAGAAACAGCTCTTTATCGCCGGCGCTGAACTGGCGCTGGCGACAGATATTCATCTGTCGGAAACCCATCTCTCCAGGGTAGAGGCGTGGATTGATGACTACGATGCTGGCCTGCCGCGCATGACGCATTTCATCCTTCCGGGTGGCTCCCCCGCAGGCGCATCACTGCATCATGCCCGCACTCTGTGCCGACGGGCAGAGTGCGAAGCATTGCGACTTGCCCGCCAGGAAGAGGTAAACTCCCTGTTGCTACGTTATCTTAACCGTCTCTCTGATCTGCTGTTTGTTCTGGCCCGCCATGTCAACCAGCAGCAGGGAGTCCCTGAACAGAAGTGGATTCCATGAAAGCACCCGTTATCATCATCGGCATCGGCGAAATGGGCGGCACCTTTGCACGCGGCTTTTTGCGCCTGGGCCACCCGGTCTATCCCGCTACACGCAACACTGACCTGGCGGCATTGTCACGGCAGATCGAGGCTCCGGCGGTCGTATTGGTCGCCGTGGCGGAAACAGACCTTCAGGCCGTGCTGAAACAGATCCCTCCAGGCTGGAAATCGCAACTGGCGCTGCTGCAAAATGAGTTGCTGCCAAGAGATTTCGCCCATCTCGATGATCCGACCGTGATCTCCGTGTGGTTCGAAAAGAAGCCGGGGCAGGATGCCAGGGTCATCATCCCGTCGCCGGTCTTCGGGCCAAACGCCCAACTGCTGCATGACGCCCTGGGGGCAATCAACATACCCGTCAGGATGCTTGCAACCAGTGAGCAGCTGGAGTTCGAACTGGTGGTGAAAAACCTCTACATCCTGACGACCAACATCGCCGGACTCATTACCGGCGGCACGACGGGAACGCTGTGGAACCGGCATCAACAACTGGCGCGGGAAGTCGCCGCCGATGTCATTGCACTGCAACAGGCGATGACCGGTCATGACTATGACCAGCAGGCATTGATCAACGCCATGGTCAGTGCGATCGACGGCGACACTGAACACCAGTGCATGGGGCGCAGCGCTCCCTCACGGCTGCAGCGCGCCTTGCGGCATGCAGACAACTTCAAGCTGCCTGTCCCTGCGTTGCGGCGTATCCTGTCACAGCTGGCTCAACCCGAGGCGTCTGCATGAAACTGCTGCTCGCCAATCCCAGGGGATTCTGCGCCGGCGTCGACCGCGCCATCGAAATTGTCGACACGGCGCTCGATCTGATCGGGCCTCCGATCTATGTCCGCCATGAAGTGGTCCATAACCGCTTCGTCGTCGAAAGTCTCAGGGAGCGCGGCGCCGTGTTCGTCGACAGTCTCGATGACATCCCGGACGGGCAGACGGTGATCTTCTCTGCACACGGCGTGGCGCAGGACGTCAAGAATGAAGCGGAAACGCGCCAGCTGCAGGTGTTTGACGCCACCTGCCCGCTGGTGACCAAGGTGCACATGGAAGTGGTCCGCCACTGCAAAAACGGCGACTCGGTGGTGCTGATCGGCCACAAGGGACACCCTGAAGTCGAGGGCACGATGGGCCAGTATCGATGCCCGCAGATGGAGGGGGAGATACTGCTGATCGAGACTCCCGGGGATGTTGAGAAACTGACAGTCAAAAACCCGGACAAGATCGGCTACGTGACCCAGACAACCCTCTCGATCGATGATACCGCCGAAGTGATCGCTGCGCTGCGCAGGCGATTCCCGAATATCACCGGGCAGAAAAAGGATGATATCTGCTATGCCACGCAAAACCGCCAGGATGCCGTCAAGGAGCTTGCCCGTGAATGCGACCTGATCCTGGTGGTCGGCTCGCCCAACAGCTCCAACTCGAATCGCCTGCGGGAACTGGCCGAGAAGCAGGGCAGAGTCTCCTACCTGATCGACGGCCCTGATGACATCGACCCCGCGTGGCTGCATGGAATCAAAATGATCGGCGTCACCGCGGGAGCCTCTGCGCCCGAAGTTGTGGTATCCGATGTCGTCACGCGTCTACAGTCACTCGGCGCGGAATCGGTGGTAGACAACATGGGCGCCCGCGAGGATATCGTCTTTGTGCTACCGAAAAACCTGCGCCAGCTGGCCAAACAGGCTTCATCCACTAAAGCCGGGTAGCGCTGATGCATACTCTCGTAATCGGCGCCGGCATCAGCGGCATGATGAGCGCGCGTGAACTGCTGCTTGCCGGGGTGCAGGTGACGCTGATCGACCGGCGGCAACCCGGGCGTGAATCCTCATGGGCGGGCGGCGGCATCGTCTCGCCACTCTATCCCTGGCGCTACGCTGATGCGGTCAATCTGCTTGCCAGCAACAGCCAGAAGGTCTACCCGGCGCTGGCCGGACAACTGCATGAGAACACCGGCATCGACCCCGAATACCTCAACAGCGGACTCCTGATCCTGGCGCCTGATGAAACCCAGGCAGCCCGCCAGTGGTCCCGGCAGTGGCAGGCCGATCTGCAGCAGCTCGACCGACGGCAGATGCATGACATCGAAACGACGCTGCAGAGCCCGGTTGATACCGGACTGTGGCTTCCCCGGGTTGCCCAGGTCAGAAATCCGCGCTTCATGCAGGCGCTGCACAGCGAACTCGAAATTCTCGGCGCCAGCTTCATCACCGATAGCGCCGTCACGGGATTCGAGCACCAGGGCGCCCGCATCACTGCCGTGCGAACAGCTGAGCGACACTACGCCGCGGACAACATCCTCGTCTGCAGCGGCGCCTGGGCGGCGGACATGCTGCGAGACAGCATGCCGCAACCGGAGATTGAACCGGTACGCGGTCAGATGCTGCTGTTCAGGACGGAACCCGGCACGGTCAAGCGCATCACCCTGTGGGACAACCACTACACGGTGCCGCGCCGGGATGGCAGGGTGCTGTTCGGCAGCACCCTCGAGCATACCGGGTTTGTCAAGGAGACGACCCGAGAGGCAGCCGCGATGCTCCGCCGGTGCGCCGTCGACCTCTATCCCGTACTGGCGAAGTGCCCCATCGAGCACCACTGGGCGGGGCTGCGCCCCTGCGCCCCCGGCGGCATCCCCTATATCGGCGTCCATCCCGCCTATCACAACCTCTTCATCAATGCCGGACACTACCGCAACGGCGTCGTGCTGGCGCCTGCATCGGCAAAACTGGTGGCGGATTTGATCCTCGGCAGAGAGCCGGAGGTCGATCCCGCCCCCTACGGCTTTGATGCCAAGCGGGAGTGATACGCTGTACGACATCACGCGGTCAAACCGCCGCTGAATATTCCTTCTGCAGCCGTTGCAATTTGGTATAAACTTGATCTAAATCAAACAGATCAGAACAATCAACCACTCTAAGGAGACACCATGCTGAAACCCGGTGACATCGCTCCGGATTTCGAGGCCCCCAATGTCGACCTCGAAATGACCCGGCTCGAAACATTCAAAGACAGGAAAAACCTGGTGCTCTATTTTTACCCCAAGGACGATACCCCGGGGTGCACCCTGGAGGCGCTGGAGTTTACCGATCTCAATGATGAGTTTGAGAAACTTGACACCCACATCTTCGGCGTCAGCAAGGACAGCTGTTACACCCATGGAGACTTCCGCGACAAACACGGACTGAGCATCACCCTGCTGGCCGATATCTACGGCGTCCTGTGCGAAGCCTATGGTGTCTGGCGCGAAAAAGAGGCGCATGGAAAAAAGAAGATGGGAATTCTTCGTTCAACCTTCATCATCGACAAGCAGGGAGTCGTTCAGCATGCCCTCTATGACATCAAGCCCAAGGGGCATGCAGCAGAGGTGCTCGACCTGGTCAAAGCGCTTCCCTAACCGCCTGTCTGCGACATGATCCTGACGATCTGGCCTGGTTCGTCCCTGAATTCGTGGCGCATCGGCTTGATCGCCAGCGCAGCAACGATCTCCTCCCTGATCCGCTCGTCGCTCGAGCCATCCCGCAACAGCGGGCGCAGCTCGACCTTGTCATTCTGGCCGAGGCAGAGATAGAGCGTGCCATCGACCGAAACCCTGACGCGGTTACAGGTTTCGCAGAAGTGCTGCGAAATGGGAGTGATGAAACCAATGCGCAGTTCCGTGCCTTCAACCTGGAAATAGCGCGCCGGACCGCCCCCGGGCATCATGCCGGGAACCAGTTTGTAGCGTCGCTCCAGGCGCTCCCTGAGAAGCTGCAGATCATAGTAGTGGTCCGTTGCATCCTTTCCTGTTGATCCCACGGGCATGGTTTCGATAAAGCGGAGTGTAAAGTCATTCTCCAGGCAGTAGTCGACGATCGTCTCAAACTCATCGTCGTTGAGCCCCTTCATTGCCACGACATTGATTTTCACCGGGCTGAGGCCTGCGCGCTTGGCGGCCTGCAAGCCATCGAGCACCTGCTGCAGATCGCCGCCGGTGATCTCCTTGAACCTCTGCGGCTGCAGTGAATCGAGGCTGACATTAATACGGGTAATACCCGCCTCCTTCAGGCGATACGCATGGTCGCTCAACAGAGAGGCGTTGGTGCTCAGCGAGAGATCCTCGATGCCGGGGATGGCAGAGAGCCTGGCGGAAAGTTCTGGCAGATTGCGGCGCACCAGCGGCTCTCCGCCTGTGAGCCGCACCCGCCTGACACCCAGGTCGGCAAAGAGCCCCATCAGTCGCTCCACCTCATCAAAGGTCAGCCAGTTCTCCGGCTCCTCAAAATCGGTGAATCCCCTGGGAATGCAGTAGAAGCAGCGCATGTTGCACTTGTCGGTGACGGAGAGGCGCACATACTCGACTTTCCGCCCGAATGGATCGATCAGATCTTTCTGGTGTTCGGTATCACTCATGATCTCTACCCGCGGCTGTTCGCCAAGTGAATTCTCAACCTACCCGTGCAATCAACACACCATAGGATGCGCCGAGCTTGCGAAGCTTCCAGGCCCTGCTGACGCCCCTGACCTACGTCCATGCAGACCAAGCGCATCATGCGTATTCGATGCGCTTCGCTCCCAAGCATAATCCAGTACAGATTCAAGCACTGTCTGGAGCTATGGAGAGGTCACCTCGCCTAGTATAAATGCAATGATAATTATAGACTTATTTCTGCGGCGACATAGCGATTTGTTCAGGCAAAGACTCACAATTTGTAACGTATTAGGGAGCTGTTATAGTGCAATATCAAGGTTAATCCATAGGCAGGGGAAAAGATGCAACCGAGATCCATCATCATCACCGGCTGCTCCAGCGGCATTGGCCGCTGCGTCGCCCTTGGCCTGAAGCAACGCGGCTACAAGGTATTCGCGACTGCCCGCCGGCAGCAGGATATTGAACGGCTTGAGAGTGACGGCGTTTCCGCCTGCTATCTCGATTATGCCGACAGTGACAGCATCCACGCCGCCTTTCACCATGTCATGCAGAGTACAGGCGGTTCACTCTATGCGCTCTTCAATAATGGCGCCTATGGACAACCGGGCGCCGTGGAAGATCTCACCCGTGAGACGCTGCGCAGCCAGTTCGAGGCCAACCTGTTCGGCTGGCATGAACTGACCCGGCTTGCCGTTGCCGTCATGCGGCTGAAGAATGAGGGCCGCATCATCCACAACAGCTCGATCCTGGGATTTGCCGCCATGCCCTACCGTGGCGCTTATAATGCCAGCAAGTTCGCCCTGGAGGGGCTCGCCGACACCCAGCGCCTGGAGCTTCGCGGCAGCGGCATCCATATCAGCCTGATCGAACCCGGTCCCATCCGCAGCCGTTTTCGCGCCAACGCCTATCAGAAGTTCATCGAAAATATCGATGCCGACCATAGCGTTCACCACGAGGCTTATCAGAAAATGATCTCACGCTTGAAGAAAGAGGGTGACGCAGCGCCATTCACCCTGCCGCCGGAAGCCGTGCTGAACAAGGTGGTGCACGCACTTGAAAGCAAACGCCCGAAAATCCGCTATCCTGTCACCTTCCCGACCCATCTGTTCGCCTTCCTGAAGCGCGTTCTCAGCAACAGGCGGATGGACTGGCTGCTTGCTAAAATCTGAGACCTACCTGATAAAGGTAACAACAAACCACGCACGCAGCGGACAGACGAAAAAAACGATGATCTCCATTGGCCACTGTGCTCCATCGATGCAGGATGGTGAATGATGTATGTTGGGGAAACAGCCCTCATCAGAACCCGGAGGAAGAAGCGAGCGCCACGAGTTGCTCTTTTGTGACGCCACTCTGTTTTGTCGAGCGGCCTTTGCGATCATGTCTTGGGCTCCACAAGCGGGGTGATTGTCTGCCTGTGAATGCAGCCGTTTTCGATCAAAAAGGTATCTGTGGCAAAGGGGTAGCGGTTCCTCGACGTCTCGGCATGCCACTGAACCCAAAGCAGGTTGCCCTTGACGTGCCTGTTGTCCAGTTCAAAGCTCGAGTCTCCCTCCATCACGGAGCCAAATTCATCCAGCAGCGCCGTATAGAGTGCGCGTATCGCTGCCAGATCATCAAACACGCCGTCGGGAGTAATGACCACTGAACGGGAGTCGAAGTCCGCCATGACCCCGTCAATATCACCCCGAAGAAAGGCATCCGCGTGTTTTTCGAACACGGCCAGAGTCTCTGCCTCCTGTTCCTGAGAGTGTTGTTCTTCGCGGGGTTGAGTGGAAGTTGATTGGTTCATCTTCATCCTCTGTGAAATGGTTGTCAGGATTGAATGTGAAGTGCAGTTTTACTCTGTCATGGATGGCAACAGTCGCTGCCCCCTCATTCCAAAACCTCCATCTGATACAAAAAAAGATTAGCACATAAACAGCCAATATCAAGTCTTATTCTCATCTAATTGAGTGAGGGCAGCTGGATATCCCGCCATGTTTTGAACGGTCGCAAAAATGAGATAAAAGCACTGCTTTTATGTGCTGAGGTGAAGAACCAGAGCAGGAACTGCCTGCCAATCAATGAGGAGAATTGATAAATCAGGCGTTGCCGCGACAGGCCGCTGAGTACACATTCCGGACGGTGTCAGACCAAGTCAGACAGACGGCTACCAGCCTATAGCGGATACTGATAGCCTGAACTACTTGGATTATTATTCATATACTATTGAGATGGATTCAGTGTTCGAGGTACTGTGGACGTAACAATTGGCCAGCCGGCAAAAATCGCCGACGTCAATGTAGGGACTATTCGTTATTACGAGCGTTCCTATTTTGATGTGGCTGCTTTAGCGAAATTAGCCAGTGCAGTAGTGATTTTTTCCAACACTTTATCGCATCCGGCTATGTTATGGCGTTGCTTCA